>JBKJNA010000205.1:0-12846 GCA_046596195.1 Acidimicrobiales bacterium | reverse complement strand
TCGCATCAGTTTCTGTGCCCGCTGCGCGGCCGCGACGCATGCGTGAAAATGGTGTTGAGCGAGTCCGTCACGCCGTCGTCTTCTTGGTCTTGAGGCCGTGCATCAGTTTGGCGTGGGGTCCGATCAGAAGGGCTACGCACTGTTGCCATGAGCACGCCGATCAGACTTTCGTTCCCCTCCAGGGCCCCCCGGGCTCGCTCGTCCAGTGCCACCGAGCTCGGGGAGGTGCCCTTGAAGCCCATCAGCAACGATATCGAGGAGATCGACAGCGACGAAGTGGAACGGATCTTGACGTGCGCTGCGGCGATCGACGTGGCCAAGGCGTCGGGGATGATCTGTGTCCGCCGGCCGCACCCATCCATCGAGGGGCGTCGCACGTCGAGAGTGTGGGAGGTGGACTCGACGACGAACTCGATCCTGGCTCTCGGTGACGACCTCGTCACGCTGGGAGTGGAACGGGTGGTGCTTGAGTCCACCTCCGATTACTGGCGGCCGTTCTTCTACCTGCTCGAAGCGGCCGGGTTGATCGTGTGGCTGATCAACGCCCGCGACGTCAAGCAGGTGACGGGCCGCCCCAAGACCGACAAGCTCGATGCGGTGTGGCTTGCCAAGCTCAACGAGCGGGGCATGCTGCGACCCAGCTTTGTGCCGCCCCGGGAGATCCGTGTGCTCCGTGACTACACGCGGCTACGGAGCGAACTGGTCGGGGAACGTTCCCGGCACAAGCAACGGCTCGAGAAGCTGCTCGAGGACGCCCTGATCAAGTTGTCGTCGGTGGCGACGGACCTGCTCGGGGTGTCGTCGCGGGCGATGATCGAATCGCTCATCGCCGGCCAACGAGACCCCAAGGTTCTCGCTGAACTGGCCAGGGGGCGCCTCAACGCCAAACGACCAGCGTTGATCGAGGCCCTCAACGGTCGCTTCGATGATCACCATGCCGATCTGGCCCGACTGCTGTTGGACCAGATCGATGCCTGCACCGACAAGATCGACCGGCTCACCGCCGGAATCGAACGGCTTGTCGCCGCGCTCCCCAAGCCCCAGCGCGACAGCGACAGCGCCGCCCCGTCGCTGCCCATCGACGTCCCGATCGACCACGACCCCCAGGCACCCAGGCTCACCACCGTGGAGCGCCTCGACGAGGTCCCCGGCATCGCGGAGCGGGCAGCGCAGGTGATCATCGCCGAGATCGGTCTTGACATGGCCCAGTTCCCCACCCCCGGGCACCTCGTGTCGTGGGCCAAGCTGTCACCCCAGACCATCCAGTCGGGGCCGCGTATCAAAGCCGGCAAGACCGGCAAGGGCAACCGCTACCTCAAAGGCGTTCTCGGCGAGGTCGCCACCGCAGCCGCCAAGACCGACACCTTCCTCGGCGAACGCTACCGGCGCCTCGTTCGACGGCGAGGCAAGCAACGAGCCCTGGTAGCGGTCGCACGCTCCATCCTCGTGATCGTCTGGCACCTCCTCAACGACCCCGACGCCCGCTACGTCGACCTCGGATCCGACTACTACACCAAGCGCCTCGACCCTGACCGCAAGGCCCGAGACCTCGTCCGCCAACTCCAAGCCCTCGGCCACCACGTCACCCTCGCACCCGCCGCATAACCACCACAACAACGGGGGCTCACGCCCCGAGCGGGGCTGCGCCCCGCACCCCGGCTCTCGCGCGCAACAAACTCAGCCGGCACCAGGAGATTTTCCGGTCAGTGGCTATTTCGGGGCCTGTCGGCGTCGAGCCGTCCGAGTTCTGGTGCACATCTGGTGCACATCAGCTCGGAGTGTGCGCCCGGTCGATGGGCACGATGTCGGCTGCCGGCGTGGGCGTCGAGGCCTCGATGAACGCCTCGAGCCGTGCGGCGAGCGCCTCGCCGTGCTCGGGGAAGAGGTGGGCGTACCGGCTCTTGGTGAAGGCCGCCGAGCGGTGTCCGGCCCATTTCGCGACCTCCAGATCCGACGCGCTGGCGGCCAAACTGGTAGTGAGCGATGTTCGAACCATGTCGAATGCCTCTGCGGTGAGCAATGCTGGCGGGGGGCATTCGACATGGTTCGCGATCAGCGGTCCCGGGCCACCTGTGCGGCATAGGTGGACCAGTCCCCGCCAGCGGCGGCCACCCAGTGGACGGCAGTGGTGGCGTGCAGGTGGAGCATCTCGGCCAGCACTGCGGCCGGGAGCTGGCCGGCCAGGTGCATGAGGGCGCTCCGGCGCCCGGCCCGGGCGTCGATCCCGAGCTTGGCCAGGCGCTGGCCGAGGTGGCCGGGGTGGAGGGGCCGACCGGGGTGGAGACCGGGGAAGAACCACGAGTGCGGTGACAGTGACCCGAGCCCGACGTTGGGACGGCCGGTCGTCACCAACTCGACGACGAGCGAGCCCATGGGCTCGGGGACCGGTGCGCGCCCGGCCCCGAGCTGCAGGTACACACCGTCGTCATCGGTGATTACCTGGTCGACGGTCATGGCGACGATGCGGCTGAGCTGCTGCGCGTAGAGAAGGACGAGGCAGCCCGCCACCCGGTCGGTGAGGCACAGCCCGTCGTCGTGGAGGAGGCGGGCGACGATGGCCCACCGTTGATCGTCGTCCAGGGCGGTCCCCTCCCGCAGCGGCGGGCCGGGAATCTCGAATCGGCCGGTGGCCTTGCGCTGGGCGGCCCAGCCCAAGAAGTCCTTGACGTCATGGGCGGACGCCGGGCCCTCGGCCAGCCAGGCTTCGATGTCGCCCTGTTGGGCGTTGGCCAGGGTGCGGCCTCGCCCGGCCAGCCAGGCAAGGAATGCGATAGCGGCCGCCAACCTCGTTTTGGCGTGGCGGGTGGGCGTGCGGACCGCGTTGGCGTGCTCGGCCCGCTGGCGAGCCCGACGCAGGACGCCCCAGGTGGCGTAGGCCCGCAGCAGGCGCCGCTGCTCAGGATCGCCCACCGCCTCCACGCGCTCGGTGACCCAGGCCTCCAGGGCGACCAGCCCCTCGTCACGGGCGGGGAGCACGCCGCCCGCCACCAGCATCCTGGCGCACGTAGCGAGCGGCGACGGGACGAGCATGGGCGTCGAGGGCCTCATGGGTAAGGGGCAGGGCGCCGGAGGCGATCTCGGCCACGATCGCCGCCCCGCCCGATCGCCGAAGCCAGTTGTGGGCGGAGTAGGGCTGGCGGCCGGAGACGATGGCGTGTGGACGGCGACGAGTTCGGCTCGCGGCCCGCGAGCAGTCGGGCTGAGCGCTCGGCCAGGGCGCATCGAACGCAACGGCCGTCGACGTAAGGGCGGTCCTCGATCCCGCAGTCCGCGCACCGGGCCAGTGTGGGAACCCCGGCGCAGTCGCAGCAGAGCACGGCGCCGGCACCGGGGGGCGACACCAGCCGGCGGCGGTCGCCGCATCCCCCACACGTTCCCCGCCGCGACAGCGCGGTGCGGTAGCAGGCCTCGCACACCGGGCCCTCGGGCCAGCGGGCGCTCGGCGCTCGTTGCTTGCCGCAGTGGCCGCAGGCGGCCACCGCCCGGGGCGAACACGACGCACACCTCGGCGCCCCGGCGGCCACGAAGGTGCACGGCCTGCGCCGCCCGCACGACCCGCAGATGGCCGCCGGCAGGCGAAAGCAACTCACGCAGATATCCGCTTCGCCCTGGGTGGCCCGCCGGGCGATGGGGCGCACCCGGCCGCAGCGCCCGCAGGGCCGGGCCGGGCGGGGGGCGCAAGCGAAGCACATGGCGGCACCGTCGCCGGCTCTGGCGGTCACCACCCGCACCAGACCACACACCGAGCAGGCCTCGGCCAGCTGGTGGGCCCGACAGCGTGGGCACACCCCGGTGGTCCCCACCCGGATCAGCGGCCGGCTGGTCCGTCCGCAGGCTCGTCCTCGTTACTGGGTCACGTCAGCCTGACAGACAGGGGACGCACGCTCGAGGACCAACGCACGCGGTGAGCCTGCGAGCGCCGGTGCGTTGGCCGGGTTCGACCACACCACGGTTTCGAGGAAGTACAGGAACGCGTTCGCCTCGTCGGCGGTGTCGAAGTCCAAGTCGACGATCACGTAGTTCGGATCGCCGACCGGTTGGTGGACACGCTCGTCTCGCACTCCGGCGTTGCGGCGTGCGTCGGCGAACCGGCCGAACGCGGCTAGCCACGTCGTGAAGTCGGTGATGGCGTGCTCGATGTGAAGTGTCGGCATGGTCGCTCCTGGGATGGCGTCGCTGTCGATCGAACCGTACGAGCCCGGCCTGTTGCTGCCCATCCCAACTTCCTGGGGTTTTGGGCTCCGAGGACGAACCTGCACGGTCGTACGCTCGGCGCATGCAGAGAGGCTCGGCGATCGGGAGCGTCGTCGATCGAGTCGTCCGGCGATGCAGCGAGCACGACGACTCGAGGGCACTCCGGCTGGCGCTCGTCGAGGAAATCCGCCACACGGTGGGCTTCGACGCCTACGCGTGGCTCCTCACCGACCCGGTGACCGAGGTTGGCAGCTCGCCGCTCGCCGACGTCCCCTGGCTTCCCGAGCTGCCGCGGCAGATACGGCTGAAGTACCTGACCCCGCTGAACCGGTGGACGAACCTGTCCCAGCCGCCGGTGGGCGGTCTGCGCTCGGCGACGCGCGATCGCCCGGAGGAGAGCCTCGTGTGGCGTGAGCTACTCGTCCGCTACGACGTCACCGACGTCGCCTCCGTCGTGTTCCGCGACCGGTACGGCTGCTGGGCTTTCCTCGAGCTGTGGCGCACCCATTCGACGCTCCCGTACGGCGGAGCCGACGCCGATGTCCTCTCCGCGATCGCTGAGCCCGTGACGACGGCGCTCCGCCGGTGCCAGGCCCGCACTTTCGACCTCGACGCGCCGCCCCAAGAGCGGACCGGACCCGTCGTCCTCATGCTCTCCCCCGACCTCGAGGTGCGCGCCCAGACAGCGGAGACCGAGGAGTACCTGCGCCTCTTAGTGCCGCCCGAGGCGGACCGCCGTCCGATTCCCGCCGGAGCGTACAACGTCGCCGCGCAGCTGCTCGCCGTGGAAGCGGGTATGGACCACCACTCACCGTCCTCCCGAGTCCATCTCGCCGATGGCGTTTGGCTCACGCTTCGCGCAGCCCGCTTGAGCCAAGCCGGCGTTGCCGACGACATCGCCGTGACCATCGAGCGAACATCGCCGGGTGAGCGCCTGGACCTGTTCGCTCGCGCTTGCGGACTGACAACTCGTGAAGCCGAGCTACTCGTTCAGTTGGCCGCCGGCGCCGACACGCGCCAGACCGCCGCAAGCATGTTTCTCTCGGAACACACCGTCCAGGACCACCTGAAGGCGATCTTCGCCAAGACCGGCGCGCCGAACCGCAGGGTGCTCCTCGCCAAAGCGACGGGGCGCTGACCCCGCCATGTCAGCTGTCAGCCACGCGTCGGTGGATGGCTTCCTGTCCGAGCGGCGGCGAGGACGAAGCGGCCGATTCGGGAATCTGCTCCGAATTCATTGCGACAGAACGGGTCGCCAGAACTTGCTCCCGCACGAACGCGCAGCACGACGGCAAGTGCGGGCGGTGGCAGCGCTCGGCGACGCGCTGCCCGCTCCCCGCCGCACCCGAGCCCTCGCCGGGCTGTGCGCCGACCTCACCGCCACCCAGACCACCTACCCGGGCACCGACCTCACCCTCGTCTACGCCGTCACGGACAACTGAACGACCGCATCAACTCTGGGGGGATGTCGGGAGTCCTGGATTCGTGAGCCTGGGAGAGCTGCGCAGGCCCGACGGCCAGCACGGGATGGTCGCACGGCGCAGAGCACGCGGCGTGGCTGAGTGCCGGGGTACGAGGTGGCAGGGTACGGCGAACGTTATCGAGCCTTGCCGACGTGCCGTAGTCGGGCGCCCCATCAGGCACTTCAGAGTGGCTCGTCGAGCAGGGCATGGCGCGTAGACGATCGATGCGTAAGGATGGTTTTCGGCCGAATGATGGGGGTGAGCCTTGATCCATGTGCGCCGGTGGTGGCCTGTGCCAGTAGTGCTCGCGACTTCGCTCGTTGTGCAGAAGGTCTTCTTCGAGAGCCGCTACGACGTGTCGGGCCATGCGGCCGAACACCTCTCGAGCGCCAGCGCAGCATTTCCGGCCCTCGCCCTCGTGGCGATTCTTCTGTATGTGACGCCGCGGGCGCGCCGTCAGCCGCTCGTGCTGGTCACCAGCGCTACGTGGCTCCTCGGTACCGTACTGGTGCTCGTAGGCAACGTCCGGGTCGTGGACGCCCTCGTTCAGGCCGGCATGGGCGACACGCCGACGTCCCAGCTCTTGGAAGACGCCACCATCGACTCGGCGCACGATTTGGCGAACCTGGCGCCGTGGCTGACAGTCTTGGCCGCGCTCGCCTTGACCGCGGCGCTCCGGCGATACCGACACGTAAGCGGCCGTGTGGCAATCGGCGCGGCGGTGCTGAGTGTGATCTTCCCGCCGTGGATTTTCCCGGGAGCAGGAGTGCTCGCCGTCACGATCGCGCGGTGCATCGCATACCACCGCGCGTCCCCAACCGATCGACCCCTTTCCGATAGCGCTAACGTTACGGCCCACCCATAGGGGGCCGGGTCGGAACGACAAGCGGCGCCCGAATATCATGCGCGAGCGGGCGGGCGACCCGCACGAGGTTGTGCCCGAGGGGCCACCCGCCGGGTCGCCGTCGTTACCTTGCACCGCACCGGTGCCGAACTCGGGCGGCCGGACGGCGGCCCTGGATTCTCTGCTCCTGACCGCCCGCGCATATCTGGCGTACCAATGCGCCTGCTGACGTGCCTGGTCAACGAGGCGGCACTGCTCGATCCCCCGTCCCACCGCGCCACGGCCGACACCTTCCTCGCCATCAGCGCCCTCCCGACGGACGACAACCACTCGGGCTCGGACCTGGGGCGACGGCGCCTCGCCGAGCAGCGCCGGCGCGTTCCGCGTACCATTGTCGACCATCAGGGAAAGGCAGGTACGCCTGGGGTGAGCAAGCCGACTGCACCCGCGATCGCCAGGAGAGGAATCCAGTGGGCGACGCCGGCGGCGCTCTTCGCGCTGGCTGCGGTCGGCTGGTGGTGGTCCGTTCGGATGGCGTCGGACATGGCGCCGTCCACGATGATGGGCATGGACTCGATGGACGCCGTGAGCCACGACGTGCTCAGTCTCGGTGCGTTCGTCGTTGCCTGGCTGGCGATGATGGCGGCCATGATGTTGCCGGCAATCGCGCCGGTCGTGAAGCTGTACGGGCGGGCAGCCGCGGCTGGGCGGGTTGCGCCGTTGCCGTTCTTCGTGGCGGGCTACATAGCGGTGTGGACCTCCATCGCCCTTCCGGTCTATGCCGCGTGGCGGACGCTGAGCGGTCCCATCGCCGACGCCCGCCCCTGGGCCGGCCGGCTCGCCGGTGTCGTTCTCGTGGTCGCCGCTGTATGGCAGGTCACACCCCTCAAGTCGGAATGCCTGAGGCACTGCCGGTCGCCGATCTCGTTCTTTCTCCGCTTTGGCGCCAAAACGAGTCGGCCGTCAGGGGCGCTGCGCATGGGCACCATCCACGGCCTGTTCTGTCTCGGGTGTTGCTGGGCCCTCATGGCCGTCCTCGTGGCCGTCGGGACCATGAACCTGGCCTGGATGGCGGCGCTCGCCCTCCTGATCCTCATCGAGAAGAACGCACCAGCCGGCGAGCACGCCGCCCGCATCGCGGCCGCGGTGTTCGCCCTTGCCGGCATTGCGCTGATAGCCCGCCCTGAGACCCTCACCAGTCTCACCTGAAAGGAAAACCAACCATGACCACAACCGGAACGACGACCGCCTGGCAGCTGCGAGGCAAGGGCTACGAGTTCTGCAACTGCCAGCCCGGCTGTACGTGCAACTTCTCCGGCTTCCCGACGTCGCCCGATGGCAGCTGCAAGGCCGCCGTGGCCAACCACATCGTCGAGGGCCGCTGCGGGGACGTCGACCTGTCCGACCTCAAGGTGATCGGGATCCTGGACTGGCCCGGGCCGATCCACGAGGGGAACGGCAAGGCGATCTTCGTCGTCCCTCCCGCGGTCACCGAGGAGCAACTCGGATGCCTGGCCCAGATTTTCACCGGCCAGCTTGGCGGCCTTCCGTGGTCCATCCTCGGCACCACATTCGAAGTCGCCGGGGTGGTGCGCAGCGAGGTGGAGATCGACGACGACGGCATCAACAGCGGCTTTCGAGCCGAAGGCGTGGGGGAAGCAAAGGGCACGAGTTTCAAGAACCCTGTGACCGGCGAGCCCCACGCCGTGACCATCGACCTCGGTACGGGGTTCATCTGGAAGCGCGGGGACTGCGGTCAGGGGAGCTTCCACGTCCAAGCCGAAGGCGTCAGCCTCGACTTCACCGACAGCAACTGGATCTACTACGACTTCGACTGGACCAACCAGGAGTAGCTCGATCGCCAAGGACTCGCGGTCTCGGCCTGCGAGCGGTACCAGCTCCAGCGACGTGCGGACCATGGACGCCGGCGCCCGGCCCGAGTCCCGAGTGACCGGTGGAGCATTTGCCGGCGAGAACGCTTGGCGCCCCGCGGTCGACCATGTCGCCGACGGACAGATTTTCGCGATCGGAGCCGTATCGCACCGGATCGCGCGTTGCGTAGCCGTGATCTGCATGTGAGCATCCCCCCGTTGGACGGACACCTCGTATAGGAGGAAGTCCATGTCCAGCAAGAGCAGGAGGAGGGTCGGGCGGCCCTCGAAGTTCCCGCCCGAGTTCCGCGGAGACGCCGTAGCGATGGTTCTCGACGAGGGCCGCTCGATCGCTGACGTCGGCCGCTCGGTCGGCGTGAACGCGGGCACGCTCGGGAACTGGGTCGACTGGAACGCGTCGAGCGCGGCGAACGTGAGGGGCTCACCGCCGACGAGCAGGCCGACCTGCGAGCGGAGTGCGCTCAGTGCGGATGGAACGAGATCTGCTCAAACGATCTCTGGCCTTTGGATCAAGGAGACATCGACACCGTGAAGCGCTTCAAGTGTGTCGATGACCAGAAGGCGGCCGGGTTCCCGGTGACCAGCGCGTGCGAAGCGACCGGTGTGTCCACGTCGGGCTACTACGACTGGACCGAACGCCAGGCGGCCGGGCCGACCGAGCGTCGGCTGGCTGAGACCGAGCTGGTGACGTTGATGCGCCAGCTCTTCGACGACGCCGACGGGAACTACGGAGTGCCGCGCATGTTCAAGGCGCTGCGCAAGGCCGGGCTGGTGGTCAACAAGAAGCGGGTCGTGCGCCTGATGCGCCTGCACGGCATGGCCAGACGGTTCCGGCGCCGTAAGTGCCGCACTACCTTCCCCAGCCCTGACGGCTACCACATCCCCGACCTCGTCGGCCGAGGCTTCACCCCCGGCGAGCCTGACGTGGCGTGGTGCCAGGACATCACATACATCCCCACGCGGGAGGGGTGGCTGTACCTGGCGTCGGTGCTCGACCTTGGCAGCCGCCCGGCTGCTGGGGTACTCGATGGCCGATCACATGCGCACCGAGCTCGTGCTCGACGCGCTCGGCATGGCCATCGCCGCCCGAGGCGGCGACGAGCGCGTCGCCGGGGTCATCTGCCACGCCGACCGGGGATCGCAGTACACCGCGAACGACTACGTCGACTTCTGCCAGGACCGCACGATGCGCCCCTCGGTCGGACGGACCGGAGTGTGCTGGGAAACGCGGTGGCCGAGTCGTTTTGGGAGAGCCTCAAGCGCGAGTGCCTCCAGGGCCGCGTATTCGCGAACCGGGTCGAGGCACGCCGGTCGATCTTCCGGTGGATCAACTGGGTACAACACCGCCAGGCTTCACAGCACCCTCAAGCACGTCCCGCCCATCGAGTGGGAACAGCAGTACCAGCAAGCGTCATAACCGACCCGTCCGCCCGACGGGGAGATGCCCAGTTTCAAGTCGGCACCGACTCGGCCGAAGTCAGCCGCGGCGGCGCCTCACGGAGGCCTTGGGCGGCGCGGGCTCCGTCACCACTTCTTCGGCCGCCTCGTCCAGGTCGATCTCACCCGGGCGAACCAGATTCTGGTCAAGCACTCGGATCACGTCCTAGCGGAAGAAGTTGTACTGACGCGTCCCTGGGAGCCGGCTCGCCTTGAGCCGCCCGTCGGCGGCCATGGCCAGCACCGTGCGCGCACCAATGTGGAGCAACTCGCCCACCTGGGCGGTGGTGAGCACCGGCGGATACTGCTCCCGGATGGCTTCGTAGAGGTCGGCATCCGAGTCGGCGGTGGCCACCCAGGCAGCCTATCCAGCCTCGGTAGGACGCAACGAGGCGTAACAAGCCGAACAAGAGAGGGTCGTGCATCTGGCGCTCGCACCCGCTCCCGTTCCCGACGCCGGCGTTGGTGCCCTCGTCATGGGGTTGCAGCCAGGACGATCACCGTCCACGACGGATCTGGCCGGAGCCGAGTGGCGTGAGGCCCGAATCTTCCTCGTCAGCGGGCCGGAATGACCAGGATCTGGGAGCCCGGCTGTCCCCTGACCGGACGAGGAAGGCTCCGTTCAGCACGACCGCGCGCCCATCGCGCCGAGGCGGCGGCCGCAGGCCGGCGCCGTTCCTACAGCCGCTCGGTGGGAGTTTGGACGAAGCGGCGTAGTCTGTGGCGCTGGTTTCACGTTCTGACGGACGCATTTGGTGGGCGTCAGCAGTCAGGTTTTTCGGCGTGCTGGGGGGCCGGTGGTCAGGTCGCTGGGACGGGCGGCGCCGAGGTCGTGGCGGACGAGGCGGGCCAGGCGGCGGAAGGTGGTGAGGTGGTGGAGCGCTGGGCCAGCAGGAGGCCGGCGTCGATGGCCCGGGCCACGGCCGGCCCGACCGGGATCTCGGCCACGACGGGGGTGCCGAGGACGTCGACTACGTCGGCCGCCGTGAGGGCCCGGCCCGGGTTCCATCGGCAGGATGACGCCATCTGGCCGCCACAAGGGCTCCAGAGCCGCTCTGAGGCTCAAATAGTACGGTCCACGCACAACGGGAGCCATCTGAGGGTCCTGGGAGCCTTCTCGTGGGTCTGAGCGCCCGGGTCGCCCAGGCGGGCCCAGATCCTCGACCGCAACGGCGGCGTCGGCCCGGCCGTCGACGGGTCCGTCCCGGGCTCGATGAGGGTCTGGCTGGTACCAGCGGCGTCACTCCGGCCTTGTTCAGCGCCGTGACGGCCAGAGCGAGGCGTGCGCCGCCCACATGACCAAGGGCTGGAGGGTCGGGGCCAGGCCACCGCGTGGGCGGGGCGGTCCAGAAACTCCACGTGGCGGCCACGATGCGGTGCGCCCGGCGGTGCACCGGGCGCCTGGCCCTCGACCGCTGGACGGCCGAGGACGGCACGCGGCGCGGCCGTGCTCAGGGGGTTACGGCCAGTGACAGCTTGGCCACGTGGCCGCCCCGGGCGCCGGCCAGCTGGTAGCGCCGCACCGGTTCAGCGGCGAGCCGTGCTACATCGACGTGGAGGCATGGGGGGCCATCGCCGCGCACACGTCGTCGGGCCTGGTGGAACACAGCGTCGTCGGCCCATGAGAACCCCGTCGACCGCGCCGTCGCCAGCGACTCCGGACCCCGCACCTGGCCGCGGCGAGGGGGTGACCACGGTGGCAACGGTGGTAGTGCCGTCGGCAGGCGTCCGATGACGGTGACGGTCTTCACGGCTGGCTCCTGTCAGGAAACTAGCTGAAACAAGCAGCAACGAGGGAGGAAGCATCTGGCGTCGGGGTCGCTCCTGTCAGGAAGCGAGGCGAATCAAGGGCAACGAGGGTGGGGGAGCCTGGTGCCAGGCCGACTTCCCCAAGCGGCCCTGGCGACGGTGGCGCGCCGGCACCTGAGGGCGGCCGGGTGGAGCTCGGCCAAGAAGGAAGGCTGGCGGGCCGTCAGCGGCGGCCAGGCGGTGCGGACCGGCAGCAGAGGCATCGTGCCGTTTGGCATGTGGCGCAGCCAGGCCGAAGCGGGCCAGGCAGTCGACGGTGCCGCGCTGGCGGGATGTAGCCCAGCGCCGAGGCTTAGCCCGAATCCACCGATCAGGTTCGGCCGGCCGCCGTGGCGGGCCGAACATGACAGCGAATGTGTGAGGACGCCCGATCGGGCGTCGGCTGTGCCCACGGGCCGCTGGACGGGCGTCGTCGATCAAGGCTTTCCGGGGTGCTTTGGTGCTTGGGGTGCACAACGGGTCGGCACTGGCGGCCGCCGCCCTGTCCGTCACCTCAGGTGACGAGCACGACCGCCCGGAGGTTGGCCAACGACGAGTCGAAGCGCTTCGCCCAGGGCCAACGCTCAGGCAGGTGCAGGGTGAAGCGGCGGGCCGAGGTGGTGAGGCGGCCGGGGACCCGCAGGTAGCGCCGGCGCAGGGTGTCGGTGGCGATCAAGGCCTCGCCCAGGCCGACGCGGGTGGTCCAACGGGCCATGTTGTGGGCGATGACGTTGATCCCCAGCCACGCGGCGTTGGCGCCGAAGCGCCCCGAGGGCATGTGGTTGAGCCCGACGCCGTACTTGAGGTCGCGGATGGTGTTCTCCACCACGGCGTGGCGGCGGTGGTCGGCCTCGAGCTCGATCGTGCCGCCCTCCCGGTCGGTCACGAAGGCATGGAAGGCGTAGTCGACCAGCAGGGCCAGCTGGGACCCGGGGGTGGGCTTGACCCGGCGAACGATGAGGCGCACCAACGGGGCCTTCTTCCCGAACGGCCGGTAGGTGGTCTCTGCCACGTCAGCCCCGCCGTCGAGGAAGTACGGGATCGCCACCCAGGCGTCGTCGGGGATGGCGGCGATGGCCTTGTGCAGCGCCTTGTTCAGCTTGACGGTGATGGAGTACCGAACGCCGGCCTTGCGGCAGGCACCCGCCACGGTGCCCGAGTAGAACCCCGAGTCGGCCCGCAGCGTGAGCGGGCCGGTGGCCCCGGCGGAGCGCACCCGGTTGAACGT
>JBKJNA010000213.1:0-2833 GCA_046596195.1 Acidimicrobiales bacterium | reverse complement strand
GGCCCAAGGACGAGCCGGCCATCGTGATCGACGCCGCCGGCGACCCACCCGACCCTGAGGGCCTCGACGTGCAACTCGACCCCGACCATCCCGACCAGAGCGTGGTGGTGGTGCGCCCCTGGCTGCTCCGCCACCTTCACGATGAACGCGGCTGAGGCGACCGCCGGCCAGCCGGAACTCTGCGTGCCCGAGGTGGGACTCGAACCCACACGCCCCGGAGGGCAGTGGCTTTTGAGGCCACCGCGTCTGCCATTCCGCCACTCGGGCCAGCCCCGGGAGCGTACCGGCCCCTCGCCCCGGGCCGCCGGGTGATTGCCGGCGGGTAGTGTCCCGCCCCATGCCGTACCCGCCCGCACCCCGGACCGACGTGGTCGACGACGTGCACGGCCGGCCTGTGCCCGACCCGTACCGGTGGCTGGAGGACCCGTCGTCCCCCGGGACCGAGGCGTGGTCGGCGGCCCAGGACGACCTGGTGCGGTCGTATCTCGACGGGCTGGCCGGCCGGGAGCACCTACGCACCCGCCTGCACGAGCTGCTGGCCGTTGGGCTGGTGACGGTGCCGGCGCACCGGGGCGAGCGGGCCTTCTTCCTCCGCCAGGGCCCCGACCAGGAGCACCCGGTGCTGATGGTGCGGGAGGCGGACGGCGGCGAGCGGGTGCTGCTCGACCCGAGCGCCCTGAGCGACGACGACAGCGTCACCCTCGACGGCTACGACCCGTCGCCCGACGGCGACCGGCTCGCCTACCTCCTGTCCGACAGCGGCGACGAGGAGGCGTCGCTGTGGATCATGGACGTGGCGACCGGTGACGCGCTCGACGGTCCGATCGACCGGGCCCGCTACGGCTCGCTGGCCTGGCTTCCCGGCGGCGAGGAACTCTTCTACGTCCGCCGGTTGCCGCCGTCGGAGGTGCCCGCCGGCGAGGGGCAGTTCCACCGCCGGGTGTACCGCCACCGGGTGGGGGCCGACCCGTCCACGGACCTGCTCGTCTTCGGCTCCGGACGTGAAAAGACGGAGTACTACTCACTCGACCTCTCGGCCGACGGGCGCTGGCTGGTGGTCTCTGCCTCCAAGGGAACGGCCCCCCGCAACGACGTCTACCTGTCCGACCTCCAGGCCGGCGCGGCGGCGGGGTGGGCCCCGCTGCAGGAAGCCGTCGACGTGATGACCTCGGCGCACGTGGCCCACGACGGCCGCCTCTACCTCCTCACCAACGCCGGCGCCCCCCGAAACCGGTTGGCCGTGGCCGACCCCACCGACCCGACACTGTGGGCCGACCTGGTGCCCGAGTCCGACGCCGTGCTGGACGACTTCGAGGTCACCGACGATGCAGTCGTCGTGGTGTCGACCAGCCACGCCGTCGCCCGCGTCACGGTCCATGACCGGGAGACCGGGGTGCCGGGGCCCACCGTCGGCCTTCCCGGCCTCGGGTCGGTGAACGGGTTGGTGGGCAGGCCCGAGGGTGGTCACGAGGTGTGGCTCGGCTACGCCGACTTCGTGAGCCCGCCAGCGGTGCACCGCCTCGACGCCCGCACCGGCGAGCTGGTGCTGGAGGTGGGCGCCCCGGGCCGGGTCGACGTCCCGGGCGTCACCGCCGTGCAGCTCACCTACGACTCGGACGACGGTACCGAGGTGCGCATGTTCGTCCTGCGGCCGCCCGCCGGCGACGGCCCGGACGCAGAGGGACCGCGGCCCACCGTGCTGTACGGCTACGGCGGGTTCGGCGTCTCCCTCACCCCCCAGTACAGCGCCGGCATCCTGGCGTGGGTCGAACAGGGTGGCGTGTACGCGGTGGCCAACCTCCGGGGCGGCAGCGAGGAGGGCGAGGCCTGGCGCCGGGCCGGCATGCGCGAGCACAAGCAGAACGTGTTCGACGATGTGGCCGCCGCCGCCCGCCGGCTCGTCGACAGTGGCATCACCACGCCGGGCCAGCTGGCAGTCAGCGGCGGCAGCAACGGCGGCCTGCTGGTGGGAGCGGCGGTCGTCCAACATCCCGAGCTGTACGCGGCGGCGGTGTGCAGCGCGCCCCTGCTCGACATGGTGCGCTACGAACGGTTCGGCCTGGGCGTCACCTGGAACGACGAGTACGGCACGGTCGCCGACCCGGTCGAGGCGGGCTGGCTCCTGTCCTACTCGCCGTACCACCACGTGAACGAGGGCGTGCGTTATCCGGCCCTGCTGTTCACGGTGTTCGATGCCGACACCCGCGTCGACCCACTGCATGCCCGCAAGATGTGCGCCGCCCTCCAGCACGCCACCTCGGCTCCGTTCGGCGACGCGCCCGTGCTGTTGCGGCGTGAGCAGAAGGTGGGCCACGCGGCGCGCTCGCGCAGCCGAACGGTGGAGCTGAGCGTGGACACCACCGCCTTCCTGGCCGCCCGGCTGGGGTTGCCGCTGCCCTGAGCAGGCGAACCAAACGCGGGCCGCCGTGCGACAGAGATTACGTTGACCAGTACAGCGGGTCCGGGTCCCGGTGCGCTGACACGTCTGGAGGACAGAGTGGCACAAGCAAGGGCACGTGCGGGAATGCGTCGGGCGCGGGTGGCGGCAGCCGTCGGCGTGACATTGGGGCTGGTGGGCGTGGGAATGTCCACCACGCCGGCGGGCAGCGTGGTGCCGCCGGCGCCGGCCACGGCCAGGGCGCTCCTGAAGGACGCCGCCGGCGCCGACCGGGGCGGTGTCCTGTTCACCCAGGAGGCCGGCGCCATCCGGGTGCAGGTGTCGGCGACGGGGCTGACTCCTGGCTGGCACGGCTTCCACGTGCACACCACGGGCACCTGCACGGTCGGCGATCTGGCCAACCCGTTCACCGCCGCCGGCGGCCATCTCGGGTCG
>JBKJNA010000183.1:0-10765 GCA_046596195.1 Acidimicrobiales bacterium | reverse complement strand
CTCGCCGGGCTGCGGGGCGAGCCCCGCATCGTGATGGTGGACGACCACGCCGTCGACCTGCCACCGGGCCGCCACATGCTGGTCGTGCGCAACGACGACCGGGTCGGCATGCTCGCCCTGGTGACGGGAGTGGTGGCGGCGGCCGGCGTGAACGTCGGCAACATGACGCTGGGCCGCTCGCCCTCGGGTGATACCGCCCTGATGGTGCTGGGCACCGATACGCCGCTGTCCGCCGAGGGCCTGGAAGAACTCCGGGCCGCCCCGGGCATCCTCGACGTCCGTTCCGTCACGCTTTGAGCTTGTCGCCGGCTCAGGGGCGCCGACGCCGCCCCTGAGGGGTCACCGCTTGGAGCGGTTGAAGCCGTCGGCCTCGGCCGCCTCGGCGTCGACGTAGCAGCGGTCGGGCCGGGTTCGGTCGTAGAAGGCCATGCCCGGCAGGTGGTAGAGCATGCTCGAGAGCTTGGCCTTCACCGGGTGCGTCGTGGGCGTGGCGGTGCCGAGGGGCTCCACCCAGGGCTGCCGGCGGGCCTTGCGGACCCGGCTCCTGACCGGTGCGGTGGCGCCGGTGTCCTGCGCCACCGCCTTGCGGGGAGTGGCCTTCTTGACCGCTTTGACGGCCTTCTTCACCGACTCCTCGACCACCGGTGCGGCTGGCGCGGCCGGATCCATGTGAGGTACCGGGGGAACTGGCGGCACGTCGGCCTCCGGGGGCGGTGCCCACGGGTCGGCCCATGGCTCCGCCGACGGGGTGCCGGCAGGTGGTGCAGGAGGCGTCGGCTCACCCGAGGCAGGGGCCGGGGCAGCAGCGGGCTCGGCGGAAACGGTGCGGGGGACCGGCGAATCGGCCGGCCGCTCGGGCGGGGGTGCCGGACGCGTGGACTCTGGTGGTGACAACGGCGCCGCCGGCGAAGGCGGCGGCGCGGCGGCCGGGGTCGGCGGGGGTGGCGGAGGCATGAGGGGACGGGTGATCGGTGGCGCCGGCGGCGGCGGCATGGCGGCGCCATGCGGGGCTTCCGGGGAGGTGCTCGGAGCGGATGGGCTCGGCGCCTCTGACCGCATGCGCTCGGTGACCGTCTGGGCGGCAGGCTCGACGGTGATCGGCTCGGGTTGGATGGGCGGCCACGCCGGTTCCACGCGCGTCGAGCGGCGGGACCGGACCACCTTGACCACGGTGACGAGCACGCCCGCCAGAAGGCCGATTCGCAGCCCCAGACGGAAGGATCGACGCACCATGGGGCCAACGGTAGCTTGACCGGCACCGAGTGGTCTGCGACCATGAGGTCGTCATGACTGCCCGTACCCGCTGCATCCTTCTGCTTACGTAGAGCGAGCCTCCCTCTCCGGGGCTCGCTTCGCCTCCTGCGCCTTCGGGCCAGGAGGTTTTTTGTATCTCCGATTCCAGCTGATCCACCGCCGAAAGGAATCTCCGATGGCCGAGCGCCTGATCATCTTCGACACCACGTTGCGCGACGGCGAGCAGTCGCCCGGCATCTCGCTCGACGTGGCCGAGAAGCTCGAGATCGCCGAGCAGCTCGCACGCCTCGGGGTCGACTACATCGAGGCCGGATTCCCCGTCGCCAGCCAGGGGGACTTCGAGGCGGTGGAAGCCATCGCCAAGACGGTGCAGGGGCCGGTGATCGCCGGCCTCTCCCGCACCAACCTGGCCGACGTCGACCGCTGCTGGGACGCCGTGCGCCACGCCGACCGGGCCCGCATCCACGTGTTCATCTCCACCAGTCCCAACCACATGGAGCACATGCTGAAGATGACGCCGGCCCAGGTGCTGGCCGAGACGAAGTCGGGCGTGTCCCGGGCGCGCGAGCACACCGACGACGTGGAGTTCAGCCCCCAGGATGCCACCCGCACGCCGCTCGACTTCATGATGGAGGTCCTGCAGGCGGCGGTCGATGCCGGCGCCACCACGCTGAACATCCCCGACACCGTCGGCTACGGCATCCCCTGGGACTTCGGCGCCCTCATCCAGTACGTCCGCCGCAACATCGTTGGCGACTACATCACGTCCACCCACTGCCACAACGACCTGGGCCTGGCCACCGCCAACTCCCTGGCCGGTGTGCAGGCCGGAGCCCGCCAGGTCGAGGTCTGCGTGAACGGGCTGGGGGAACGGGCCGGCAATGCCGCCCTGGAGGAGGTCGTCATGGCGGTCCGCATCCGCGCCGACCAGTTCCCCGGCATCGAAGTCGGCGTGCGCACCGAGGAGCTGGCCCGCACCAGCCGCCTGGTGAGCCGCCTCACCGGCTACCCGGTGCAGTTCAACAAGGCGGTGGTCGGCCGCAACGCCTTCGTGCACGAGTCGGGCATCCACCAGCACGGTGTGCTGGCCAACTCGTCCACCTACGAGATCATCGACGCCTCGTCGGTGGGCCAGCAGGGCAGCCAGATCGTGCTGGGCAAGCACTCCGGCCGCCACGCCTTCAGCGACACGTTGGAGAAGATGGGCCTGCACGTCCAGGGCGACGCCCTCAACGCCGCCTTCGCCCGCTTCAAGGAGCTGGCCGACCGCAAGGTGCAGCTCACCGAGGCCGACCTGGAGGCCATCGTGGCCGAGGAGATCGGCGGGGTGGGGGCCGAGCCGGCCTTCACCCTGGAGTCGCTGGAGGTCACCGGCGGCACCGTCGGCGTCCCCCGGGCCCGGGTCGTCCTCATCCGCGACGGCGAGAAGACCGAGGCGTCGGCCGACGGTGACGGCATGATCGACGCTGCCTGCCAGGCCATCAAGGCGGCGACCGGTATCGACGCCCGTCTCACCGACTTCAACGTGTCATCGGTGACCGGCGGCGTCGACGCCCTGGGCGACGTGATCGTCCAGCTCGATGCCGACGGCGTGAAGGTGTCCGGCCGGGGCGTGTCCACCGACGTCGTGGAGGCCTCGGCGCGGGCCTTCCTCAACGCCACCAACAAGGTGGTGCGGGTGCGGGCCCGCACCGAGGCACGCGCCCGTATCGACGAGGTCACGCCCTAGCTGCTACCGCGCGTCAGCCATTGTGACGAACGCGGCCGTGAGGAGGCGGCCGTTAATTAAAAATCCAGCGGACCGGCGCCGCTCGGCGGTGTAGTCCTTGACGAGGGCGAACACACGCTCGGCCAATTCCTCGATCTTCGGCAGGGCCGGCGAGGGCGGCCACCACCGGCGCACGCAGCCCGTGTTGAAAAGACCTTATCGAGGATCTCGGTCTCGCCCTCCGGTAACAAGGGGTTCCCTGTTGCGGTCCCGCTTGTTGGCGTACATCGCCCGGTCGGCCTCGGCCAGCAGCGCCCGCGCTGCCTGCTCCGTCCCCTGCCCGTCGGCGTCGGTGGCAATGGCCACGCCGATGCTCACACCCACGCTCACGCTGTCGCCGCCGACCTGAAGGGGGGTGGAAATCGCACTCCTGAGCCGGTCAGCCAGCGCGCAGGCCTGGGCCGCGTCGCACACGGCGACGAATTCGTCACCACCGACGCGCCCCACCAGGTCGCTCTCCCGGAGCTGGCGTTGGAGCCGGTTCGCCACCTGGATCAAGAACCGGTCGCCGGTCTCGTGGCCGTAGCGGTCGTTGACCGGCTTGAAGCCGTCGAGGTCGAGAAACAGCACGGCGACCGGATTGCCGCTCCGGGTCCGGCGGGCCAGCGCGGCCCGGAGCGCGGAAAGCACCGCTTCGCCGTTCGGCAGCCCGGTCAGCGGGTCGTGGGTGGCGCGATGCTCGAGCCGCTGCTCGGCGAGCTTGGCGGCGGTGACGTCGAGATGGGTGACGAGCGCCCCCCGAAGGCCCGGGAGGGGGGTGATCCGCACCACGAACCAGCGATCCTCGATCGGGGACGGGCAGGGGTAGCGGTGTTCGAACGACCGCAGCCCGTTGCTGAGGACCCCGCGGAGCCCTTCGGCGACGGTCGCCGCGTCATGGTCGCCGTCCGCCGCCGCCTGCTCGCAGGCCCGCAGGTAGTTGGCGCCCGACCCAGTGTGCGTCGGATCACCCCCGTTGAGGCGGGAGAAGGTGCTCCAGCTGCTGTTGACGTCGATGATCGCGCCCTCGGAGTCGATGATCGCAGCCGCGTCGGGGAGGGCGTAGAACACCTCCGACAGGCCACACCCGCACAGCGGTGACGGTCGCGCGTCCAGTGTCCGGGACTCCTCGGCGCCCGGATACGCGCGTGCACCCGTCGTTGTGGACACCCGGGACCCTCCTGGCTACAAGTGCGTGGTCATCATGAGAACGTCCCCACTGCCGCGCCGGATTCCCGTCAACCGACAAAGGTGACGGACCACCCGAAACGGTCCACGGTTTGTTTCGGTGCGACCCTGACCGAAAGTGATCCACTGGTTGGGGACGCGACGACGGCGGCCCCCGTACGGGCCGCCGTCGTCCTCGCTGCGTCCGGCGAGGCGCCTAGCGGACGACGTACGCGGTGAGCTGCTGGATCCCGAAGTCCCGGCAGTAGGCGGTGGACGGGTTCCAGATGTCGAGGCGGCGACCCTTGATGGCGCCGCCGGTGTCCATGGCCCGCTTCACGCCGAGGCCGCCCACGAAGATCTCGGTGCCGAGGGGGACGGCCCGGGGGTCGACCGCCACGATGTCCTTGGCGACTGGTGCGCCGCTGGCCGTAATGCCCTTGAGGGCGTAGCAGGTGACGCCGAAGTTGCCGATGGCCTCGCCACCGGTGGCGAGCCAGACACCGTCGCCCGAGGGGGTGGCCTCGAGGGCGACCACAGGGGCGTTGGTGGCGCTGGGCAGGGCGGTGGGCGGGGCGGGTGCGGAGCCGAACGCGCTCACGCTGCCGTCGTTGGCCGCCACCCAGTAGCCGGCGCCGTCAGCCGCAGTGGTGATGTCGACGAACGGGCCACGGCGACCGACCGGCGACCCGGCGAAGGCGGCGTCGCCGAAGGCGAAGATGCCGCCGTCACGGGCCAGGAGCCGGTAGCCCTTGCCGGAGGGAGTGGAAGAGATTCCCACAATGGGCCCGTTGAGGGGAGTGCCGCCGGCCGAGCCGAGGAACGTGGCGTCACCGAAGGCGAACACACCACCGTCCTCGGCCGCCAGCCAGTAGCCCTTGCCGGTGGGCGTGGGGGCGAGGCCGACGAGCGAGGCGTTCAGGCGCAGGTCACCCAGGGATCCGGCGTAGGTGGCGTCGCCGAAGGCGAACACGCCCCCGTCGTGACCGACCAGCCAGTAGCCCAGCCCGGAGGCGGTGGCGGCGATGTCGACGATGGGCTGGCGCAGCGGAGCGGGGGCGGTGCCGTAGAACGCGGCGTCACCGAACGAGTACACACCGCCGTCAGACGCGGCGAGCCAGTACCCCTTGCCGGATGCGCTTCGGGCCATGCCGGTGACCGGACGACCGGCGGCGACGCCGAAATTGGCGGCGGCGCCGAGGGTGACGACCTGGCCGGTGGCGTTGTCCACAGCCCGGACGGAGCCGTTGGACGCCATCGGGAAGGCGATCAGGCCGATCAGGCCGACCAAGCCCGTGCGTCTGAGCTTGACGAAACGGCGAGGCCGGATTCGGGAATGGAGACGGGAACAACGGACGGGCACAGGGTGGTCCTTCCTTGTCAGCTCCGTCCGGCGCCCCACGCACGCGACAAAGATGGTGGTGGGGGTTGGGACGAGGCACCGGGGGGCCCTCTGCCACGCAAGTTCCGCCTGCGGCTGAGGGGGCACCTGGCACGTTCAGCCGCCAGGCACGCATGTGCTGTGTCGAAGATCACACTAGTGGAACTCGGTGACAAACGGCCAAACCGGGCCGGTGGTCGCCGGCCCGTCCAGCCGGTAGACAGGGACCTATGGCCCCGCCCGAGCGTTCCCCCCAGGATCTGGATGAGGCGGAAGCGGAGCGGTTGCGCCGGCTCCATGTGCGGCTGCGGAAGGCGTCCCAGGACCTGGAAGGGTTCACGGTGCCCAAGCGGATGAAGGGCCGGTGGGACAATGCTCCCGTTCCCGATGAGGCCGTGAAGGCGACGGGCGCTGAGCTGGCGGCGGCCTACGTCGCCCTGTGGTCGGCCTACCGGGAGTTGCTCGGATGGACGGGCGCAGGTTCAGGCGGCGAGGGGGACTGATCTCCGCGGCGTGCCTGCGGTGGCGCCGGGATCGGTGGCAGCATCGAGCATGGCCTCGCAGACGTGCTACCGCCACACCGGCCGCGTCACCGGGTCCAGCTGCACGCGCTGCGGGCGCCCGATCTGCCCGGACTGCATGATCGAGGCACCGGTCGGCCACCACTGCCCCACGTGCGTGCACGAGGGCCGAGCCGACATGAAGCAGGTCGAGAAGGTGGCGTTTGCCCGGGGGGGCGCCGGGATGGCGGTGCAGGGCGGCGTCGTCTGCCTGGTGCTGATCGCCGTCAACGTCCTCGTGTTCGTGGTGGGCCTCCAGGACCGCACCATCGAGCTCAGGTTCGCCGACAACGCCCTCGCCATCGCGGTGAACGGCGAGTACTACCGGATGCTCACCTCCGCCTTCCTCCACGGTGGGCTGTTCCACATCGGCTTCAACATGGTGCTGCTCTACGTGTACGGGTCACAGGTGGAGGCCGCCCTCGGCATCGGGCGCTTCATCGCCCTGTACCTCCTGGCCGCGCTCGGCGGGTCGGCCTGCTCGCTGTGGTTCACCTCGACGCTGGCGTTCTCGCTGGGGGCGTCGGGCGCCGTGTTCGGTGTCTTCGGCGCCTTTTTCTTCATCGCCCGCAGCAGGGGCCAGGACACGTCGCAGATCGTCGGCCTGATCGTGATCAACCTGCTGCTCGGCGCGGTGATACCGCAGATCGACAACGCCGCCCACATCGGTGGGCTGATCACCGGCGCCGCCATCGGCGCCCTCTACGAATGGGCGCGGCGCCAGCGGGGGGTGGGCGGCGTGGCTCTCCAGGTCGCGGGTGTGGCGGCCGTCGCCGCCCTGATCGCGGTGGCGACGGTGGTTCGCATCGAGAACCTCCGGGGCGGGTTCTGACGGCCGGCGCCGGCATGGGTCAGCCCGCTTCCGCCTGCCGGAAGGTGCGGCGGTAGGCCTGGGGTGACGTGCCGACGGCGCGCTGGAAATGGGTGCGCAGGCTGGCGGCGGTGCCCATGCCGCAGCGGTAGGCGACCAGCTCGATCGAGTCGTCGGTGGTCTCGAGGAGGCGCGAGGCGAGCAGCACCCGCTGGCTGAGCAGCCACTGGTGGGGCGTGGTTCCGGTGACGGCGCGGAAGCGGCGGGCGAAGTGGCGGGCGCTCATGTGCGAGCGTTCAGCCAGGTCGTCGACGCTGAGCGGCTGGTCGAGATGCTCGAGCATCCAACCGAGGGTCGTGCCGAGTGGGTCGTCTCCCGCGCTGAGGGCGACCGGCGCCTCGACGAACTGCGCTTGCCCTCCGTCGTGGTGGGGCGGCACCACCATGCGCCGGGCGACGGCGTTGGCCACCTCGGCGCCGTGGTCGAGCCGCACCTGTCGATGCAGTGGCCCGGCTCCTCGTCGGCCACGGCGCCATCATCCCGCCGGCCGGCGATGGCGTCCGGGCGCTGGCTGCCATCGCCGAGGCGGGCTGCTCAGGCAGCGGAACCCTCGATAGCCTGAACGTGGCCGAAGACGCCCGTCTCGCTGAACGCCTGTCCGGCTACCTCGCATTGCGGGCCCGATTCGGCTGACGCGTCCACGACCGGCAGACGGCCGACGCCTACCGGAACTTGCGACGCGACGCTTAGCTGACCGTGGCGTCATCCGCGAGCGGCGGAACCATGCGGGGCTCGGTGTCGACCGGCTCGAGGCGACTCTCTCGGGCGCGCTCCTCGGCCCGTCGCAGCTCTCGGCGGTGGTGCTCGGCTGCGGCCCGCGCATCGGCCTCGGGCCCGACCGACGGATCGGCAGCCAGGGCCAGGAGCTTGGTGTGCCAGCGCTCGCCGAGGGCACCGCCGACGGTCGAGCCGGCGAGCATGGCCACCAGCGAACCGATACCGGCGACGGTGCCGAGGTCGCTCCATTCGGCACTCGAGGTGGGGACGCCGACGTTGCGGAGGTTGCGCAGGATCTCGTCGCCGTCGGTGAACACGTTCACCAGGCCGGCCACGCCGGCGACCACGACGACACCGAAGACGAATACCATCAGCCCGTTGGTGGCGCCGGCCCGGCGGGCCATGCGCCCGGCCACGTAGCCGCCGAAGAGATAGCAGAGAAGCAGGACGACGGCGACGACCGCACCGCCGGCTGCGCCGAGGGTGCGCCACTCGTTCGTGCTCAGGTCCGTCTCGAACCCGACCGCCTCCGCTACGGCGGCGGTGATGGCGAGCAGCACGGCGAATGCCCCGTATGCCACCAGGGTGCCGGCCAGCACGCTGGCCAGTGAGACCCGCCCGAGGCCGGCGTGCTGTGCCAGGACCGCCCGGTCGCTGCGGGTCTCCACGGCGTGCGCCCGTGTCGCTCGTGCCATGACTTCCTCCTCGTGTAAACCCTTTAGGAGGACTGTCCCCGCCGGACTCCCGGCGGAAACTGCACGGGTCGTTGCGCCGGACGTTCCGAGTCAGGATCCGGCCCCAGTTGATGCCAGTTCGAACCCGGAGCGGGCTACCGGCCGGCGGGCACCGTGGTGGGAAGCCAGGACGGACGTGTGGTTTCGTAGGCGGCAACCTCGGCCTCGTGGCGCAGGCTCAGGCCGATGTCGTCGAGACCCTCGAGCAGCCGCCACCGGGTGAAGTCGTCGAGCGGAAAGGGCGCCTCGATGCCGGCGGCGGGCGCCCGCACGACGCGGGCCTCTACGTCCACCGTCACCTCGAGGGTGGGGTCGGCCTCCACCGCCGCCAGCAGGGCGGCCGCCGTCTCGGCGTCGAGCTGGGCCGGCACCAGGCCGGCTTTCGTGCAGTTGGAACGGAAGATGTCGGCGAAGCGGGGTGCCACCACGGCCCGGAAGCCGTAGTCGGTCAGCGCCCACACGGCGTGCTCACGGGACGAGCCCGTGCCGAAGTTGGTGCCGGCCACCAGCACGCTGGCGCCGGCGTACTGCGGCTGGTTCAAGACGAACGACGGGTCCTTGCGCCACGCCGAGAACAGGCCGGCGGCGAACCCGGTGCGCTCCACCCGCTTCAGCCATTCGGCCGGGATGATCTGGTCGGTGTCGACGTCCGACCGGTTGAGGGGAACGGCGGTGCCGGTGATGGAACGGACGGGGTCCATGTCAGTTCAGCTCCTGAGGCGTGGCGAAGTGGCCGGCCACCGCGGTGGCGGCGGCGACGGCGGGGGACACGAGATGGGTGCGGCCTCCGGGGCCCTGGCGGCCTTCGAAGTTGCGGTTCGACGTGGATGCGCAACGCTCGCCCGGCGCCAGCTTGTCGGGGTTCATGGCCAGACACATGGAGCAACCGGCTTCCCGCCATTCGAAGCCGGCGGCACGGAAGATGCGGTCGAGGCCCTCGGCCTCCGCCTCCGTCTTCACCAGCGCCGAGCCGGGCACGACCAGGGCGCGCACGCCGTCGCGCACGTGGTGGCCGTCGAGCACGGCCGCCGCCGCCCGAAGGTCCTCGATGCGGGCGTTGGTGCACGAGCCGATGAAGACGGTGTCGACGGCGATGTCACGCACGGCGGTGCCGGCGGCCAGGCCCTGGTAGGCGAGGGCGCGGCGGGCGGCGTCGCGCTCAGCCGGGTCGTCGATGGCCTCGGGGTCGGGCACGTTGCCGTCGATTTGCGCGACCTGGGAGGGGTTCGTTCCCCACGAGACGTGGGGCACGAGGACGGCGGGGTCGATCTCCACCGCCTTGTCGAACACAGCGTCGGGGTCGGTGGCCAGCGAGCGCCACACGTCGAGCGCCTCCTCCCACGCCCTGCCCTTCGGCGCGTGGGGCCGGCCTTCCAGGTAGGCGAAGGTGGTGTCGTCGGGCGCCACCAGGCCGGCCCGGGCGCCGCCCTCGATGCTCATGTTGCACACCGTCATCCGGCCCTCCATCGAAAGCGAGCGGATGGCCGATCCCCGGTACTCGATGACCGAGCCCATGCCGCCGCCGGTGCCGATGCGGCCGATGACGGCGAGGATCACGTCCTTGGCCGTGACGCCCGGCGGCAGCTCGCCCTCGACCGTGACCGACATGGTGCCGGGCCGGCGCTGGGGGAGCGTCTGGGTGGCGAGCACGTGCTCGACCTCGCTGGTGCCGATGCCCATGGCCAGGGCCCCGAAGGCGCCGTGTGTGGATGTGTGGCTGTCGCCGCACACGATGGTCATGCCCGGCTGGGTGAGCCCCAGCTCGGGGCCGATGACGTGGACGATGCCCTGGTTGCGGTGGCCCATCGGGTACAGCGGGATCTCGAATTCGGCGCAGTTGGCGGCCAACACCTCCATCTGCTTCTTGGAGATGGGGTCGTCGACGACCATGGCGCCGCCGGCGTCGAGGGTGGTGGGAACGTTGTGGTCCATCGTCGCCAAGGTGAGGTGGGGCCGGCGGACCGGGCGACCGGCCAGGCGCAGGCCGTCGAACGCCTGGGGTGAGGTGACCTCGTGCACGAGGTGGAGATCGACGTAGAGCAGTGTCGGCTCTCCGGGCTCGTCGCGGACGACGTGCCGGTCCCACACCTTCTCGAAGAGGCTGCGCCCGGCCATCAGGCGATGAGCACCTGCTCCATGAACGCGTCTGCGTCGGCGTCGATCATGACGGGATCGTAGGTGTGCGAGACGGGGTCGGGCGTCTTCAACCCGTCGCCGGTGACGAGGAGCACGACGCGCGACTGCGGGCCGACACGGCCGGCGGCCGCCGCCGCCTTGAGGGCGCCGAGCGTGACGCCGGTCGCGGTCTCGCCGAAGACGCCCGTCGCAGCAGCG
>JBKJNA010000179.1:0-14631 GCA_046596195.1 Acidimicrobiales bacterium | reverse complement strand
TCGACCTCCGACTCACTTGGTTGAACGAGTCTGTATCGGCAAGCGATGCGGCCGACTTCAGTGGCCGTCTCGGGCGAACACTCCGTTCGGTTGTCCGGAGCGTCAGGAGGGCGTACTCGTTTGTGACCACGACCAGGCGCCGAGGCGTACGCCCGTCGAGCGCAGCCAAGGCCAGCGCCTCGCGGGCGACATCGAGGACGTCGCCGCGATCGGCCAGCACCCAGCCGCAGCGACGCGAACCCCGCCGCGCTACCACCCATGCGTACGCCAGTCGGGCGCTACACCAGGTAGGTGCCGAGCGCCTCAGCGGCGTGTGCGAGTGCCGGTTCCAGGCTGGGGTCGTCCAGGGTGCTTCAAGGGCCGATCCACTGCCTCCTCCCGCTGGATCTTGCGATACGACGGTACGGGTTCCGTCGGCCGGGGCCGCCAGGGTCGAACCGACGCCGACCGTGGAGCGGTCGCCCGACGCGACACCGTGGGGTCAGCGTCGGTGTGTACTCGGCGACGGCCAGGTCGGCGTCGCCGGTGTGGAGGTAGATGGCCTGGGCCCGCTTCTTCAGCGGCAGCGACTTGAACCTGTCGGGGCTCACGGACGAGGCGCCCGTCATTCCAGGGCGACGGAGGGCGACCTGCCTAGTCGCCGGGGCCGAGGGCGGCGAGGGCGGCGGCCGACATGGCCGCCAGCGGGGGCTCCTGGCCGGTCCACAGCCGGAAGGCGCCGGCCGCCTGGTGCAGGAGCATGCCGAGTCCCGAGGAGGCGGCGGCGCCGTTGGCCAGGGCAGCCCGCACGAAGGGCGTGGTGGGGTAGACGATGTCGACCACCAGCTGGCCGGAGCCGAGGAGGGACGGGTCGATCGGGAGGTCGGGGGGGCCGGCGGCCATGCCGAGCGTGGTGGCGTTGACCACCAGGTCGGCGCCAGCGGCCTCCGATGCCGCCCCGACCCGTCCGGCGGCGCCGGCCAGCGCCGCCGCCACCTCCGCCTTCGCCACGTCGCGCCCGGGCACCACCACGATGTCGGCCGCGCCGGCGCCCGCCAGGGCCAGGACGATCGCCCGGGCGGCGCCGCCCGCGCCCCGCACGACGCAGCGCCGGCCGGCGGGGTCGAAGCCGTGGTCGAGGCGGACGGCATCCACGAAGCCCTGCCCGTCCGTGCTCTCCCCCACCAGTTCGCCGCCGAGGTTCACCACCGTGTTCACCGCGCCAAGCCGCTCGGCCGTCGGCGAACGCCGGTCCACCAGGCGGGCCACGTCGTCCTTGTGGGGCGTGGTGACGGACAGGCCTGCCATTCCGAGGGCGCGCATGCCGTCCAGGGCGGCGCCGGCCGAGCCGGGCGGCACGTCGAAGGCCAGGAAGACCCAGTCCAGCCCGGTCGCCTCGAAGGCGGCGTTGTGGAGCACCGGGGACAGCGAGTGGCCGATCGGGTGGCCGATGACGCCGGCCACGCGCGTACCGGCGGTGGGCCAGGCCGGCCCGGTGGCGACCCGGCGTGGGGTCAGCGGACGCCCGCCGCCGAGGCCGCCGCGATGTTCCGGTTGTGCTCGGCCAGTGTGGTGCCGAAGGCGTGGCGGCCCTCGGCGTCGATGACCACGTAATACAGCCAGGGCCCGTCGGTGGGCGCCACCGCGGCGCGCAGGGAGGCAGCGCCGGGAGAGGCGATGGGTGCCGGCGGCAGGCCCGGGTTCTTGTAGGTGTTGTAGGGCGAGTCGACCTCGAGATCCTCGAAGAGGACCCGCAGGTTCTTCTCCCCCGTCTTCCCCAGGGCGTAGATCACGGTGGCGTCGACCTGGAGGAGCATCTTCTTCTGGAGCCGGTTGTAGATGACCCGCGACACCATGCCCCGGTCGTCGTCCACGCGCGCCTCCCGCTCGATCAGGGAGGCGACCACGATGGCCTTGTACGGGTCGACCACCCCGCCCTCACCCACGTCTCCGATGCCGGCCTTGGCGGCGCTGGACTCGAAGGCCGTCACCATGCGCTGCAGGATGACGCGTTCGTCGTCCTTGGCCTCGAACTTGTAGGTGTCGGGGAACAGCAGGCCTTCGAGGTTGGTGCTCCCGGCGGGCAGATACTTCGACTTCACCGTGCCGTCGGTGGTGGCAGCCAGGAACTTCTCGGCCGAGCGGCCCGGCATCTTCCCCACCAGGTCGGCGACCTGTTTGATGGTGAGGCCCTCGGGGACGGTGAGGTCCTCGAACGTGAGCTCCGGGCCCTTCTTGAGTGCGCTGATGATGTCGTCGAACGAGGTGTTCCTACGCAACTCGTAGGCGCCGGCCTGGAACGGACCGGCGCTCTTCACCCGGACGTAGAGCCGGAAGTTGCGGGCGTTCTTGACCACGCCCTTGTCCTCGAGCAGCGAGGCGATGCGCTGGGTCGACGACCCGCGCGGGATCTCCACCGCCACCTTGGGCCCTGCGGGGCCACCGGGGTCCACCTGGCTCTGGACGTACATGAGGGTGAGGCCACCGACGATGACGAGCAGCAGGACAAGGACGCCGAGCCCGATGGCGATGCGCTTCCCCCACCGCCCCGGTCGATTGGGCATGGCCTCGTACTGGATACTCACCGGCTTCTCCCGTCCAGCCACGCCTGCAACAGCACGGCGGCGGCCGCCTTGTCGATCACACCTCGTTGCTTGCGCCCCTTGGTTCCCCCCGCCCGCAGCGCCTGCTGCGCCGACACCGTGGTGAGGCGCTCGTCGTAGGTCTCCACCGGTACGCCGACCACGGCGGCCAGGGCGTCCGCCTCGGCGGCGGCAGCCTGGGCGGCCGTACCGGCCCTCCCGTCGAGGGAGAGCGGCATGCCCACCACCACCCGTCCGGCGCCCACGTCGGCCACGATGGCGGCCAGGCGCAGGTGGTCGGCTGCCACGTCGCCGCTGCGGTCGACGGTGGTGTGCGGTGAGGCGAGCGTGCCGGTGGCGTCGCTCACGGCGACACCGATACGACGGCTCCCCAGGTCGATCCCAACCACCCTCAATATCTTCTGCGCCGCGTCACGTGCCGAGGCGGGCACGGAGGACGTCGAGGGCGTCGTCGATGCCGGACGGGTCACGGCCGCCGGCCATGGCCACGTCGCCCTTACCGCCACCGCCACCGCCGACCAGCTTGGCCGCCTCGCCCACCAGGGCAGGCGCCTCCAGGCCCGAGCCGGGCGCCACCGCCACGATGAGGGCGACCTTGGCACCGTCGGGCGTGCCCGCCAGGGCGACCGCCCGGATGCCGGCCGAGCTGCGTACCGCCAGCGCCAGCTCCCGCAGCTGGTCGGGGGACAGACCGTCTCGGCGGGCCACCACGACGCCCGCCACCGCAACGGACACCAGCGCGTCGGCGTCGCCGGCCGCCGCCTGGCCCCGCAGCGCCTTGAGCTCGTTCTCCAACGCCTTTTGGTGCTCGAGCACCCGCTCCAGGGCGGTGGGCACCTCGCCCGGCTCGGAGCGCAGCAGTTCGGCGGCGCGGGCCAGCAGGCGCTCGTCCTCGCGGATGCGCTGGAGGGTGCCGGCGCCGGTGACGGCGGTGATGCGGCGCAGATTGGAACCGATGGAGCTCTCCGAGAGGACCTTCACCGGACCGATCATTCCCAGGGCGCCCACATGCGTACCCCCGCACAGCTCCATCGACCGGGTGCCGGCCTCCACCACCCGCACGTACTCGCCGTACTTGTCGCCGAAGAAGGCGATGGCGCCCAGCCTCTCGGCGTCGGCCTTCGACGTCTCGTAGGTGCGCACGGGTTCGTTGGCCAGGATCTGCTCGTTGACCAGCGCCTCGACCTGGGCCAGCTTGGCAACGTCGACCGGGCCGGGGTTGCTGAAGTCGAAGCGCAGGTAGTCGGGGCCGACGAGGGACCCCTGCTGCTGCACATGCACGCCGAGCGCGTCGCGCAGGCCCCAGTGGAGGAGGTGGGTGCCGGTGTGGTTGCGGCGGATGGCGTCGCGGCGGATCTGGTCGACGGTGGCGGCCGCCTCCTGACCCGCCTCGACCGTGCCCTCCACGACCCGGGCCAGGTGGCGGTGCAGGCCCGGCAGGGGCGCGGTGGTGTCGAGCACCACGGCCTGGCCACCCGTGGTGACGATGGTGCCCTGGTCGCCCACCTGGCCGCCGCTCTCGGCGTAGAAGGGCGTGCGGTCGAGGAAGATCTCGACCGTGCCGTCGCCGACGGGCAGCACGGCGACCACCTTGCCCGCGCTCTCCGAGGTGGCATAGCCGACGAACTCGGTGGTGCCGAAACGGTCGAGCACGTCGCGGTAGGCGGCGCCGGCGCCGTCGGCCACCGCTGTCGCGCCGCGGCTGGCCCGGGCCCGGCGGCGCTGGGACTCCATGGCCGCCTGGAAGCCGGTCTCGTCGACGGTCGCGCCCCGCTCGGCTGCGATCTCACGGATGAGCTCGATGGGGAAGCCGAAGGTGTCGTGGAGCTGGAACGCGACCGCGCCGGGCACCTCGGTGGATCCATCCAGGGCGGCGTCGAGGGCGGCCATGCCGCGCTTGAGCGTCTCCCGGAAGCGGACCTCCTCCCGGCCGACGATGTCGGAGACGGCGGCCGCGTTGCGGGCCAGTTCGGGGTAGGCCCCGCCCATGACGGCGACGGTGGCCTCCACCATGGCCGGTGTGACCGGCTGCTCCACGCCGAGCTGGAACGCCTGGCGCACGGCCCGGCGGATGATGCGGCGCAGCACGTAGCCACGGCCCTCGTTGGAGGGCTGCACGCCGTCGCTCACCAGGAAGCTCATGGTGCGCGAGTGGTCGGCCAGGATGCGCAGGGAGATGTCGGTGCGCTCGTCGTCGCCGTAGGTGCGGCCGGTGACGCGGGCGGCCGCCTGCACCAGCGGCTTGAGCACGTCGGTGTCGAACACCGAGTCGACGCCCTGGAGAATGCACAGGGTGCGCTCGAAGCCGAGGCCGGTGTCGATGTTTCGCCGGGGCAGGTCCTCGAGGGTGCCGTCGGGCTGGCGGTCGTACTGCATGAACACCAGGTTCCAGAACTCGACGAAGCGCTCCTCGCCACCGTGAGCCGGCCCGCCCGGCTCGCCGTAGGCCTCACCCTTGTCATAGAAGATCTCCGAGCACGGCCCGCACGGCCCGGTCTCGCCCATCTCCCAGAAGTTGTCCTCGCCGAGGCGCTGGATGCGCTCCTCCGGCAGGCCGACGACGTCACGCCACAGGTCGGCCGCCTCGTCGTCGTCGACATGCACGGTGACCCACAGGCGGTCCGGGTCCATCTTGAACCCGTTGGTGACCAGCTCCCAGGCGAAGGGGATGGCCTCGGACTTGAAGTAGTCGCCGAAGCTGAAGTTGCCCAGCATCTCGAAGAACGTGACGTGGCGCGTGCTGATGCCGATGTTCTCGATGTCGTCGTGCTTGCCCATGATGCGGACGCACTTCTGCACCGAGGTGGCCCGCGGGTACGGCGCCGGCTCCTCCCCGAGGAAGACCGGCAGGAACTGGTTCATCCCGGCATTGGTGAACAGCGGGGCCCGGGGATGGTGGGGCACCAGCCCGGCCGACGCCACCAGCGTGTGACCGCGCTCGACGAAGGAGCCGGTGAAGACCTTGCGCAGCGATTCGGCGTCCATGACGAGAGGCGATCCTACCGGGGGGGCATCAGTGAACGCGGTTGGGTTCCACCGCTCCGCGCAGCTCGGCTTCCCGATCCTTCATGCCCTCCACGCCCTCGGACACAGCGGCCCGCACGTCCTTGCCCAGGTCGCGCACGGCCTTGGCCAGCTCGGCGGAAATGTTCTCGGGCGAGAACCTGGCCACCTTCTCCCGCACCGCCCGGGTGATCCAGAAGCTCATGCCGAACCCGAACCCGGCACCCGCCACGAGCCAGAAGAGGCGCTTCAGCACGGGGCTCAGTCGTTCCGGCGGCGCAGCCGGCGGGCCGCCCGCCCTGTGCCGGCGGCGATGGCCATGGCCTTGATGACGGGATTGCCGAAGGCCAGGTAGGCGAGCCTCGAAGCCGAGTCGACGGTGGAGCCGATGCTCTCGGCCCGCTCGATCACCCCGTCGACCCGCACCAGCTCGGCGTTGGCCTGATCGACCGCAGCCCGCAGGTTCCCGAGCAGCGGCACCGTCTCCCGGCGCACCTCCTCCACCGCTCCCCGCACCGAGCGCAGCGTGCGGCTGAGCGAGGCCAGGGCGAACAGGAAGCCGATGGCCAGCACGAGCGCGGCCAGGGCGGCGATGAGGGCGGCGACCTCGCCGGTGGTCATTCGATTCCCCCCTCCGTCCGCATCGCCCGCATGTGCTCCTCGATCCCTGGTTCCTCGCCGTGGGTGGACGGCTGGTAGTACACGCGACCTGCGGTCTCCGGGGGCCGGTGCTCCTGGGGAGCCCAACCTCGCGGATCGTCGTGAGGATAGTCGTAGCCGACCCCGTGGCCGATGGACCCGGCGCTCTTGTAGTGGGAGTCACGCAGATGGGCGGGCACCGACCCGGCCGGGCGGTCCCGGACATCCGCCTGGGCGGCGGCCAGGGCGGCCATCACCCGATTCGATTTGGGGGCGGTGGCCAGGTACACGACCGCATGGGCCAGGTTGAGCTGCGCCTCGGGCAGACCGACGAACTCCACCGCCCTGGCCGCCGCATCGGCGATGAGCAGGCCGCGAGGGTCGGCCATGCCCACGGAAGTTCATGGCGTCGTCGGTGGCGGCGCCACCCCTCGCGTTCCAGCGCCCGCTCGACGACCGTCCGGAGTTGGTCTGTCGTCAGGGGCTCGAGGCGGAACAGCGTGCTGCGGCTGAGAAGAGGGGCGTTGACCTCGAAGAAGAGGTTCTCGGTGGTGGCGCCCACCAGGGTGACGGTGCCGTCCTCCACGGCCGGGAGCAGGGCATCCTGCTGTGACTTGCTGAAGCGGTGGACCTCGTCGATTTCACTGCTCAGTCCAGCCTCCAAGAGGCCGTTCCTGCCTTCAACCGGCCTTTCTCCTCTGGCGTACATGTAGGGGACGCTTCGTCTCATGGCCCGTCGGGACCATCGGAAACGACATCCGCGCCAGGATGAGCGATCGGAGTTCCGCCCGGCCTCCCCTGGGTTCGGAACCAGTTGACGCTGACTGCCAGCACCCACACCGGCAGGGCGAAGAAGGCCATGCCGCCGGAGAATCCCAGAAGGACGATGAAGCCGCTGGCGACGAAGCCGAGTCGGCAGAGCCATCGTGGGAAGGCACCTGATCGACGCGCCGAGACGGTTGCAACGGCCACCATCACCGCTGCGGCCCACAGGGCGTAGAGCGCCAGCACCACGTAGCCCAGTTGCGGGAGGACCGCTTGGCCAACCTTGAGCACGTCGTCGGTGCCGAACAGATCGCCGAAGACGAGGGTGATCGGGACGGTGACGAGGGCGGCCGTGCCGACGAGCACCAGGACGACGAACACCAACCCGGCGGAGAACATGATGTTGGCGAGCGTGGCGGCACGGGTGTCATCAGGCTGAAGCCATTGGCGGAGATGGTGGAGGAACCACAGGAACACGAACGCCGAAGCGGCGAGGAGAACGCCACCGACGATGTTGCCCGCCCGGTTGCTGGTGCTCGCGAAGTACGTGTTGAAGGTGGCATCCTCGTCGGCGAAGCTCCCGAGGAGCGTGCCGAGGGGGACGAGGCCGCCGACGAAGAGGACGACGAAGAGAACACCGCTCGCTGCGCCCGCCCGCCCCGGCTGGCGGTGCTCGTGCATGGCGTAGTCCACCATGGATCCGGGGGTCCTGCCCGCCACAGCCCGCCTACCGCCCATCGTCGCCCGGACGGCCCAACCGGTCGGCGACCTCGGCCTCGTGGCCGTGCCCGGAGGGCTGGTAGTACCGGGTCCCGGCGAGGTGCTCAGGCAGATACTCCTGCTCGACCCAGCCCCGAGGGTCTTCGTGGGGGTAGCGGTAGCCGACACCGTGGCCGATGCGTTCGGCCGCCTTGTAGTGGCTGTCGCGCAGGTGGGGCGGCACCGGACCGGCCGGGCGGGAGCGCACGTCGTCGACGGCCTTCCAGATGCCGAGGGCGGTGCGGTTGGACTTGGGGGCGGTGGCCAGGTGCACGACGGCCTGGGCCAGGTTGAGCTGGGCCTCGGGCAGGCCGACGTACTCGACGGCGTGGGCCGCCGCGGTGGCGACCAGCAGGGCGGTCGGGTCGGCCATCCCGACGTCCTCGCTGGCCAGGACCACCAAGCGGCGGGCGATGTAGCGGGGGTCCTCCCCGGCCACGATCATGCGGGCCAGCCAGTGCAGGCCGGCGTCGGGATCGGAGCCCCGGATGGACTTGATGAAGGCGCTGATGACGTCGTAGTGGTCGTCGCGGCCCCACGTCAGGGCCCGGGTGGTCCTGGCCCGCTCGACGTCGTCGAGGGTGACGCACAGGCCCTCCCCGGCGATGGCGAGCGCCACCTCCAAGGTGGTGAGCAGGGCGCGGCCGTCCCCGTCGACGGAGTCGATGATGGCGCCGGCGGCCTCCTCGGCGATGGTGCCGCCCTCGGCCACCAGGCCCCTGTCCAGCAGGGTGCGCAGCGCACGGCGGTCGAGGGGCTCGAGGCGGAAGAGGGTGGGGCGGCTGAGCAGCGGGCCGTTGCCCTCGAAGAACGGGTTCTCGGTGGTGGCGCCCACCAGCGTGAGGGTCCCGTCCTCGACGCTCGGCAACAGCGCGTCCTGCTGTGACTTGGAGAACCGGTGGACCTCGTCGCAGCAGGACCGTCGAGATGGCGTTCTCGGCCAGTCGCCGTTTCGCCTGGCCCGCCGCCTCCCGCACGTCCTTCACGCCGGCGCTGACCGCGCTCAACGACTCGAAGGCGGCCCCGACGGCGTCGGCCAGCAACCGGGCGATCGTGGTCTTGCCGGTTCCCGCCGGTCCCCACAGGATGACCGACGTCAGCTTGCGGGCGTCCACCAGCGCCCGCAGGGCGCCCCGAGGCCCGAGAAGGTGGTCCTGGCCGAGGACGTCGTCCAAGCTCGTCGGCCGCAGCCGGGCGGCCAACGGCCCCCGGGATCGGAGCCTCTCCTCGAGCCCGGCCTCGAACAGGTCCACCGGCCGAGCACCCGTTTGCGGTCCGTCCCTTGTGCCGTCCGCCATCACGGCTTCGTTCTTCCCGGGCCGTTGGGGAACAGTTCGGTGACCCGGCGCTCGTTGAGGCGTGAGACGTTTGCCCTGGCGCCGTCCAGTCGTCGCTGGACGTCGTCGCGTTCGCGCAGGAGCTGGTTGCGCTCGGCCAGCACCTGCTCGTTCTCCCGGCGGAGCCGGTCCCGGTCGTGTTCGAGCCAGGTGCCGTCGGGTTCTCTCAGCTGGCCCATCAGATCGCCGACGAGGCGACGCTCCGTCGTGACCTCGTGGCGGAGCTTGCGCACCTCCTCCTCGGCGTTGAGGGCACGCTCGCGCCATGACGATTCCTGCTGGGCCGTCAGCGTCTCGACCCGGACCTCGGCGCGGGCCTGGGTCCTTTGCTGGGGGGCAGCGACGGCCGAGCGGGCCTGCTCGTTCTCGTAGGTGAACGACCGGGAGACCCCGGCGAGCTGTGACACCGCTGCCCGGGTGATCGGGGCTCCCGCGCGACCGAGCACCTTGAGCGCCTTGTGCACGGAAGCGAGCTTGGCAGTGGCCTGTCGCCTCCGGGCCTCGATGGCCCGCTCGGGCCTCGGCCGCGTCCGGTCTTCCGGCGCCGCGGTGGTGCTCACGACGCCGCCCTGGTCTCGTCGTCGTCGCAGACCTCCAGCAACGGCGGGGCACCCTGCGCGGCCTTCGTCCCGCCGCCCATCTCCACCAGGTCGCCGGCCCGCCATCCCTGGGCCCAGATCGGGTCGAAGAAGTCCTGGTGCGGGCTGCGCAGATCCAGCTCCTTGGCCTGGTCGAGCAGGCCGAGGGCGACCAGCGCCTTCTCCAGGCCGGCGAGCGCCAACGAGCTGCGCTCGAAGCCCCCGTAGATGTAGGCACGTGCGGCCTCGTCGGGAGCGCCCTCGGCCATGGCCGCCCACCCTTGCTCCTGGCGCTTCCAGTAGGCGTAGTCGGCGCCGGTGATCACGAAGTGCTCGCACGAGTCGCACCTGCGCCCGAACGGGCACTCGAAGCCGCCGACCACGGGCTTGAAGCGCCCCAGGTGCTCGCCCACGCAGTCCAAGCGGAGCTTGACCACTTCGCCGATGCGACGACCACACTTCACCGGGCGCCAGGAAGCGCTCGGCCCGGGCGTGGACGACACCGGTGGTGACATCGAGCACGACCCACGAGCGCCGCCCGTCGCGATGGCTCACCAGCTGCACCCGCAGATCGTCCGACCCCAGCCGCGGCCTGCCGGCCCCGCTGGTGGTCATGGCGCGAGTGTGACGTACGCAGGCTCCGGGCTGGTGTATCCCACAGTGCTTTCCCGGGCCCGGGATCGTACGAGGCGTACACCCATGGGGTGAGAGGAAAGGTCGAGGAACAGGATGGTGCCCCGGCCGTGCTCGGCCAGGCGGCGCCGGGCGTCGTCGATGACCTCCCGTACGTCCTTCACCCCCGCCGTCACCGCCGACTTGGCCACGAACTCCTTGCTGGTGGCGCCGGCGATCAGCCTCGCCAACGTCGTCTTTCCGGTACCGGGCGGGCCCCACAGGATCAGCGACGAGATGCGGTCGGCGTCGATCAGCGCCCGCAACGGCGCGCCCTGGGCGAGCAGGTGCTCCTGGCCGACGACCTCGTCGAGCGACGTCGGGCGCATCCAGGCCGCCAGCGGCGCCTGGCGGGCCAGCCGCTCCTCGAGGGCGGCGGTGAACAGGTCGTCTCCGGGGGCGGGCACCGGGGCGAGGCTACGGCTGCAACTGTTGTTGCTGCCTGCAGGGCGTATGGAATACATTGAAGGGATGCAAGCGGTCTACTTCGGCGGCAGGCCCGAGGAGATGCTGTACCTGGCGCGGGTGCTGGCGGAGGCAGCCGCCGACCTCCGGCGGCTTCAGGTGCGGGCCGAGTGGGGCGCCGGCGCCGTGGGCCGGCCGGCGGAGGCGGCCGGGCATGCCGCCCGGGCGCGCGTGTGGGCGGAGACCCAGTCGGAGGAGGTCCGCCGGCGGGCCCGCCAGCTGGCCGACGAGCCGCGGCTCCACTTCGACGAGCCGCGGTTCCCGCCGTTTGCGGGCGGCCAGCATGGCAGGCGCCGTCTTCAGCTGACCGATGCCGAGGCGCAGCTCGAACGAGCCCGAGCCATCATGACGGACCCGACGGCGTCGGAGTCGGCGAGGAATGAAGCCCGCAAGCTGCTCAAGACCGACGCGAAGGATACGGCGGAGCGTCGCAGTCGGCAGGCAAGGGACGCCAAGCCGGCGCCGAAGGGCGCCAAGGCGCGTCGTGAAGAAGAAGCGCAACGAAAAGAGCGGAAGGCAGCAAGGGACAAGGCGGCCAAGGAAGCCGAGGAGGCAGCCGAAGCGGACTTCGCTGCGGTCGACCACGGCTTCGGTGGCGCAACCGCAAGGGCCGGAGCCGTGATCGGGACGGCCGCCGTCGGGGTTTGGTGGGCCGGGAAGTTGCTCGCGCCCGCCTGTGGCCCCGCCGCCCTGCTCTGCGCTGCGGTGCTCTGAAGTGGTTGCGACCCGCGACGGCCGGCGCTTCTTTGCCGTCAAGGTGTGGCGGGAATGGCTGCCCAAGGTGGACGGCGAAGGCCACGTCGAGCTCTGCCTCGACCTTGTCCGGGCCTCGAATGCGCATGAGGCGTGCCGGGTGGCCTGGACGGAGCACCTCCAAGGCGACGGCTTCGGCACCTGGTGCCACGGCCAGCCGGTGACAGTGCACGCTCTTGGCACGGACCAGGTCTTCGACACCGGGCGCAATGCGCTCGAGGACTTCGAGCACGACCCGCTCGTGTTCACGCATCTCTTCCCCGCGCGCGAGAAATGGGTCGACTACTTCGAACGCGGGCGGCTGATCCGCCCCGAGCCGGTGCCCGGACCGCCGTTTCCCAACAAGGACCTGCCCGAGCTCGTCCACTTGGACGGCTACGCCGAGCGGTTCTTCGGCGTGAAGTTCTGGCGGACGTGGACGGTCGGCGACGAGGACCGGTCCTTCGAGGAGATCGTGCTCATGGTACGAGCCCGATCCGCCCGTGAAGCCGCCACACGGGCCACCGCGCTGGCCATCGCCGCAGATACCGACGTCGTGAACGACGCCGGGGAATCGGTCCACGTCCGCACCGTGAACCTGCACTTCGTATGGGACACGTCGAGCGCGACGCTCGTCGACAAGATCGGGTCCGAGGTCTTCGGGCTGCTGTACTCCCTCAACCCCGACGACTCGGTGGAGTACTTCGAACCCGATGACGACCTGCCGTTCCGGGAGGGCGCCCTGGGCTGGGACCGGCCGCTCCCCCCCGAATCGCGCTGACCACGGCTCCTTGCGAGCTGGGACCGGGCGCTCCCCGTGGTGCCCTGACCGCGGGTCACCGGTCTCTCTGGACGCCTGGGTCCGCAGAGCGGGCGTGAGCGTCCAGAGAACCCGACCGGCGGCTACGCCTTCGGCGGCAGCACCCGGATCCCCAGCTCCGTCAGCTGACCTGGGTCGAGGGGCTGGGGGGCGCGGGTGAGGGGATCGGCGCCGGACTGGGTCTTCGGGAAGGCGATGACCTCACGGATGTTCTCCTCGCCGGCGAGCAGCGCCACCAGGCGGTCGATGCCGAAGGCGAAGCCGGCGTGGGGCGGGGCGCCGTAGCGGAAGGCGTCGAGCAGGAAGCCGAAGCGGGCCTGCGCCTCCTCGGGGCCGATACCGAGCAGGCCGAGAACCCGTTCCTGGACGTCGCGCCGGTGGATACGCACGCTGCCCGAGCCGAGCTCCCAGCCGTTGAGCACGAGGTCGTAGGCCTGGGAGCGCACGGCCAGCGGGTCGCTCTCCAGCAGGTGGACGTCGTCGGGGTGGGGCATGGTGAACGGGTGGTGGGCAGGGATGGGCTGGCCGTTGTCGCCCAGCCCCTCGAAGAGCGGGAAGTCGGTGACCCAGAGGAAGTTGAAACCACCTTCGTTGACCGGCGGGCGGCCGAGCTCGAGGCGCAGGAGCCCGAGCACGTGGTTCACCTTGGGCCGCTCGTCGGCCACGATCAGCAACAAGTCCCCCGGCTCGGCGTCGAGGGCGACAGCGAGCGCAGCCTGCTCGTCGGCCGACAGGAACTTGGCCACCGGCGAGTCGAGAACCACCTCCGGCCCGACACGCATCCACACCAGGCCCTTGGCCCCGAATTGCTTGGCCTTGTCGGTGAGGGCGTCGAGGCGGTTGCGGGTCGTGTCGCCCGCGCCCGACACCCGAATCCCCTTCACCGCCGGCGCCTTGAAGGCGTTGAACCCCGTCTCCGAGAAGACGGGCGTGAGGTCGACCAGCTCCATCGCGAAGCGCACGTCGGGCTTGTCGGTGCCGTAGCGCTCAGACGCCTCGGCCCACGTCATGCGGCCGAACGGCGCCGGGGCGGTGCCGGTGGCCTCCTCGGTGGCGGCGGCGACGGCGACGGTGATGAAGCCGAGCACGTCCTCCTGGTCGACGAACGAGGCCTCCACGTCGAGCTGGAGGAACTCGAACTGGCGGTCGGCCCGCAGGTCCTCGTCCCGCAGGCAGCGGGCCACCTGGTAGTAACGGTCGATGCCGCCAACCATGCACAGCTGTTTGAACAGCTGGGGGCTCTGGGGCAGGGCGTAGAACGAGCCGGGGTGCAGGCGCGAGGGCACCACGAAGTCACGGGCCCCCTCGGGGGTCGACGCGATGAGCATCGGCGTCTCGATCTCGACGAAGCCCTGGCCCTCCATGGACCGCCGCAGGGCGCTGTTGACCCGGGCCCGCAGGCGCAGGTTGCGTTGCATGCGGTCGCGGCGCAGGTCGAGGTAGCGGTGGCGCAGGCGCACGTTCTCGTCGGCTTCGATGCGGTCCCCGATCGGGAACGGCGGCGGCTCGGCCTCCGACAGCACCTCGACCTCGCAGTCGCCCAACTCCACGTCGCCGGTCGCCAGGGCGTCGTTGGCGGTGCCCGCCTTGCGCCGGCGCACCGACCCGGTGATGCGCAGCACGTACTCCGAACGAAGGTCCTGGGCGCCGTCGACCACGCACTGGACGATGCCAGTGTGGTCGCGCAGGTCGACGAAGGCCAGGTGCTGGCCGTGCTCACGCCGGCTGGCCACCCAGCCGCACACCGAGACCAGCCGGCCTTCGTCGGCCTCGGTCAGGGTGCCGCAGTAGTCAGATCGCAGCATCGTCGCCCAGCCTCTTGCGCACTTGGTCCACCACGTTCTCCCGGTCCACCGTCTCGGCCTCGCCCTTCTCCCGCAACGTGCGGATGGTGATCTGCTCGGGCTCGACGACCACGGCCAGCGCCGCCGTCGAGTGCATCGCCGCCTTCATCTGCGCCTTCCACGAACGGTTGTCCCACGCCCGGTCGGCCCGCAGGCCGGTGGCCCGCAGCTCGGCCGTGAGATCGCGCGCCGTCTCCCCCCCGGTCGTGTCGATCACGAACACGTCGAGCATCGCCTCGGGCACGGGGAACACGCCCTCGGCGTCACACGCCAGGAGGATCCGCTCGATGCCGAGACCAAAGCCGATGCCCGGGGTCGGCGGGCCGCCCATCGCCTCGGCCAGCCCGTCGTACCGGCCGCCGCCGCCGGCGCCGTCCTGCGCCGACTCCAGCGCCTGGGCCTCGAACTCGAAGGTTGTGCGGGTGTAGTAATCGA
>JBKJNA010000133.1:0-23047 GCA_046596195.1 Acidimicrobiales bacterium | reverse complement strand
GTCGAGCTGCGCCGGGTGCGACTGCCGTTCCTCGCCCCCTTCCGCACCTCCGCCGGCTCGACGGAGGGGCGCGAGGTGTTGCTGGTGCGCATCGCCACGACGGCGGGCGAGGGGTGGGGCGAGTGCGCGGCGCTGGGTGAGCCCACCTACACGGCCGAGTACGTGGCGGGGGCGGCCCGCGTGCTCCGGGAACACCTCGTGGCCCGGCTGCTGGCGGCGGGCGGCGAGGTGGTCGGCGCCGCTGCGGTGGCGCCGGCGCTGGCTGGCGTCCGGGGACACCACATGGCCAAGGCAGCCCTGGAGATGGCGGTGCTCGACGTCGAGTTGCGGGCCGCCGGCATCTCGTTGGCCCAACGCCTCGGTGCCACCCGCGACACGGTCGAAGCGGGCGTCGCCGTGGGGATCGCCCCGTCGATCGGGGCCCTGCTGGACGTCGTGGGCGGGGCGGTCGACGAGGGGTACCGGCGGGTCAAGCTCAAGATCGAGCCGGGGTGGGACGTCGAGCCCGTGCGGGCCGTGCGGGAGCGCTTCGGCGACCTCGTGCTCCAGGTCGACGCCAACGGCGCCTACCGTATCGACGACGCCGCCCACCTGGCCCTGCTCGACCCCTTCGACCTGGCCATGATCGAGCAGCCGCTCCCGCCCGAGGACCTGGCCGGCTCGGCCCACCTGGCCCGGCGCATCGCCACACCGATCTGCCTCGACGAACCGATCACGTCGGCCGAGGTGGCGGCGGGCGTGCTGGCCATGGGCGCGGCGGCGGTGATCAACGTGAAGCCCGGCCGGGTGGGCGGCTACCTCGAGGCGGCACGCGTGCACGACGTCTGCCTGGCCGCCGGCGTGCCCGTGTGGTGCGGCGGCATGTTCGAGACGGGCTACGCCCGGGCCGCCAACCTCGCCCTGGCCGCCCTGCCGGGGTTCACCCTGCCGGGCGACCTGTGCCCGCCGTCGCGCTACCTGGCGGGCGATGTGGCTGCCCCCCTCGTCGCTTCCGGGGGCCGCCTCCAGGTGCCGTCGCAACCTGGACTGGGCACCGACCTGCTCCAAGAGGCGCTAGAGGAGCACACGACCGCGACCGAGCTGGCCTACCCGGCCGGCTGAGAGACCGGGTGGCGTTTGCGGCGGCGTCAGCACCCGGATTCCGGGCCCTGGTGCCGTCTGGAGCCGTATTCCGGCGGGGCGGGGCTCAGCGACCGCCGGCGGCTTGCCCGCAGCGTCAGGGTGCCCGCCGCTGGAGCGGCGGGTGGAGCTCCACGGCGTCGCCGGCGCGGTAGAGCTCGGCGGGGCGTCCACCCGCGCCGGCAGCGGCGCGCTTGTGGCCGCGTCCAGACCAGCGCGTCCATGCCGGCCGGCCAGCAGCAATCGCCTGTGCGGCGGCCACGACGAGACGGCCGACGGTGTACTCCCGCCCGTACTCGCCGACCCAGGCCGTGGTCGCCCACACCCCAGCCCGCGCCCGGAGGGCAGCCGCCACTGCCTGGCTGACCGTCGTCGTGCCGGTCGACTCGGCGCCCACGAACACGACCCGTAGGGCGGCATCGCTGGAAGGGGTGACCGTTTCGGGCCACCCCTTCCATCTGCCTTTGCCGAACGTCCGGCAGCGAACGTCTACCCAGCTGTCAGATTCGTCGGCGCCACCGCCACGGCAATTCCTCCCTGGGACACGTCCACCGTCGGGCGGACGGGGACCAAGCCCGTCACCATGGGCACCAGACCGGACACGGCCCCAAGCGAGAGCAGTGGCGGGGTGCCCGGGAGCCCGGGCAGGGAGGGGAGCAGCGGAAGCCCGACGCCGGGCAGGCCCGGGAGGGCCGGCAGCGATCCAGCGCCGGGAAGCGTGGGCACACCGGGGACGGCGGGCACACCGGGGACGGCGGGCAGCGCCGGCGCGTCTGGGACGGTCGGCAGTGTCGGTGCTCCGGGGACACTCGGCACACCGGGGATGGTGGGTACGCCAGGGACAGTTGGCAGACCCGGCAACGCCGGCACGCCCGGAAGCGTGGCAACGTCGGGAGCGGAGGTGTCCACCGATGCCGTCGCCCTGCCGTTGGCAGCGATCCCGGCCGTAATGGTCGGCCTATCGGGTACGACGTCCAGCCCGAGGTCAGCGGCACCGAGGGCGTGGGCGGCAGGAAGCGTCACCAGTAGCGCTGCGGTGGCGAGAAGACCGGTGCGACGAGCGCGAGAAGTCATTAGGTATCGTCCTTGGGTTTTGGGAAGGCATGGCCCGCTTTGGCCACGGCTTCCTGTCGACGGGACGGGAGCGGTTCTTTATGGGCGATTCGTGCCAAGTGCGTAGACGCTCATTCGGCGCGCCCCCAGCCGAGCTGGCGACATCGTCGATGGAGACGCTCGCCGTGTTTCCGTCTCCATCGAACGTGACGCCGTCATCCACAGTCACGTGTCGGCCAACAGACCGCAACAACGGAACGCAGGTCCTGGAGCGGATTGTTCGCGACTGGTGATTTGACCGATTCACTGCTTGCGACGATCCGCGAGACTTGGTACCGCAAGCCCAGACCCTGCTTGCGAGAGGCCGCATCTGCGATGGTTTACCGAGACGCTCGAGACACCGAGTTCGGCACAGGCCACGGCGTGCTCGACACCCGACCCGACCGGACCCTGTGCGGGCTGGACGCAACCCTCCTCATCGTTCGCGATCAGGATTGGGAGCTGGGGACCCATCGAACGAAGTGTGCCGACTGCATCGTGTTAGCCCCGATCATTCACCCGACCGTCTCATTCGCCCTGCCCACTCCGGGAACGGCTCGTCCTGACGGTGAGCGGCGTCGATCGCCATAGCTGCACCGGTGACACACAGCAGCCGGAACCAGCGCACCAGGTCGGCGGCGAAGCACACCACCGCCATCCACGCCCGGTTGGCGTCGACGTCACGGAAGGGGAACCGCTCCAGGCCCGAGGACTAGCGGGTGGTCGCGGTCCAGCGGCCGTCCGTCGTTGCGGTCGCCTGCGGCGGCGGAGAGCCGTGGGTCAGCGAGCCGTGACGAGACGGTCGAGGGCCGCCGTGAGATCCCGCCCGCGCTGGAAGCCACGGTCCTCTATGAGCACTACTGCCCGCCGGGCCACTTCGATGTCCGCGTCCTCGGCGACGTGGACCAGGGCCCGCAGATCGAGGGCATCCTGTGGCCGGGTCCTGTCGTCAGTCGCCAGCAGCTTGAGCGCTATCAGATGACCGACCGTCGCCACCGGAAGCACGAGGGTGGGGAGGACCTCGAGTTGCTCCGCCGCCGAGGCAATCTCGGCCTCGATGCCCGACGAGGCGAAGAGCAGGTCGATGACGTCGTCGCCGGGGCCCAGTGCCAGGCGGGCCATGGCCAATCGGCCGGCGACCTCCTGCTCGACCGTGGCGAGCACCTCGTAGCCGCCCTGCACGAATGTTCGGATGACCGCCTCGGCGCCGTCGTCCCCCGTGACTGCGACGACCAGGTCGATGTCGCGAGTGAATCGGGGCTCACATCTGATCGAGACGGCGAACCCGCCGACGAGAGCGTGGTCCAACCCGAGCGCGTCGAGTCGAGTCGTCGCCGTTCGTACCGCCGACTCGAAGTCGGTCACCGCGAGGAGAGCACGCAGACGCGACCTGGGGCATCCATCGGCCGGCTGGTCAGCCAGCGACGCAGCATCGCGTCGACCTCGGCGTCGGAGGCGGCCGGATGACGACGACGCAGGCTCTGCCGCATCAGACTCACACCCGTCTCGGCCATGGCCAGTGACGTCTGGAACCGTGACGCCTCGGCACACCTCTCCACCCGACCGAGTCTACGAGGGGAGGTGAAGTACGCGATTTAGGGACCACCCGGCATCAGCACAGCGCCGGCGTCGCCCCGGCGGGTCGTGACCCACAGGCGCTCCGAGCGTCACTGTTCGCCCCGGCTACGTGTCGGGCTGGAACCTCCATACATTGGTCTCCCGCAGCTGGAAGCCGAGCTTTCGGTACATGGCGTTGGCCGCCTCCCGGCCCGGTCGCGAGGTGAGGTCGACGGTGCGGGCGCCGGCAGCCGTGGCCAGCCCCAGCGCGTGGCGGGTGAGCTTCTCGCCGATGCCCTGGCGCCTCGCTCCCTCGTCCACCACCACGTCCTCAATCCACGCCCGCACACCGGTGGGGATGCGGAACACCACGACGGTGAGGGTGCCGGCGATGTGGTCGCTGTCGTCGAGGGCCAGGAGCAGGTAGGTGCCCGGCGCGTCCACCATCTCCATGAGGTCGTCGTAGGTGGGCGGCGGCGACGTGCGGGAGACCTGGTTGACCAGGCGGGTGAAGGCTGCGACCAGATCCGGGCTGACGTGGTCGGCCTCGACGACCCTCATTCCGGGTCGGGCACAGGCTGGGGCGGCGGCGGCCCCACGTACCGGGCGCTCGGGCGCACGATGCGGTTGTCGGCCGCCTGCTCGAGCATGTTGGCGCACCACCCGATGACCCGGCTCGACGCGAAGGTCGGCGTGAAGAGCTCGCGGGGCAGGCCGCAGCGGCTCATCACCACGCCGGCGTAGAACTCGACGTTGGCGTACAGGTTGCGACCTGGCTTCAGCTCGGCCAACACGTCGACCACCGTGCGCTCGACCTGGGTGGCGAATGCCGCCATGTCGCCGCCGAGGCGCTGGGCCACGCCCCGCAGCATGAGCGAGCGGGGGTCGTCGGTCTTGTAGACCCGGTGCCCGAAGCCCATGATCCGCTCGCCGTGCTCGACGGCGTTGCGGATCCACGCCTCGGTCCTGTCGGGGGTGCCGATGGCGTCGAGCATGTCGAGGGCCCGGCTGGGGGCACCGCCATGGAGCGGTCCCGACAGGCTGCCCAGAGCGGCCACCACGGCGGACCCGAAGTCGGCGCCGGTGGACGTGACGACGCGTGCGGTGAACGTGGATGCGTTGAACCCGTGGTCGATAGTGGAGATCTGGTACTGCTCGACGGCCCGGGCGTGACCCGGGTCGGGCACCTCGCCGGTGAGCAGGTAGAGGTAGTTGGCCGAGTAGCCCAGGTCTCTGCGCGGCTCCAGCGGGTCGAGGCCGTTGCGCAGGCGGTGCAGGGCCATGATCAGCGTGGGCGTGACGGCGCACAGCCGCAGGGCATCGGTGCGCCGGGTGGCGGCGTCGGTGTCCATGCTCGGGCGCAGGTCGAGCGACTGGGCCACGGCCGACATGGCCGTGCGCAGCGCGTCGAGCGGGCCGGGATGCTCGCCCGCCCTGGCGATGACAGGAAGCAGCGGCTTCACTGCATCTGGGATCGCCGCCATGGGCCGCACCTCGTCGAGGAACGCCTTGCGTTCGGTGGCGTCGGGCAGCTCGCCGTTGAAGAGCAGGAACCACACGTCCTCGAGCGACCGCTTCTCGGCCAGCTCCACGGCGTTGTAGTGGCGGTAATGGTAGAAGCCTTCCTGACCCCGCACGTCGCCCACCGTGGTCTCGGCGACCACGACGCCCTCGAGGCCCTTGGGCGCGTCGACCAGGCTCGGGTGGGCCATCGGCGTGATCTGGGCGATGCCCACCAGGTCGCGCATGCTGACCACGCCGACCAGCTCGCCGTCGTCCACAACGGGGATATGGCGGTAGCCCCGCTCGGCCAGGGTGTTCCACGCGTCCGCCACCTCGACGTCGGAGGTGATGGTGTACGGGTCGGCCGTCATCCACTCACCGACCTTGGCGTTGGCGTCGGCACCCTCAGCGGCCAGGCGGACGAGGTCGCGCTCGGTGAGGATGCCGACGGGCTTCCCACCGTCGACCACCACGACCGAGCCGACCTTGTGCTCGTGCATGTGGGTCGCTGCGTCCGACAGCAACTCGGTGGTCTCGGCGATGACCACAGGGCTGCTCATGATGTCGGCGACCGCACGCGTTGCCAATGTCGCCTCCAGGGGGTGTGGCTCTGGTTCGAGCCGGGCTGGAGTGTACTGGTGGCATGCGGATGCGCGGCTTGCGAGTGGTTGTGACCGGTGCGTCGTCGGGGATCGGGCAGGCCACGGCCCGCCTGCTGGCCGCCAGGGGAGCCAACGTGACGGCCGTGGCCCGCAGCCTGGGACCGCTCGATGAGCTGGCCGCCTCGTCGTCATCGATCACGCCGTTCGTCGCCGACCTCACGGTGGACGCCGACCGGGCCGCACTCATTGCGCGGGTCGGTGACGTGGACGTGCTGGTGAATAACGCCGGCATCGGGTGGCTGGGGCTGGTCGAGGAGATGCCGGCCGCGCAGGTGCAGAAGCTGTTCGCCATCAACGTGCTGGCCCTGATCGATCTCACCCAGCGCGTACTGCCGGGGATGCTCTCCCGGCGCCGGGGACACGTGGTGAACATCGCCTCGGTGGCGTCATGGGTGTCCATCCCGCCCCTCACCGTGTACTCCGCCACCAAGTTCGCCGTGCAGGGCTTCAGTGACGGCCTGCGCCGGGAGCTGATGGGCCGGGGCGTGCACGTGTCCACCATCAACCCGGGCCCGGTGGCCACCCGCTTCGGCGCCCGGGCCACCTTCGAGGACCCCCGCACCGAGCACATGGACGACGCCAAGATGCCCGGCGTGCCGGCGTCTATGGTCGCCGCTGCGGTGGCCCGCGCCGTCCGCATGAACGGTCTCCCCGGCTACACCGGCATCGCCGTCCCCCGGGTGCTCGGGTTCAGCCGCCTGGGCGCACTCCCCGGTCTCCGGCTCGCCTCGGACGCCTTCGCCGTCGCCTTCAAGGGCGCCCGGGCCTCCTCGATGGGCGGCCACTGACCGTTCCCGAGTAGAGCGGCTGGCAGGTCGGGCACCACCAGACTTGCCGCGGCGGGTCACCCAGGCGGGCGGTTCCGATCGACGTGCGGCAGCGGTAGCAGGGGCGGCCGGTGCGGCCGTAGACCCACGGGCCGGCAGGCCCGCCGGGCGGGGCGAACCGGCGGTCGAAGCCCGTGGCCGGGGCCAGGTTGGCCCGCATGAGGCGGGCCGCCTGGTCGATGAGGCGGGCAAAGGTGACGTCGTCGAGGGCGGACAACGGCGTCTCGGGGTGGAGGCGGGCGGCGAACAGGGACTCGCAGCGGTAGATGTTGCCGATGCCGGACACCACCCGCTGGTCCAACAGCACCTCGCCGGCGGCCCGTTCCGGCGGCTGCCGCCTGGCCCTTCGCACCACCTCGCCCACGTCGAAGGGGTCGACCAGCACATCGGGACCGAGGCCGGTGATCGACGGGTGACGATCCTCCTCCCCCTCGGCCAGCAGTTCCACCACGGGGGCGTCGAAGCAGACCGCTACACGGTCCCCCGCCTCCAACACCACACGCGCCTGCCACGCCGGCTTCCGCCAGCGCTCGCCGGCCGGGTACACGTGCCACGAGCCCGTCATCCGCATGTGGGTGTGCAGCACGTCGCCGCCGGAGAACCGGATCAGCAGGTGCTTGGCCCTCGCCTCGACCTTCTCCACCGTCTGGCCGACCAGGCGCTCGGCCGGCACCTTCAGGCGCTGCGAGCGGGCGGCGGTGATCGTGCGCCCCTCCAGCCACCGCCCGAGCGAGCGGGCGGCCCGGAAGATGGTGTCGCCCTCAGGCACCGGCGTGTTTCGAGTAAATAGCCACCGGAAACCGGTGGCTATTTACTCGGGAGTTGTCACGCATAGCGGACGAGGCCCTTGGGGGTGGGGACGAACCCGGCGGCGGCCAGGTGGGGGGTCAGCTCGGGGTCGGAGCGCTCGACGCTGAGCCGCGACAGGCGACCATCGGTGAGGAGCGTGGTGACGGCAGCCACCGCCTGGGCCTCCCACCCGCCGTCGTAGGGACGCAGGGCGACGAGGGCCTTGCCGCCCTTCTCGACGTAGAGGGTGGCCAGGCCGTCGAGGAGGACGACGTAGGCGCCGGCCACCCGCCGGGGGCCGGTGACGGGCCAGGGCAGAGCGACGCCGTAGGCGTTGGCGGGGTCGGTGGTGGCCAGGACGACGGCCGGCGGCGGCTCGCCCGTGCCCGCCGCGCCCCTCGACGAGCGCAGGCGGTCGACGGCGCCGGGCAGGGCGAACTGGGCGCCGCCGAGGCCCGAGACGAAGTAGCCGCGCCGGACCCGGCCGGACTCCTCCATGGCCCGCAGCACCGGGTACACGCCGGCGAACCCGCCCGGCACGCCCTCACCTCGGGCCGCCTCCCGGGTGAGCACGCCGTGGCGCTCGAGGAGGGCGCCGGCCTGGGCGGCGGCGGTCTCGGTGGGGCTGACGCCGCCCCGCTCCACCAGCGACCACCGGCCCTGGCCGCGGGGCGGGCCGAGCACGGTCAGGTTGCCCACACGGGGCCGGCCGCCCGCGACGCGCCGCTTGGTGGCGGAGCCGCTGCGCCGCTTGCCGCCCTGCGTCGCCCGCACGGCGGCGAACGAGTCGTTGGTCACCTCGCCCGCCCACACCAGGTCCCACAGCGCGTCGAGGGTGGACGCGTCGGTGGCGCCGCCCAGCTCCCGGAAGAAGCAAGCTCCCCGGGCGGCCAGGACATCCCGGATGCGGTCGTGCTCGTCGCCCTCGGGCCGGTCGCCCACCGGCGCCACCCGCGCCAGGACCGAGCCGCGCAGGTGCAGCGCCACCTTGCCGTCGTCGCGCCCGAGCGGGCCGGCGCCGACCCACATGACCTCGCCGGCGGCCAGCAGCTCGTCAAGGTAGCGGGGCGTGTAGTCCCGCACCCGGGCAGGCAGCACGTCGCGCTCCAGCACGCTGGCCGGGATGGCCACACCCTGGAGCTGGGCCACCACCTCGAACGTGCGGTCGGGGCCGCCGGCGTCGGCGCCCACGCCCTGCCACGCCGGCAGGAAGCGGGCGAGGGCGTCCTGCCCGGTGGGCTCGACCTCCTTGCGCAGGGCGGCTAGCGAGCGCTGGCGCAGCATGCGCAGCACCTCGGCGTCGCACCACTCCCGCTCGGTGCCGCCGGGCCGGAACTCGCCCCGCAGGACGGTGTTGGCCCGCGCCAGCGCTGCCAGCTCGGCCCGCACCAGCTCGCAGGGGACGCCGAAGCGGACGGCCGGCTCGGACGTCTGGAACGGCCCGTGCGTGCGGGCCCAGCGGCGCACCAGTTGGGTGAGGGCGTCGGGCACCGGCTCCAGAAAGGCGTCGGGCACGCCCGGGGGTGTCGACACACCGAGGGCGTCGCGGTACCGCCCGGCGTCCTCGGCGGCGATGAGGCGGGGCTCGCCGGCGATTCGCACCTCAACGGCGCGACGGTCCTTCACCAGCACCGCAGCGAACCGCTTGCGGCAGCGGGCGTCCAGCTCGTCGGTCGACAGGTCCCCCAAGCGGCGCAGGAGGTCGTGGGCGGCGTCGGGCGTGGCCGCGTGGCGGGAGTCGTCCAGGGCCTGCAGCTCCGCTTCGAGCTGGACCAGGGCGGCCGGGTCGATCAGCTCCCGCAGCTCGTCGGACCCCACCAACTCGGCCAGCATGCGCCGGTCGAGAGTGAGGGCCTGGGCCCGGCGCTCGGCCAGCGGGGCGTCGCCCTCGTACATGAACGAGGCCACGTACGAGAAGGCGAGCGACGAGGCGAAGGGCGACGGCATCGGCGTGTCGACGGCGACCACCCGCACCTTCCGGGCGCGCACGTCGGTCATGAGCGACACGAGGGCGGGTAGGTCGAACACGTCCCGCAGGCACTCCCGGTAGGTCTCCAGCAGGATCGGGAACGAGCCGTAGTTCGACACCACCGCCAGCAGGTCGGCGGCCCGCTGGCGCTGCTGCCAAAGGGGCGTGCGCGAACCGGGGCGGCGGCGGGGCAGCAGGAGCGCACGAGCTGCGTTCTCCCGGAAGCGGGAGGCGAACAGCGCCGACGACCCGACCTCGCCCACCACCAGCTCCTCGATCTCGTCCGGGTCGAGCACCACCGCGTCGGCCGGGGGCGCCTCGTCGGCCTCGGGGAGGCGGACGACGATGCCGTCGTCGGACCACACGGCGTGGACCTCGACGTCGAGGCGGCGGCGGATCTTGGCCTCGATGGCGAGCGCCCATGGCGCGTGGACCCGGGCCCCGAAGGGCGACAGCACGCAGATGCGCCAGTCGCCCAGCTCGTCGCGGAAACGCTCGACCACCACCTGGCGGTCGGTGGGCAGGACGCCGCCGGTGGCTTCGCGCTCCTCGTCGAGGTAGGCGCGCAGGTTGCGCACGGCGAGGGTGTCGAGATGGCAGTCGGCGGCCAGGCGCTCGTCGGACCAGCCGTCCACCTCGCGCACGAAGGCGCCCAAGGCCCGGCCCAGTTCGTAGGGACGGCCGATCTGGTCGCCGTGCCAGAAGGGCATCTTCCCAGGCTCGCCCGGGGCGGGGGTGACGACCACCCGGTCCCGGCTGATCTCCTGGATGCGCCACGTGGTGGCGCCGAGCACGAACGTCTCGCCCACCCGGCTCTCGTAGACCATCTCCTCGTCGAGCTCGCCCACCCGGGAGCCCTCGGGGGTGAAGACGCCGAACAGGCCCCTGTCGGGAATGGTGCCGCCGCTGGTGACGGCCAGCATCTTGGCGCCGGGCCTGGCGCGAAGGGTCCCCTCGACGCGGTCCCACACCAGGCGGGGGCGCAGCTCGGCGAACTCGTCGGACGGGTAGCGGCCCGACAGCATGTCGAGCACGCCCTCCAGCGCCTCGCGGTTGAGCTCTGCGAACGGGTGGGCGCCGGCCACCACAGCTGCGACCTCGTCGACGGTGAGGTCCTCGACCGCCACCATGGCGACGATCTGCTGGGCCAGCACGTCGAGCGGGTTCATGGGGACGCGGGTCTCCTCGATGAGCCCGTCCACCATGCGCTGTGCGACCACCGCCGCCACCAGCAGATCGCCCCGGAACTTGGGGAAGATGCGGCCCTTGCTCGGCTCGCCCACCCGGTGACCGGCCCGGCCGATGCGCTGCAGGCCGCTGGCCACCGACGACGGCGCCTCCACCTGCACCACGAGGTCGATGGCGCCCATGTCGATGCCCAGCTCGAGCGACGACGTGGCCACCAGCGCAGGCAGCTTGCCCGCCTTGAGGGCGTCCTCGACCTCGAGGCGCTGCTCCCGGGCGACCGAGCCGTGGTGGGCCCGCACCAGCTCCTCGCCGGCCAGCTCGTTGAGGCGGCCGGACAGGCGCTCGGCCAGCCGGCGGGAGTTCACGAAGATCAGGGTGGAGACGTGTTGATGGACCAGGTCAAGCAGCACGGGGTGGATCGAAGGCCAGATGGACGAGCGCACCTCGGGGTCGCCCGCCGCCGGGCCGCTCATCACCAGCTCCTCGTCCCGCTTGATCGGCTTGCCCAGCTCGCCCATGTCCTCCACCGGGACGACGATCTGGAGGTCGAGGGCCTTGCGGATGCCGGTGTCGACGACGGTGACAGGGCGTGTGTTTCCTGTGGCGTCGCGGCCGCCCAGGAAGCGGGCCAGCTCGTCGAGGGGGCGCTGGGTGGCCGACAGCCCGATGCGCTGCGGCGGGCGGCCTCCTGCCTTCTCGATGAGCCGCTCCAGCCTCTCCAGCGACAGGGCCAGGTGGGTGCCGCGCTTGGTGGCGGCGACTGCGTGGATCTCGTCGACGATCACGTGCTCGACCGACGCGAGTACCTCGGACGCGGCCGAGGTGAGCATGAGGTAGAGCGACTCGGGCGTGGTGATGAGGATGTCGGGGGGGTGGCGGGCGATGTCCCTTCTGTCCCGGGCGGGGGTGTCGCCCGTGCGGGTTGCGACGGAGATGTGGGGCGGCTCCAGGCCGGCCCGCTCCGCCTCCAGCGCCATGCCGGTGAGGGGCGCCCGCAGGTTGCGCTCCACGTCGTAGGTGAGCGCCTTCAGGGGGGAGACGTAGAGCACCCGGCACCGCTTCCTGGCGTCCTCGGGCGCCGGCGTGGTGAGCAGGCGGTCCAAGGTCCAGAGGAATGCCGCCAGCGTCTTGCCGGAGCCGGTGGGGGCCAGGATCAGCGCCGACTGGCCCCGGCTGACGGCGTCCCATCCCTGCTCCTGGGCCGGCGTGGGCGCGGCGAATGCGGAGGTGAACCACGAGCGGGTGATTGGCGAGAACCGGTCCAGCGCCGCCACACCTGCAAGCGTATGACAGGTCTGTAAGTTGCGCTCCCGCCCTCGGGACGGCACTTGATTCTGTGGAAACTGGCATCCGCTATCCGGAGGCAGGACTCCACAGAATCACCCGTCCGTGCCGGAGGGCGGCGGACGGCGGGTCTGTGGCCGCGGGAATCGGGCGGCGGTAGCGTCGCGACGTGGACCACGTGCGGTGGGACGACCGCCCCCGCCTGCGCCGGCCGGTGCTGATCGCCGCATTCGAGGGCTGGAACGACGCCGGCGACGGCGCCACCATGGCGGCCCGGTGGCTGGCCGCCACGTGGGAGGCTCGGGCATTCGGCACCATCGACCCGGAGGAGTTCTACGACTTCTCCACCACCCGGCCCCGCGTGCGCCTCACCGACGGCATCACCCGCCGCCTCGAGTGGCCCGACGGCGAGTTGCAGGCGGCGTCGCCGCTCGGCTCGGTGCACGACGTGGTGTTCCTGCATGCGGCCGAGCCGCAGCTGAAGTGGCGCACCTACGCCGCCACCGTGGTCGGCGTGGCCCAGTCGCTGGGCGTGGAGTTGGCCATCACCCTGGGCGGGCTGGGCGCCGAGGTGCCCCATACCCGCCCCGTCCGCGTCACCGGTACAGCGGCCAACCCCGAGCTGGTCGAGCGCCTCGGTCTCCAGCGGTCGATGTACGAGGGGCCCACGGGCATCGTCGGCGTGCTGCACGACGCACTCGGGAAGGCGGGCATCCCGTCGGCGTCGCTGTGGGCCAACGTGCCCCACTACATCTCGGGCACGCCGTCACCCAAGGCGGCGCTGGCCCTGGTGCAGCGCACGGCCAAGCTGCTCGGTGTGCGCCTCGCCGTCGAGGACCTCGAGGTCGCGTCGGCGGCCTACGAGAACCAGGTCACCGAGGTGGTGGCCGACGACGACGACATCTCGGCCTACGTCCGCCGCCTCGAGCTCGGGTCGGAAGACGAGGACCCGCAGATCGACTGGCCGCCCGGCGGCGGGCTGGCCGACGAGGTCGAGCGCTTCTTGCGGGACCAGTCGCCCGACTAACCCCGGCACGGCCAGGGTGGCCAGATGCTCACTCAGCCTTGGGTCCCGCTACGGCCGGATGCCGTACCGGGCCAACGTGGCCGCCGCGTCGGGGAAGACGGCGGAGGTGGCCGCCAGCAGGTCGTTGGGGCGGGCCACCCGGTAGGCGTTGCGGGCCACGTAGACGCGCAGGGCGCAGTCGACCAGGTCGGCGTCGCCCAGTGCGATCAGCGCCTGGGCCCCCTGCGAGTAGACGCTGCGGTAGTAGATGCTCTTGCGCGACTCCCAGTACGTCATCGGCTCGGCCGTCCGGCCCCGCCCGGCCGCCGGGACGGTGGTGGAGCGCGTGCCGGCTACCGTCCCCTCGACCCGCGCCTCGGCGTAGGTGGCCAGGCCCTCGTCGAGCCACGGGTCACGACCCTGGTTGTTCCCCACCAGCCCGTAGAACCACATGTGGGCCACCTCGTGCGACGTGGTGCGCCCGCCCGTGCCCGGTCCCTGCAGGACGTGCATCGGGTACTCGATGCCCCCGCCCAGGGAGGGCGTGATGGCCAGTGTGTAGGCGGGCCACGGGTAGGGGCCGAAGCGCCGGCCGAGGTCCTCCAGGGCACGCACGACATTGGTCAGATAGGTCTGCGGGGACTCCCCGATGCCGGCGTGCACGCCCACCGTCACCTGCACCGGCTGGGGCGCGTTGGCGGTGGCGGTGGCCGTGGTGAAGTGGCCGACGGACAGCGCGAAGTCGGGCACGCCCGGAGCCGTCCAGCGCCCGCCTCCCTCATTGACCCCGGTCGCCAGCACGTCGAAGCCGGCCGGGACGGTGATGATGGCGGTGAAGTCGGCGGTAGCCGTGGTGGTGGCCTCGGCGAAGCCCGACGACGCCGGCTCCTCGGCCCACCCGATCCCCGGCTCCCAGGCCAGCACCGGGAAGAAGGAGCCGAGGCGGATGGCGTCGCCGGTGCGGGAGATGCGGTCCGAGACCGTGCCGGGCAGGGTGAGGCGCCACGGCACGGAGATCTCGACCGCCCGGCCGGCCGCCAGGTTGCCCGGTCGGGCCACGACCGTGGTGGCGTTCTCGCTGACCGCGTCGACCCGTCGCCCGCCCACGAACACGCCACCGATGTCGAGCTGCGCCCCGCCGGCGGCCAGGCGGGGCGAGTTGGCCCACAGCCGGAATACGAGCTTGTCGGTGTTGAGGTCGGGGATGAAGCGCACCGCCGTCTCGCCTTCCACCACGTTCTCGGCCGGCTTCACGTCGACCCGGAGGGTGTAGCGGGGACGGTCCTCCCTGGGGCTCTCGCGGGCGGGGATGACGGGACACGACGGGGCCGACCCGGCAGGCGCCTGCGCCGAGGTGGTGGACGAGGATGAGGCCGGGCGGGCGGTGGTGGCCGTGGTCGACGACGGGGCGGGGGCAGATCCCGGCCCGGTGGTCGTGGCCCCCGACGCCGGCGCCGCAGCCGAGCTGGACGTGGTGGACGGGCCGGGCGCAGCAACCTTGTTGTCGGTGCCGCATGCCCCGGCCACGAGGGCGGCGACGGTGAGGAGGACGGCCAGCGTCGTCGTCCGTCGGCCGCCCACCTGCGCGCCGACGGCGGGGCTTCCTTTCCCGATTCGCGACACCTCCACGGGTCCATGCTCCCAGGCGCCGGCCCCGTTCTCGACGCGGCAGGAGTCCTAGCCTCGTGGCGATGCCCGCCGACAACCTCGTCCCAACCTGCGTGTGGCGCATCTCACCCGAGCTGGTGGTGGCACTCGACGACCGCTTCGGAGAGCCGGTGGACGCCTATGTGAACGGGTCCCAGGTGTGGATCCGCGACGACGGCCCCGGCGGCATCGCCCTGGAGTGGCGCCTCCACCCCGTGGCCGGGTTCCGCCGGCCGGCCGGCCTCGGCACCTACGAACTGTTTCCCACCATCGCCTTGGCGCTGGCCGGTGACGGCCTGCCGGCGGAGGCGCCCGAGTCGCTCTGGGACGGGCTCGAGGCCTTCCCCGCCTACGGCGACGAGACAGAGCCGGCCCTGCTCCGCCAGGCCGCCATGGACTCGCTCGGCGTCGGTCCCGACGCCGCCGGCCTGGCCGACCACCGCTCGATCGGCGACGAGTGGGAGCGCACCGGCGGCCAGATCTCGGTGATCGAAGGCCTGCTGCGCCAACTGGGCGCTCCCTCGCTCTAGGTCGAAGGCGGATCGGTCCTCAGCGCGGAGGGGGGCGGGGAGGGTCGAACAAGACCTTGACGGCCTCGCCCCGGATGGCGGCGAAGGCGGCGTCGCCCCACCGGTCCACACCGGCCAGCGGCGAGGGCAGGGCGTCCTGGGCGAACCACCCCACGTCGAGGCACTCGAGCGGGTGGGCCTTGAGGGTGCCCCCCAGCGCCCGGCAATAGAACACCACCGAGTAGAGCGGGATGCGGGTGAAGCCGAGGCGCATGCCGTCGAGGACGGCCAGCAGACCCACGGGCTCGACCTCGATGCCGGTCTCCTCCCACACCTCCTTCACCGCCACCTCCGAGGCCGAGTAGCCCACGTCAGCCCACCCCGTGGGGTATAGCCACACGCCCGAGTCGGCCCGGCGCACCAGGAGCAGCTCGCCCCGGTCGTTGCCCACCACGGCGCCCACCGCCACCTTCGGGGTGACGTACCCGGCCACCCCCTCGCCCACCGATCTCATCCACTCCTCCACCAGCGCGTCGGCGGGGAGCGGGTGGCCGGCGGCGGCGCGCATGTCGGCCGCCACTTTCAGCACCTCCTCGAAGCGCTCCCGCTCGTAGAGGTTCTCGGTGAAGCCGAGGCCTGTGCGGGCGATGCCCGACAGGGCCTCGCTCCACCGCACCAGGTCGGACGTCGACGCCGGTTCCTCGTCCACGGCCGTGGAGGCTAACGCTGCGGCTGGCAGTATTGGGCACCCGGACCCGAGGAGGACGCCGAGATGGCCCAGAGCCTGGATGAAGCGCGCAAGCGGCTGGACGACGAGTTCGGCCAGGTGCGTCGGCGCCTGGCAAAGATCCACAAGGCGCTCGACAAGGTGGAGGAGGCCGGCCCCGAGGACGACCTGCACGAGCTCCTGAAGGACCTGGAGGACGAGGTGACTGAGGTGCGCACCGGAGGGCTCACCGGCTCCGGTGCCAACGGCCACCGCCGTGCCCTCGACGACTACAAGCAGATCAAGTCCGGCTGACCGCCGGCTGCCAGCTAGACGACGGGCAGGAGGCCCCGCACCACGGGCGCCTTGGCGCTGACGACCACGCCGCCGGCCTGCTCGGCGGTGACGGCCAGGGCAGAGATGCCCTCACCGGCGACCTTGAAGGGCGACACCCCGGGGTTGGGCCCGAGCACGCCGATCGAGACGGTCCTGTCACCCACGACAGCCCACAGCTGGTAGGTCTGGTCGCCCGGCAGCTTCGGCAGGTTGTTGCCGACCAGGTAGGCCTCGCCGTTGTCCCGCAGGATGGCCTTGGCGAAGGTGACCCCGTCGTCGGAGCGGAGGTCGACCTTGCGGGCGCTCTCGTCGAACAGCGCCGACTGCGCGGCCTGGTCGAGGCCCTGCTTGCGGAGGGCGACGTCGAGCTGGGCGGTCTTACCGTTGAGATGGCTCACCTGGACACCGAGCAGGGCGATGACGGCGGCGGCCATGGCGGCCATGGCGGCGGCGGCTCGAAGCGGGATGGACCGGCGCGGGCTGCGGCCCCGCATGGACACGACGCGCGCCATGTCGAGCTGGGGCGGCGCCTCCTCAAGGCTCCCGGCGATGCGCGACCACACGCCTGGGGGCGCGGTGGACCCCACGTGGGCCAGCGAGGCTGCCACCTCGCGGTGGGCGGCCACCTCGGCCCGGCAACGTGGGCACTCCCGGATGTGGGTCTCGACGAGGTCGGCCTCTTCGGCGCTCACTGCGTCGAGGGCGTAGACCCCCAGCAGCTCCTCGATCTCCTGATGCTTCAGTTCCACGCGACGTCCCCCGAGTCTGACAACTCACTTGATTTCAGGGATGACCGCATGCGCTGGAGTCCCGCCCTGATCCTGCTCTTGACCGTGCCTTCTGGTTCTCCCAGCAGTGTGGCGACTTCTCGATAGGTGTGGCCGCCGAAGTAGGCGAGCTCGATGGCCCGGCGCTCCGCCACCGGGAGCACCGCCACCGCTTCTTTGACCTTGTCGGCCACCGTGAGGTCCCACACCTCGTGCTCGAGGTCGTACCCCGCCTCCGCTGTCTGGCGTGCCTCGCGCTCCTCGCGCCGGCGCCGGGAGGTGTCCGAGCGCAGGAGGTCGACCGACCGGCCGTGGGTCTGGGCCAGGAGATAGGACCGCAACGATCCGCGGTCGGGGTCGAACTTGTCGGGTTGGTTCCACAGACGCAGGAAGACCTCCTGCACGACTTCCTCGGCTGTGGTCAGGTCGGCCAGCACCCGCCGGGCCAGGGCGAACACGGCCCCGGCGTGACGGCGGTAGGCCTCGGCCAGCGCGTCCTCGCGGTAGCGCGCGATGGCCACCACCAGCCCACTGTCACTGATGTCCTGCAGCGCGATCGACACTGGTCCCTCTTCGGAACCGGACCTGCGCCCGGATGGCACATCCTTGTCGACCGGAATGTCGCTCTAGCCGAACTTTGTGGGGAATTGCTGGGCGATGCCCGTGGCCAGCAGCAGGGCCGTGGTCGGCATGTGCATGGCCGCCTCACGCAGCTTCGCGACCTGGCCGGGCTCCTTGCCCGCCTGGGCCTCGATGGCGATCAGGAGGCTGTCGATGTGCTCGCCCAGGTCGTTCGCCACCGCCGCCTCGCTGAGCTTGGGGTTGGCGTCGTTGAGGAAAGCGGCGAACGTGGCGCGGTAGCCGTCGAGTGCCGACCGGGCGGCGTCCATCTTGGTGGTGTCGTTGCTGCCGGCCGCCACGGTGAAGTCGACGAAGAACTCGATGTGCTGGCGCCACAGCTCGAGGAAGCGGCGGGCCGCCTCGTCGCCGTAGACGGCGCCGATGGCCCGGGACAGCTCCAGCGAGTTCTCGTCGAGTGTCTCGCTGGCGGGCGCAACGTCGCCGGCGCCGAGGGCGGTGCCCGTGACGATACCGGCCAGGTACACATGCTCCTGCAGCTTGGCCGTGAGCTCCGTCCGCATCACGGCGCCGATTGCGTCCAGCTTGCCGGGGACGGCGTCCTTCTTTTGTTTGATGATCCCGGCGGCGAACACGATGGCGGTGTCGCTCATCGTGTCGGCTGCCTTCTTAGTCTTCTCCGGGGCGGTGCCGTCGTTCTTGGCCTGTGCGGTGATGGCCGCCTCTGTTGCGGTGGCGTAGGCGGCGAACGACTCCTTGAGCACCTCGACCGTGAGCTGGGGGTTGGCGGTGTTCACCGCGTTGGCGATGGTGACCTGGATGGCGGTGAGGTCGGCCTTGGCCTGGTCGACGACGGCCTTGTCGGTCGACGCGGCAACCGAGGCGAAGGCCGCCAGGCCGGCGGTGTGGCGGCGCCACGGGTCGAGGAACGCCGCCGCCACGTCTGCGTCGTAGACCGAGGCGATGGCGCTGCCCAGATCAGTGGCGTTCTGGTCGAGCACGGCCGTCGCCGGGCCGGTGTCCTGCCCCTTCAGCTGGGCGTCGGTGACCGTGGTGACGAGCAGGACGTGCTCCTGGAACAGCCGGGTGAGGTTCGCCCGCAGGCTGGCGGCGGGCGAGCCGACGCCCTCATCGATCTTGTACGCCACCGTCGTGGGTGTGGTGGAACTGCCCTCGTCGCCGCCGCATGCGCCCCCGAGGACGGCCACGCAGAGCACGCACCCCAGCACCTTCATCTTCGTCCTGCTCATCAACCCTGCTCCTCGTGGGACGGCGTGGCACCGGCGGACGCGGCGCCCGTCATTGGCTCGGCGGAACGCTCGGCTGCGGGCCGGGCCCTGTACCGGACGTTACTGGCGTGTCACCAGGAGTCAGTAGTCGGTGATCTCGTTGATCTCCCGCTGCAACTGCTTGTACTCGGGCGACTGGGTGATGGGCAGGAGCGCCATCAGCTTCGGCGTGTTGCCCGAGACCTTCACCCGGCCCTGCATGAAGGCGGCGTTGGAGTCGAGCTCGCCCTTCTGGATGAGCAGGCCGTCTGCGTACGACAGGGTGAGGGTGATCTCGGTGTCGTCCAGCTCACCGAGGCCGCTCTCGAGCAGCTTGCCGTCGACGATCACCCAGTAGTACTTGAGGTCGCCGCCGTCGGGCGCGGCCGTGAGCACGTACTGGAGGCGGGCCGAGGCGCCCATCCGTTCGGGCTGGCCGTCGGCCATCTTCCTGGTCTCGTCGAGCCACTCCTGGCTCAAGAACTTCGACATTGGCCCTCCTGGGTGTCACCGGCCGGCGGGGAGCGGACGGGAAGGGCCGAATCTACCCCTGGTTGGCGGTAAACGCCCCTTGGGCAGGCGACGTCACGCCTGCGAACAGGTCGTCCTCCGGATCCGGCGCGTCGACCAGGCTGCGGGCCCGCATGTACTCGTCGAACGGGTGGACGGTGTCGGCCACTTCGGCCGGGAGGCCGAACCAGAACGGCGAGGTGGGGTCGATCTGGGTTCCGTGGGCCATCAAGGCGTCGCGGCGCACGTGGGCGTGGCCGGAGATGTCGATGCTCGTGGTGACGAGGTGGTCGTTGTCCGGCCGGTCGAGCCACCGGTCGGCGAACGGAGACTCCAGGCCGAACTCCAGGAACTTCTCGTGCATCGCCATCATGCGCCGGCGCGACCACTGCGTGTAATAGAGCTTGAGCGGCTGCCACGGCCCGCCCGTGCCCGGGTAGGCCAGAGGGTCGGCGGCCCGGTCGAAGGCCAGCACGGAGATGTCGTGCACCCGCAAGTGGTCGGGGTGGGGGTAGCCCTGCTGGTCCTCGTGGTAGGTGATGACCACCTGCGGGCGGGTGCGGCGGATCTCCGCCACCAACCGGCCCACCGCCTCGTCGAGGTCGGCCGCCGCGAAGCAGGTGGGGTTCCTGTTGGCCTCGGAGTCCGCCATGCCGGAGTCGCGGTAGCCGAGCTCCACGACCTCGTGGTAGCCGATGATCGCAGCGGCCCGGGCCAGCTCCTGGCGGCGCACCTCGTGCAGGTTGTCGTGCACCTCAGGCTTGTCCATGGCCGGGTTGAGGATCTCGCCCTCCTCGCCGCCCGTGCAGCAGACCAGCACTGTGTGCACGCCGGCAGCCGCGTAGCGGGCGACCGTGCCGGCGCCTTTGGAGGATTCGTCGTCGGGGTGGGCGTGGACGCTCAGGAGGCAGAGCCGCTCGGTCATCGGCGACAACGCTATCGGCGGTCCGTGCGGTTCCGTGACCCCTCAGCGCACGACGCCGGCGAACCCGTCGAAGATCGCCTGCTGCACCGGATCGTCGGCCGACGTCATCTCGGGGTGCCACTGCACGCCCACCACCCACCGCCCGGCCGGGTCGTCGAGCTCCACCGCCTCCACCAGCCCGTCGCCGCTCCACGCCACCGCCACCAGCCCCTCGGCCAACCGGTCGACGCCCTGGTGGTGGTGGGACGTGCAGCGCAGCACCTCCTGCCCGCAGGCGGCCGCCAGGCGGCTCCCCTCCGACACCTTCACGTCGTGCAACACCGAGGACAGGCCGGTGGGGTGGCCGTGGAGGTCGATGCCGGACAGGTCGGGGAGGTGCTGGTGCAGCGAGCCGCCCAGCGCCACGTTCAGCACCTGCATGCCCCGGCAGATGGCGAGGAGGGGGACACCGGTGTCGAGAGCGGCGCGGGCCAGGGTCAGCTCCTGCTCGTCGCGCACGGCGTCGAGGCCGTAGACGGCCGGATGCTGCCCGGTGGCGCCGTAGCGGGCCGGATCGACGTCGCCGCCTCCGGCCAGCAGCAGGCCGTCGAAGGGAGCGAGCAGCTCAGCGGGGGCGGCGACCGACGCCGGCGGCAACAGCACAGCCCGCACGCCGGCCCGGTCGAGGCTGGCCACGTAGCCCTCGGGCACGGCGTAGCCGCCCCTCGCCCAGTCCACCACCCGGCCGGCGGGCAGGTGATAGGTCGGGACGGCGACGAGGGGGCGGGCGGCACCGGGCAAGCCGCCAGGCTATCGAGCGCCCCCCGGGGTCTCGCCCCCAGCCGATCAGTTGCAGGCGCCCTGGCCGGCGTCGGTGAAGGTGTCGCCGGGCGCAGGCCTGAAGTCCCACCGGTAGCTGCCGGGGCTGAGGGTGAGCACCAGGACCCCGTAGGTGGCGGCCCGGCGCACCTCGCTGCCTGCATGAACCCCGATGGTGGGGTAGAGGCTGCGCCCGCCGGTACCGACCACGAACTGGCGGATGCCGTTGGGGTCGGGCGTGGCGTCGGGGGTGAGGGCGGCGAAGCGCTCGTAGTGGTGGTCGTGGCCGGACAGCACCAGCTCGGCCGAGTCCGCCTCCAGCAGCTCCCACAGGGGCCCGACCGACTCGTCGTCGCCGTGGAAGCCGGACGAGAAGCGCGGGTGGTGCCAGTAGGCGAGGGTGCAGGAAGCCTGCGACGCCGCCAGGTCGGCTTCCAGCCACTCGTGCTGGGGGGAGCCTGGCCCGCACCCTCCGATGATCGAGCAGTTCGAGTTCAGGGCCACCAGGTGCCACCCGGCGATGTCAAAGCTGTACCAGCCCCGGCCGCGAGGCCCGGCGGCGGCGCCGAAGTAGTCGAAGTAGCCGTCGGCCTTTCCGCCTGCGTACTCGTGGTTGCCGACGCTCGGATGGGTGATTGCCCTGAAGCGGCCCCACGAGGCGTCGTAGGAGCTGCGGAACGCATCCAGCTTGCCGAGCTCGTACTGGTTGTCGCCCAGCGTCAGCACCGCCGCCGGCGCAGCAGCCTCCACCAGGGCGGCCGTGTCGGACATACGGCAGCCGGCGTCCGAGGGCGCCTGGCCGGGCGTGCACGCGATGTCGCCCGCTGCCGCCACCACCGCCGACCCCTCGGGCACGGGGCCTCGACTCGTGGTGGTGGTGGTGGCCGGCGCCGTGTCGCCCGTGGTCACCGTCGGCGGCGGGCCCTCGGCACGGTCGTCGCCGCCGGACGCGCAGGCGACGAGGAGCACGACGGCCACCGCCGCGCCGACGGCGGTGCGCGCACGACCATGCTGGGCGAAGCCCCTCTGACGACCGCCACCCACCTAGTGGCGCGACCTCGAGCCTCAGCCCGGCTTGAAGACGGGGCGACCGTCGCCCTCGGTGCTCACCGGCGAGGTGTCCCGGCCGGTGCGGTCCCCGAGGTGGGCGGCCAAGCTGTTCATCCGGTCCCGGTCCCAGCCCTGGGTCACCGCCGCCACCCGCCCGCCGTCCACCAGCACCAGCGTCGGCACCGTCTCCACGTCGTAGGCACTCGACGCCGCGAACCGGTCCTGCTCGTCGTCCAGCACGGACCCGGCGAAGCCCGCCTCGTCCAGCCAGGGCAGGGTGTCGGCCATCTTCGACTGGGTGACGCCGACCACCGCGATGGCGTCGCCGTACCGGCGCTCGAGCTCGGCGACCACCGGCATGGCCAGGCTGCACGTGGGGCAGCTGATCTTGAAGAAGGCGAGCAGGACGGGGCCGGTGTCCATGACGTCGGCCAGGCGGCGCGGGTTGCCATCGCCGTCGGGCAGCGTGAACAGGGGCGCATCGGCCCCGACCGGAAGAGGCACGAACGCTTAGGTGAGGAGGCCTTCGATGGCGCCGGCCATCTCGACGTCGGCGTCGGTGATGCCGCCGACCGTATGCGTCCAGAGCGTCAGCTCCACCTTGTTCCACGAGATGGCGATGTCAGGGTGGTGATTGGCCGAGTCGGCCAGCATGGCCACCGCGTTCACGAACTCCATGGCGGCGCCGAAGTCCTTGCGCTCCACGACCTTCACCAGCTTGTCGTCCCGGCGTTCCCACCCCAGGCGCTCCGCCGCTGCCGTCGCCGCGTCATCCGAGAGCCGCTCCATCAGGTCAATCCTATCGGGGTGAGGCCGCCGCTTCACCCCGATGTGTCAGATCAGTTTCCATGCCCGCTGCGCGGGCGCGGCGAGTGCGTGAAAATGGTGGTGAGCGAGCCCGTCACGCCGTCGTCGTCTTGGTCCTGAGGCCGTAGATCAGTTTGGTGTGGGGTCCG
>JBKJNA010000215.1:0-60938 GCA_046596195.1 Acidimicrobiales bacterium | reverse complement strand
GGTGGCGTTGGTGACCGAGGCGATGGTGGCGCCGGCGGGGATGTTGGGCCCCCGGATGGCCTTGCCCACGTCGGCGGCACCGAAGGCGGCCGACGCCGAGGTGTAGGTGGTGGAGTTGTTGGTGGACACCCCGTCAAAGTAGGTGGTGGCGGAGGCGATGGCGGTGACGGTGTAGCCGGTGGGGGCGGGCCCGGCCGTGGGTGCGCTCCACGTCACGGTGGCGGCGGTGTTGCTGCCGATGCCGGCGACGTTCTGGGGCGCGCAGGGCACCCCGCTGACCAGGGTGGCCGAGTAGGCCAGGTCGTCGGCCGTGGTGGTGGTGACCGACTCGCCGCCGGGGCTGAACAACTTGATGCTGACCACACCGGCGGTGCCCGGGGGCGCCACTGCCACCAGGCGGGTGTCGGGGGTGCCGGGGTCGGGGATCACCCTGGTGGACGTCACGGTGCCGAAGTTCACCTTGGTGACCCCGGTCAGGCCGGTGCCGGTGATGGTGACCGCCGCCCCGCCGACGGTGCAGTCGGCGATGGGAGTGATGGAGGTGACGGTGGGGCGGGGGGTGTAGAGGTCGGCCCTCCTGTCGCTGGTGGTGCGCGCGCCGGCCAGGAGCACCTTGCCGCAGTTCGCCCCGCAGGCAGACGCCGGGCCGGGGGCCAGCAGGACCAGTTGGCCGACGGTCCCGCGTTCGCCGGTGGTCCCGTTAGGGGTCGTGGCCCAGCTCACGGCCCCGGCCGAGAGCCACGTGCCGGTGGCCGGGTTGTAGCGCTCGATGACATCAGAGTTATTGGTGTCCTTGTAGCCGGCGACCAGCGCGTTGCCGTTGGGGAGCAGCACGGCGCGGTGCTCGTAGTGGAGATTGGCGAGGGACCCGGTCAGGACCCAGCGGGACGGGCCGGTGGCGGCAGGATCGTAGAGTTCGGAGCTGATGAGCAGGGTGCTGCTGCTAGTGAAACCGCCACCGGCGGCGATGAGCACCTTGCCGCAGTACGACGGCGGGGAAGCGCCGTTGCACGCCCCACCGATGAGCAGGGTGGCGGAATGTCGCATCCGGGCCGAGTTCATGGTGCCGGCCGTGGCCCACGCACCCCCACCTGCCGGGTCGTAGCGCTCTGCTGAGTTCGTGGTGGTCAGGTTGGCCTCGTAGCCACCCGCTACCACCACGCGTCCGCAGTACGCAGGGGGCGAGGCCACGGTGCACGCCGGTCCGGTCAGCAGGGTGGCGGTGTGACCCCAGCGGCCGGTTGACATGGCGGCGGTGTTCGTCCACACACCTGCCCCGCTGTTTGCTGCCGGGTCGAACACCTCGGCTGTCTTGATCCCCGGCGATGGAGTCTCACAATTCAAGTTGCTATTGAACGTGCAGCCGCCGGCGGCGAGGACCCGCCCGTCGTTGAGCAGGGTGGCGCTATGGTACGAGCGCGCCTGGACGAACGAGCCGGCCGTCGTCCATGCACCGGTGCCCGGGTCGTACAGGAACGCCGCCGCGCTGACCGCAGGGTTGCTGACCGCGTTGGAGCCCCCGGCGAGCAGGACCTTGCCGCTGGTGAGCACCGTGAGCGAGAAGCCCACGGTGGGACAGCCTGCTGGGCATGCGCCGGTGGCGCTCCATGCGCCGGTGGCCGGGTTGTACAGCTGGGCGGGGTTCGCCCCACGCACGGAGAGCACCCTGCCATCGTTGAGCCGCACGGCGGTGGCACTGTTCGAGGTGTCGGTCGTCGTGCAGGCGGCGCCCGTACAGGGGCCGGTGGGCGTGGACAAACCCTCGCCGTAGATGAACTGGGTCGAGTTCGAGGCGCCCTGGGCGGTGGTCACGGTGATGTTGGCCGTGGTGCATGACGACGAGCATGCCGGGCTGACGGCGGTGATCTGGGTGAGCGAGTTGACCGTGAAGCAACCGGCGCCGGTCGGGGTGGCCGGGCACGGCGTCGTCGTCACCGCAGGGTTGGCGCCGAAGTTGACGGCGGAGACGGCACCGGGGGTCACGGGCAGGTTCTGGCCGGTGATCACCACTGTCGTGCCACCGGTGTCAGGGCCGCTCCGGGGGTTGGCGCCGGTGAGGAGGGAGGCGTCGGTGGCGGGATCGAGCCTGGTGAGGAAGGCGCTGGTCGTCCCCTGCGCCGTCGCCTGGTAGGCGCCTGCCGACGTCGGGAAGTCGGACGAGCTGGTGTTGCCCGCCACATAGGGGTTGTTGGTGCTGTCGAGGGCCACGGCCGCGGCGCTGTCGTTATTGCTGCCGCCGAGGAAGGTGGAGTAGCCGAGGGCCGACCCGGTGCCGTTGAGCTGGGCCACGTAGGCGTCGCCGCCGCCCCCGTACAGCTGGAAGGGACGGACCTGGGGGAAGCCGGTCGACGCAGTGGAGCCGACGACGGTGACATTGGGTGGGGCGGCGTTGTCGACGGCGACACCGAGGCCACTGTCGCTTGCGGAGCCGCCCAGATAGGTCGAGTACACCGACGACCCCGCGCCCGCTGCGATGGTGTCCACCTTGGCCACGAAGGCGTCGGCGCCGCCGTTGGCCGTCGCATCGAGGGGGGAGAACCCGGTGGGCGCCTTGGTGGGGAAGTTGGCCGACGAGGTCTCGCCGGTGACGTAGGCGTTGCCGGCGCCGTCGATGGCGACGGCTGCCGCTTTGTCCACGCCTGCACCACCCAGGTAGCTGGCGTAGGTCAGCCCGCCGGTACCGCCGGCCGGGTCGAGCTTCGCCACGAACCCGTCGGTGCCTCCTCCCCTGGTGCCCTGGAAGGCGCCGTTCGTCGGGAAGGAGACCGAGTCGGTCTCGCCGACCAGGTGGAAGCGGCCCGCCGAGTCCACCGCGACCCCCGAGGCCAGGTCGGCTCCTTCGCCCCCGAGGAAGGTGGCGTAGAGCAGCGAGCCGGCCGTGTCGATCTTGGCGGCGAAGCCATCGCTGATCGGGGAGAGGCCGGCGACGGTATAGGTCAGGCCAGAACCGGTGCCGGTGGCCGGGAGCGACAAGGTGACGGTGAAGTGGTTGACGATCCCGGCGATGGTGGTGCCGGCTTGGATGTGGGTGCCGCTGATGGCCTTGCCCACGTCGGCCCCGGAGAATTGGGCTCCGTTGGTGGCGTTGGCGACGCTGTAAGTGGTGGAGCCGCTGGTGGCGATGCCGTCGGTGTCGCCGTCGGTGCCGTCGCACTGCCCGTCGGTGCCGCACCCGCTGTCGTAGGCGCCGGCCGTCACCGGCATCGCAGTCGAGGTGGTCCGCCCCGCCACGTGGGCCACGCCTGCCGCGTCGAGGGCGACGGCATTGGCGTCGTCATCGTCGGCGCCCCCCAGGTAGGTGGAGTAGAGCAGCGCCGTACCGCCTGCATTCAGCTTGGCGAGGAAGCCGTCGGACGAGGCCTTGCGGTCGGCGATGGTGAAGGTGACGTTGGTGCCGGTTGCAGTTGCGGCAGCGGAGAGAGTGATCTGGTTCTGGGCGAAGGCGGTCGCCACGATGGTGGCGCCGGCCGGGATGCCGGGCCCGCTGACGCCGAGACCCAGGTCGGCAACCGAACCCCCCACCAGCGGCGACGTGAGGATGGCGGAATTGATCGTGGTCGCCCCGTCGGTGTAGGTCATGGAGGCGCCGTTGCAGGTGGCGGGCACATTCGTGCCGCAGCCGGGGTCGAAGGCGCCGGCGGTGACGGGGAAGTTGGCCGAGGTGGTGGTCCCGGTGACGACCGCGTTGCCCGAGGCATCGACGGCGATGCCGCCGGTCCGCTTTCGGACCTGCTGCCGCCCAGGTAGGTGGAGTACGCCAGGGAGGCGGCGCCCGACGAGGCGGTGTTGAACTTGGCCACGAAGCGGTCGGTGCGCCCGGCGTAGACGGCTTGGGCCGCCCCCGGGGCAGGCTTGGTGGGGAAGTCGCTGACCTCGGTGGAGCCGGTCACGTAGGCCGCGCCGGATGCGCCGGTGGCCACTGCGGTGGCCACCGAGCCCCCGCCGACCGCTCCGGCCAGGTAGGAGGAGTAGGTGAGAACGGGGTCGATCACCAGGGCCTTGGAGTGGTCGTAGTCGCCGACCTCGAAGCCCACCTTGTCGCCCCCGGCCACCTTGAACGCTCCAGCCACCGGCCGGCGCGAGCCTGCGACATCCTGGTAGAGCTTCGGCTTGGACTGGCGCAGCTGGCCCGATGCGCCGGGGCTGAGCACCAGGTCGCCCCGGGTGTCGACGGCGGGCCGCCCGCCCCCCTCGAAGGCCAAGGCGATGGCGCCCGGATCGGCGCCGGGGGCGACCTCGAAGTCGTACTCCACCGCGTCGCTACCCTGGCGGAACACCAGGTCGATGCCGGGGTACACGCCCTGGTAGCGCACGCCGGCATAGGAGGCGACACCGGTGTGCCAGGCCTCGGGGTCGTCACCGAGCAGGTAGTTGGTGACGCCGGGGAGGCGCCCGATGGGTGCCAACGCCGCCTTCGGGTTGGCAGCCGACAGGCTCATGCGCACCACGTCGTGGCCGGCTGCGCCGGGCTCGGGCGGCCCTTCCTTGTCGTTCTCCCCGCGTGCGGGCCCGGGCCGGGCCAGGGAGAGCACCGCCTCGTCTGAGGTGAGGAACAAGGTGTAGCCGCCACCCCTGGCCACGTAGCGCACGGCGGCGTCGAATTGTCCCTCGTTGGCCTCGAAGCGCACGGGCAGCGCCTCGAGGGCGGCCCGGGCCTGTGCGGCGGTGGCCGGCGGAGCGGTGCTGGAGGAAGGGCGGGCGCCCGCGGCTTGGATTCCGGGCAGAAGGCCTACCCCGGTCACCACGGCGATGATGGCCGTGGCGATCCCTGTCCTACGGCGTCCTGCAGGCATGACGTCCCCTTCTCGTCCCCGATGCACACGCGCCAATAGGGGCGCCGTACCGGAGGTAGATCCTCGCGGACAGCGTTATCAGTCCGTTATCAGGCCGGGAACGTCGGTGCTCGGCGGTCGTACCCTACGACAGTGGAATTCGCCATCCTGGGCCCGTTGCTGGTGCTCGACGGCACGAGCGCGCTCAAGATCACCACCAAGCAGCGGGCACTGGTGGCCCGGTTGCTCATCGATGCCAACCACACGGTCTCGGTCGAGCGGCTCATCGAGGACCTGTTCGCAGGGGACCGCCTGGCCAGCCCAGAAGCCGCCCTGCACAACCAGGTCTCCCGGCTTCGCAAGGCGCTCGGCGCGGCCGGGCGGAACCCGGTGGACGTTGTCGTGAGGAAGGGCGCAGGTTTCTGCCTCGAGATCGAGCCCGGCGACCTCGACGCATGGCGCTTCGAGACCCTGGCCGGCGCAGGTCGAGGCCACCTCAACGACGGCGAGCCGGCCCGGGCCGCCGATCTTCTGGGCCAAGCGCTTTCGCTGTGGCGGGGCGCAGCGCTGGCCGACGTCGCCCTGGCCGACTTCGCGCTGGCGGAGGCGGCCCGCCTGGAGGAGTTGCGGCTGTGCGCCCGGGAGGACCATGCGGCGGCGGGCCTGGCGCTGGGGGCGGCGCGGGAGGTGGTGGCGGAGCTGGAGGCGCTGGTGGCCGAGCATCCGCTCCGCGAGCGGCTGTGGAGCCTGCTCATGGTGGCCCTGGCCCGCTGCGGTCGCCAGGCCGAGGCGCTGCGCACCTACCAACGCCTGTGCGCGCTGTTCGGACAGGAGCTGGGCCTCAGACCGAGCCCGGAGGTGCGCGACCTGGAGCTGGCCATACTTCGCCAGGAACCCGGCCTCGCCGTGGCCCTCGGGCGCTACCCGGGCGGCGCGGCGTGGACGGCGGAGCGCCGAGCCGCCCACAACCTGCCGGCGCTGGTCAGCCGGTTCGTCGGCCGTGGGACGCAGCGAGCGGAGCTGACCGAGCAGCTGGTCACCGACCGGCTGGTCACCCTCACCGGGATCGGCGGCGTCGGAAAGACCCGCCTGGCCCTGGAGGTGGCCGCCGGCATGCTCCCTCCCCCGGCCGGCGGCGTGTGGCTGGTCGACGTGTCGGGCCTGGCCGACGCGACGGGGGTCCTGCCTTGCGTCGCCGCCGCGCTGAGCGTGCGTGAGCAGCCCGGCGTGGCCCTCCTCGACAGTGTCGTCGCCGCAGTGAGGACATCGGAGATGCTCGTCGTGGTCGACAACTGCGAGCACCTGTCGGCGCCGGTGGGCGATCTGGTCGCCACGCTGTTGGCCTCGTGCCCGAACCTGCGGGTCCTGGCCACCAGCCGCGAGGTGCTCGGCGTGGCCGGCGAGGTTGTGTACCCGGTCCCGCCACTTTCCGCACCTCCTGGCGACCATGCGGCGACGCCCGAGGCGATCGCAGCCGCCGAGTCCGTCCAGCTGTTCGTCGACCGGGCCGTGCGCGTGCGGCCCGACTTCGTCCTGGGCCCCGACAACGCGGCCGAGGTGGCGTCGATCTGTCGTCGCCTCGACGGCCTCCCCCTGGCCCTCGAATTGGCCGCGGCGCGCCTGGAGACGCTCCGCCTGGACGAGGTGGCCCAGGTGCTGGGTGCCCGGTTCGGCCTCCTCGCCGGAGGCGACCGCATGGTCCCCGTCGGTCACGCCAACCTGCTGGACACCCTGGAATGGAGCCACGACCTGCTCGCCGAGCCGGAGCGGCTCCTGCTCCGCCGCCTGTCGTGGTTCGAGGGGGGCGCGGCGCTCGATGCGGTGGAGGTCGTCTGCGCCGGCCAGGGCCTCGATCCTCACGCCGTGCACGGACTGCTCGCCCGGCTGGTGGCGACGACGTTGGTCGTGACGACCACCACCGGGGCCCGGATCCGCTATCGCCTGCTCGACACCGTCCGTGCCTACGCCCGGGACCGCCTCGTCGCCAGCGGGGAGGCACCCGCAATGGCCCGCGCCCACGCCGAGTGGTGTGTGGGGTTGGCCGAGCGGGCCGAGCCCCGCCTCGAGGGACCCGACCAGCTCGCCTGGCTGGCCCGCCTCGACGCCGAGCACGACAACCTTCGTGCCGCCCTCGCCTGGGCCGTGGCCGACGGTGAGGCCGAGCTCGGCGTCCGCCTGGCCGGGGCACTGACGCTGTTCTGGGACCTTCGCGGCTGTTTCAGCGAAGGCCGTGGGTGGCTGGAGCGGGCGCTCGAGGCGGGCCGCCCGCCACAACTGGTGCGGGCCAAGGCATTGTTGGGAATCGGCGTGCTGTCCTGCATGCTCGAGGACCACGACAAGGCCGTGCCCAGCATCGACCAGGCAGGAGCGATCTTCGCCGAGCACGGCGACGGCCGGGGGGTGGCGCGGTCGCGGCTGTGGCTGGGCGCGTGCCTGCTCACGAAAATCGACGACGGGCCAGTGCGCGCCCGTCGCCTGTTCGACCTGAGCGAGGCCGCGGCCGGGCAGGTCGGCGATGAGTGGTGCTCCTCCCTCGCCCTGTCCATGGCGGGGTGGTCGGAGATGCACGGCGGTTCGGCCAACAGTGCTGGTCCACTGTTCGAGCAGGCATTGGGCGTGGCGCGCCGCACGGCGGACCGTCTCGGCCTCGAGATCTCGCTCACCGGCGCCGGAGAGGTGGCGATGGCCCAGGGGGACCATCCGATGGCGGAGCGGACCCTCTGCGCAGCACTGGATGTGGCGAGAGAGCTGGGCCATGAATACGTGGAAGGCACCACCCTGTGCCGCCTCGGGGAGCTGGCCGCAGATGCTGGGGATTTCGCCAGGGCCGAAGCGCTCCTTCATGAGGCCCGGAGCATCCTTCGCCGGGCTGGGACACCGGGAGGCGTCAGTGACTGCCTCTGTGCGCTTGGCAGAGTGGAGCAGGCAAGAAATGACCTCGACGCCGCCGTCGCCTGCTTCGAGGAGGCGAGGACGATGGCCGAGCAGAAGGGAAAATTGAACGGCGAGGCACTCTTGGGTCTGGGGGCGGTATGCGGGGCGCGAGGAGAAACGGAAAGGGCGCGGGACTACTTCGCCGCCGCTCTCTCCGTGGCACAGGCCAAGGGCAACAGGAGCGGCATGTCCTGGGCCCTTCACGAGCTGGGCAATCTCGCCCTCCGGGGCTGTGACGGGCTCGACGCCTTGTCCCTCCACCGCGATGCTCTCGCCCACCGGGCCGCAGTGGGCGACCTCCCGGGTGTCGGCCGGTCGCTCGGCGTCCTCGGGGCCCTCGCCATGCTCCACGGAAAGCCCCGTGAAGCCGCCCGCCTCGGGGGTGCGGCGAAGAACCTGCGGGGCCCACTCGGCTTCGCCGCCGGGTGGTCCGAGCACTGGTTGATCGAGCCCACATTGCAGAAGGTGCGGAACCACCTCCCTCCGACTGAGTTTGCCGCCGCGTGGGCGGAGGGATCGGCGCTGTCGGCGACGGAGGCCGTCGAGTATGCCCGCGCCGTCGTCGAGGCCATGTCGGATGGATCGAAATGACGGGGCCGCGGGTGCGGCGGGGCGGCAGTTCTGGACAGTGCGATGGTGGTAGCACGACGTGTCTACGGCGGCGTGCGGGGCCGACCCGGGATGAGAAAGAGGCGGATATGCGAGGACCGAGGCGGGGAACTGCCGGGCGGGTGGGCCCGGGGCGGGTGGGCCAGGGGTGCCCGGAGGTCGGGCGGTGGCCGGGCCATGGCGGTGGTCGGCGGCGGCGGGCACTGGCCGGGGTGCTGGCGTCAGCGGTCGCACTCGCAGGCGCCATCGTCCCGGCGCACCAGGCGGCGGCGGCGCCCGGCGACATCACCACCATCCCGGCCCCCTCGCGCGCCCAGCCGGCAACGTCGGTGAGCCAGCGCCCGGCGGCGGTGGCCGTGCGCACGGCGGCAGGGGCCACCACCGTCTACGTGGCCGACGACACGGCCGTCCGCGCCGTCGACGTGGCCGGCGGCCAGGAGACCGTCGTCGCCGTGGTCGGGCGGTCTCCCACGACCGAGTTCGCCGGCCTGGCCGTGTCGGTCTCCGGCACGGTCTATCTCGCCCGGGATGCCGAACACCTGGTGAGGAGGGTGGACCCCGCCGGCACCACTACCATCGTGGCGGGCATCGGCGTGCGGGGCTACAGCGGCGACGGTGGCCCCGCCACCTCGGCCCTGCTCAGCTACCCGAGCGGGCTGGCGGTGGACGCCTCGGGCAACCTCTACATCGCCGACGCCGGCAACAACCGCATCCGCAGGGTGGCTCCCGACGGCACCATCACCACGGTGGCGGGCACGGCCGCACCCGGTTTCAGCGGCGACGACGGCCCCGCCACCTCGGCACAACTGAACTTCCCCGTCGGGGTGGCGGTGGACGGCCCCGATCTCTACATCGCCGACAGCGGCAACAACCGCGTCCGCAGGGTGGATGCGAGCGGCACCATCACCACGGTGGCAGGAGACGGCAGCACCACCCAGCTCAGCTTCCCGTCGGCGGTGGCGGTGGGTCCGGGCGGCGTTTACGTGGCCGATTCCGCCAATCACCGGGTGCGGCGGGTGGCGGCCGGTGCCACGCTCGAGACTGTGGCCGGCGGCGCTGGGCCCTGCCCGTCGCCGGCCTCGCCGTGCGGCGACGGCGGCCCCGCCGCCGCCGGCCTGCTCGCCACCCCCCTCAGCGTGGCCGACGGTGGCGGCGATGTGTACGTGGCCGACACGGGCGACAACCGCGTACGGCGGATCACCGCAGGCGTCATCTCGACCCTGGCCGGCGACGGCGTCCGGACCCAGCTGAGCGGTCCCGAGGGCGTGGCCGTCGACAGCGCCGGCAACGTGTTCGTGGCCGACACCGCCAACAACCGCATCCGCATCATCGACCCCTCGGGCGCCATGACCACGGTGGCCGGCACCGGCGTGGGCGGGTTCCTCGGTGACGGCGGGCCGGCCACCGCCGCCCGGTTCGACGGCCCTCGGGCGGTGGCTGTCGGCGCCGGCGGCGACCTCTATATCTCCGACACCTTCAGCAACCGCATCCGCAGGGTCGACCCCGACGGCATCGTGTCCACGGTGGCCGGCACCGGGGCGGCGTGCGTGCTGGCCACGTCGCCCTGTGGTGACGGCGGCCCCGCCACCTCGGCGCAGCTCAACCACCCCCGGGGCATCGGCATCGACCGCGCCGGCAACCTCTTCGTGGCCGACAGTGGCGACAATCGGGTTCGCAGGGTCGCCCCCGACGGCACTATCACCACGGTGGCCGGCGACGGCACGACGACCCAGTTCGACCACCCCATCGACGTCGCCGTCGATGGCACCACCGGTGGGCTCTACGTGGTCGACGGCCTGGGCCCCAGCCGCGTCCGTCGGGTCTCCGCCGCCGGCATGGTCGAGAATGTGCCCGTCAATACCGGGACTCCCCTGATGTTGTTGAGCGTGGCGGTCGCCCCGTCGGGCACCCTGTTCATCAGCGCCATTGTCGGCGGTACCAAGGGCCACAGGGTGTTCCGGGTAGACGGGTCCGGGGAGGCCGCCGTCGTGGCCGGCGGGGCCGGCGACAGTTGCACCAGTCCGTCGGACCCCTGTGGGGACGGCGGGCCGGCCACCGCGGCGCGGTTGAACACCCCGAGCGATGTCGTGGTCGACGGGACCGGCAACCTGTTCATCGCCGACTCGGGCGACGACCGCATCCGGCGGGTGGCGGCCCCGCCCGGCCCCACCAGGGCGGTCACCGCCACCGCCGGCTCGGGGCAGGGCGCACTGGTGGGCGATGCCTTCGCCACGGCCCTGCAGGTGCGGGTGACCGACGCCGGCGGGCCGGCCCCCGGCGTGGCGGTGACCTTCACCGCACCGGGTAGCGGGCCGAGCGGTGCGTTCTCGGGGGGGAGCACGACTGCGACGGTGGCCACCGGGCCCGACGGCCTGGCCACCGCCCCCCCCTTCACGGCCAACTTCACGCCCGGCCCGCCGTCGTTCACGGTGGTGGCCGCCGCCCCCGCTCCCCCTGACGGCACCCCGGGGCCGGCCGCGGCGCGGTTCGAGCTCACCAACCTGGCCCGCACGCCGTCCGCCATCGCCGTGGCCGCCGGCAGCGGGCAGTTCGCCCAACGGGGCACCGCTTTCGCCACTCCCCTCACCGCCGTGGTGAGCGATGCCGCGGGTCGGCCGGTGGGCGACGTCGAGGTCACCTTCACCGCCCCCCCCGGCGGCCCCGGCGGCACCTTCGACGGCGCCGCCACCGCCACGGTGCGCACCAGCCCGAGCGGCCACGCCACCGCCGAGTTCACCGCCAACGCCGAGGTGGGCGCCTACACGGTGTCGGCCACGGCCGCGGCCGCTGTCGCCCTCTTCGCCCTCACCAACACCGGCCCGCCGGCGCATCTCGGCGTCGCCGCCGGCACCGGCCAGAGCGCCGTGGTCACCGAGGCCTTCGCCGCTGCCCTCCAGGTGGTGGTCACCGACTCGGGCGGCCGCCCCGTGCCCGGTGTGCGGGTCACCTTCACCGCCCCCCCCGACGGCGCCAGCGGGTCGTTCCCCGCCGGCCGTTCCGTCACCGTGGCCAGCGATGCCGGCGGGGTGGCCACCGCACCGGTATTCACGGCCAACGCCACCGATGGGGCCTACGCGGTGGCGGCGAGCACCGCAGGGGCGGGCCCCGCCTCGTTGGCGCTGGCCAACACCCGCAGGCCGGCCACCGTGGTGGTGGTGGCCGGCAGCTTCCAGGGCGCCACCGCCGGCGCCGCGTTCGCCACCGCCCTCAAGGCGGCGGTGCGCGACGTCGGGGGCAAGCCCGTGGCGGACGCGGTGGTCACCTTCAGCGCTCCCGGCGCCGGAGCGGGTGGGTCGTTCCCTGGTGGCGCCACCACGGCCACCGCCTCCACCGGCGGCGACGGGTTGGCCACGGCCCCCACCTTCACGGCCAACGCTGTGATGGGCACGTACGTCGTCGAGGCCCGGGTCGGTGGGGTGGCTGCTCCGGCCTCCTTCTCGCTCACCAACACCGCCGCCGACGCCCCTCCCACCACCACACCGCCGACCGCCACCCCGAGCGGCAAGGGCTACTGGCTGGTGGCCTCCGACGGTGGGGTGTTCGCCTTCGGTGACGCCCGCTTCTTCGGCTCCACCGGCGCCCTGCGCCTGGCCCAACCGGTGGTGGGCATGGCGCCCACCCCGAGCGGCAAGGGCTACTGGCTGGTGGCCTCCGACGGTGGGGTGTTCGCCCTCGGCGACGCCCGCTTCTTTGGCTCCACCGGGGCCCTGCGCCTGACCCAACCGGTGGTGGGCATGGCCCCCACCCCGAGCGGCAACGGCTACTGGCTGGTGGCCTCTGATGGTGGGGTGTTCGCCTTCGGCGACGCCCGCTTCTTTGGCTCCACCGGCGCCCTGCGCCTGACCCGCCCGGTGGTGGGTATGGCCGCCACCCCGAGCGGCAACGGCTACTGGCTGGTGGCGGGCGACGGTGGGGTGTTCGCCTTCGGCGACGCCCGCTTCGCCGGCTCCACCGGGGCGCTGCGCCTGACCCGCCCGGTGGTGGCGGGCGCCGCGCGAGCCCGACCGTCGAGCCGGTGATCTGGGCGCGCGCTGAGCATCTCTGTCGGGTGCCGGAGGGGCGCCTCGACTGCTGCGTGCGTGGCCTGAGCTTCTTTCTTGTAGGGCTGATCGTCGGTCATGGCAGGGCGCGTCGGATGAACTGATCGAACATGGGGACGGTGAAGGCGATCAAGCCGTGGCGGGGGGCATAGCACAGGCCTCGCTTGATCAGGCTGTCGCGGATCGGGCCGGTCTGCGTCGTGATCTTGCCCAACACCGCCGAGACGTCGCCGGAGCGATACGGCGCTGGGCCGCCGAGGCTGGCTATCGCTCGGAGGTAGTCGCGCTCGGCGTCGGTGGTCTTGTCGATGCGGGCCCGGAAGAATCCCTGGTCTAAGTCGTCGAGGGCCAGGGTCACAGACGCTTCGACTTCAGCCAGCGTGATCGTCGGTCCGGCGGCAACGTTCCAGGCCTGCTTACCGAACTCCTGGAGGAAGTACGGATAGCCCTCGGTGTCGGCGAGCACTCTGTCTACCGCGGCCGCGTCCCATGCCGCGCCTTCTTGTTCGACGGGCCCGATGAGCGCCCGGCGGGCGTCGTCGTCGCCGAGGGACCCGACCTCGACGTAGCTGAACAGGCGCTCGGCGTAGGAGCGGGCCTCGCCAGCGAGCCCTGGCAGGGACGGGAGGCCGGCGCCGGCGACGAGCAGCGGGAGCCCGAGCTGGGAGACGCGGTGGAGGCCGACGATGAGCGCGCCCAACTCGTTGCGACCGAGGTACTGGATCTCGTCGATCGTGAGAAGCACGCCAGTCTCCGCTTGGCGGGCGGTTTCGCCGACCTCGCGGAACACGCCGCCGAGGTCGCCATCGAGGTCGCCGGAGTCGGCGACGCCGGGCCGGGTTTCGAAGTCGATCGTGAGGGCGCCGCCGTCGCCGGTGGGCACGTGCACCTTGACGAAGGCGCGCAACGCGCCCAGCGCGGTCTTCGCTCGGTCCTTCACGCGCTCTTTGAGACTGAGCTCGAGGAGGACACGGCGGGAGAGAGCGGCGATGGCGCCAGCGACCCGGGTGTTCTCGGTGGCCTCCATGTGCTCGTGGATCCAGCCGTGCTGCTCGCCGATGCGGCCAAATTCATTGAGGAGCACGGTCTTGCCGACGCCTCGGAGACCCGTGAGCAGGATGCTGCGCTCGAAGCGTCCGAGGGCCATGCGTTGCACGGCAACCGACATGGCGTCGAGCTGGGCGTTGCGGCCCACCAGCAGTGGCGGCCGGCTGCCAGCGCCTGGGGTGAACGGGTTCCGGACGCGATCCATGAACCCGCGATGATAGCCGTCTGCGACGGTTGTAAATGAACTTCCTATAAACGCTGCAGATCCCTCGAAACGTCGATCGGTCAGGGACTGGAGTGGGCCGTCATGCTCACAAGCGGTGAAAAGGCCGAACTGGCGTGCTGGATCGGCGACGCCGCGTCCGATGCAGCCGTGGGTTCGAGGATTCGATTCGGCTCCTGGACGCGCATCCGGGAAGGAACCGAAGGACATTCGGTTCCTTCCCGGCGCACATCACGACAAGGACTGCTCTAGAAGAAGTACGGGCGATTGCCTGTCTGCCGCCTACCGGCTGGGGCGGGCGGAGGGGGTGACAGCCACCTTGCGGCGGCGGACCTCGGCGACACCGAAGCCGCCGAGGAGTGCCGCCATGCCGGCGACGAGCAGGCCGACCCCGACCAGCGCGCTGTTCGCTCCCTGGGCCGAAGCTGTTGCGCCGGGCAGATCGGCGAGGCCGCGAGCACGGTCCGAGCCATTGGCCAGACCGCTCCAGACGTCGCCGGAGGCCGACCTGGCCGACGGCACACCGCCAACAGGCTCTGTCGCACGTTGGCGGTCATCAGCCGCCGGAGCACCGGCGAGGGCATTGCTCTGTGCCGCTCGGGTGTTCTGGGCGCTGCGCTGCGCACCGGTCGAAGCAGCGGAGGCTCGAGCGGGGGCCTGGCCGGCGACAGCACCCGAGGCTGACGCCGCCGAGTCGGGGAACACGATCGCTGCGACCGCGGTGTTCGCCGAGGGCTGCACCACTGCGGCGGGAGCGACAGGTGCCGGCGTCCTTGCCGCACCGCCATTGGTGGACACGGCGGTGTTCGACGGGCGGGTACCGACGCCGGGATCAACTGCGACGGTAGCCTGGGCCGGTGCCGTGATCTGCACGACGGTGGCCTGCGTCTCGCTGCCGGGCTGGACGGCGTAGATCATGTGCGGTCCCGGCGAATCTTCGGGAACGGTGACGACCACCGAGAAACTGCCTTGGTTGGCCGGGTTGGGCTGGGCTTGCGCCTTGAGCGGGCCGTTGGCGCTGTCCCAGCGGATCTGCACGGCATCGGCATTGGCGACCCAATTGCCGCCCGTCACGCTGACTCGGGCCCCCGCCGGGGCGTTGTGCGGCTCCATGGCGACATACGGGCTGGTCCCGGCCACGTAGCACGCCCACCCGGCACTGGCCATACCGAGGAAGACGGCGATGCCTCCCGCACAAACAACGACGATTCGTCTGGCCCTCATGTCGTGCTCCTCCGCTCAGCGCCTGTCGGGTCCTACGGCTGTGCTAATAACACCATGATCCGCAAAGGGTGTCAACTGCCAGTAGCTGTGTCACCACAGTTACGCGACCGCATGGGAGCCGTTCGGGGCTGGATCGGCCGATCCAGCCCCCACACGCCGGCGCCACACGACGCCCGCGAGCGCCACGATGACGCCGGCGGCGGCGACAGCAGCGCCGGCCACCCTCAGGGCCTCCTTCGGGCGCGGTGGCGGCGTCACGGCGACGACCGCGCCGGCGAGATCCTGCTTCCCGGTCTCCCGCAACCCGGCCCTGGTGTCCGTCCACACCGCCAGCGCACCAGCGGTCGTCGCCACGATGCCCAGGCGATCGCCGAGGTCGGGGAGGTCACGGTCGCTGCCGAAGCCGATCCGGGCATCGAAGGACCCGTCGGAGAGGACCACGTGCGGACCGAATGTCCTTGCTCCGTCGAACGACGATTGCATGGACACCGTGTTCATCACGTTGCCGGAATCCCTGCGGCGGTCGTAGTACACGACATCGAGGCGCCCGTCCGGAGCGACAGCCAGTTGCGGCAGGTACTGCGCCCGCCCGTCGCGCGGTTGGGTGTCGTTGACCCGCTTCGCCGCCCGCCACTTCGTCCCGCCGTCGTCGGACGCCCAGACCCACACGTCGGGGTCACCCATACGGCTGCTGTGGAACGCGACGTACAGCGCACCGTTACGGCGGTCGACGGCCAGTGCCGGCGCCGGCGGGAACAGGACGAGGAAGCGCTGGGTGGGGACCACAGCCGCGTCGACGACCACCTCGCGCCACGTCGTCCCGTTGCCCGAGGACCGGGCCACGACCAGCGCCCAATGACCGGCGTAGGGATCGCCGCCCCGGCCTTCATGGGCGCCCTGGTAGTCGAGGCGGTCGTCGCCCACATCCAGGTAGGCGACGGCCACATCGCCGGTGGGCCCGACGGCGATCGACGGGGCGATCACCCTCGCCCGGGACGGCCCGCTCGCCCTCACTGGCGAGCCCCATGTTTCCCCGCCGTCGTCGGAGCGCGAGACCACCACCGGGTTGTCGACACCTGCGAAGCCCCAGCTCGAGGTCTGGCCCCCTTGGAGCCAGGCGAGGTAGAGGCGGCCGGCGTGAGCGGGATCGGCGGCGACCCGCAACTGGAACGCACGGGGGCCACCGATCTTCATCGCCGGCCCGAGCGTGCGCCCACCGTCTGCCGAGGTGACGAGCCACACCGCGTCGGGCATGGTGCCGGCGCCCTCCACGGGAGCGAAGGAGGTGAAGACGACGTAGAGCGTGCCGTCTGCCCCGAAGGACAGGTCCGGCGAGAAGCAGGCGACGGTCCGACCTTCCGGCAGCGCCAGCGGCGTGGCCGTCCAGGAGGCGCCGCCATCGAAGGAGACGTGCAGGGCGCATGACGACGCCTGGCCGTCGATCCGGTTGGCCACGGCCAGATTGCGCGGGTCGGTGGGGTTGGCCCGGAGGGCGGGCGAGTTGTGCGCCGTGAGGTCCACCGGATCAGTGGCGCCCGCGTTCACCGGGCGGTTCCCGCCGACGACACGCGCCGTGCCGGCACTCGCTCCGGCCGAGAACCGCACCGCCGTACCCCCGATGGCGGCCAGCGCCACTCCGGCTACGACGACGGGCCACCGGCGCCGACGGTGAGTTCCCGCCGTCACGATGGCGCGTGGCTCATGCATCGGGCGGAAACTACCCCGAACACGCCCGGCTCGCAGCGGTCGAATTGGGCCGATCAGCCTGCGTGGGGAATTGGTGGTGGCGCGTCCGGCGCGGATCAAATAGGTTTCGTGGATTCCGCACCGGTCACCAGGAACTCCGCGAGCCGCTCTGAGGATCAGGCCGCGTGCCATCCTCGCGTTGGCGGTCGGGATGGCGGCAGCCGTGTTCGCTGCGACTGCGTCGGCGTGGGCGTGTGTCCCGATCCCCATCGTCACCCTGCAACCCTCATCGTCCGGCCCCCCCGGCACCCTGGTCACCGTGCGCGGGACCTATTTTCTCGAGAGGGGCACGATCGACATCCGCTGGAACGAGGTCGACGGCCCCGTGCTCGCCACGACGGAGGGGATGGAGTTCTCGACGGAGGTACGCATACCTGATGCCCCAGCAGGGCTCTACACGATCGTCGTCCTGTCCCGCCGGGCGGACGGAAGCTTGAACGACACGAAGGCAGCCGTCGTCTTCCAGGTCACCGGCACCGATCAGCCGTCCCCGACGGCGCCGAGGGAACAACGATCACGCCCGGCGCCCCCGGCCCCCCCTGGAGACTCATCTCCGGACGGCGTCAACCCCGCTGCGGCTGCCGGTGGCGGCGCGGTGCTGGTGCTCCTGGGCGGTGCCGGAGGCTTCGCCCTCTCCCGGCGGCGACCGCGGCCGGGTCCTACGCCCGCCATGTGAACAGGGTCGCGGACGTGCATTTCGCAACCGGCGTCGTCCGCCTGAGACCCCCGATCACACCGGAACGGAAGCGGGAGCGCCAGCATGTTCCCCTTGTGCCGCCGCCCGTCGGCGGGGTAGGTTCCCTTCGCCGGTAGTACAGGGAAGACACAAATTGGGGAAACCGCGGAAGTCGATCGGAAGCTACCAAGCAAAAGGAGATTTCATGGTCAGCCCACGCAGGACGTGGTTCGGCGGGACAGTTGCGGCGCTCGTGCTGGTAAGCACGTTCATGGGGGTCGGACCGGCGAAGGCGGTCACCATCACCGAGTTCGCCACACCGACGGGGGCCAGTAGCCCGAACGAGGCGGTCAAGGGCGCAGATGGCAACGTCTGGTTCACCGAGAGCAACAGCGGCGCCAACAAGGTGGCGAAGGTCACCACGGCGGGTGTCATAACGGAGTACCTGGTGCCCACGGCCAATGCCGGTCCCTCCGGTGTCACCCTGGGACCTGACGGCAACGTGTGGTTCACAGAGGCTGGGCTTTCGGCCAACAAGATCGCGAAGATCACGCCCGCCGGCGCCATCACCGAGTTCCCCGTCCCCGACGCGAACTCGAAGCCCCGCGGCATCGTGACCGGGCCGGACGGCAACATCTGGGTCACACTACCCGGCGTCCAGAAGCTCGGCAGGATGACGCTCGCCGGGGTATGGACCCTGTACAGGCTCCCGAATGGCACCGACCCGTTCAAGGTCATCGTCGGCCCCGACAACAACCTGTGGTTCACCGAGACGGGAGCCAGCAAGATCGGGAAGTTCAACATGGGCACGGCGAAGTTCATCCACTACGCCATTCCCACCGCCAACAGCCAGCCGAACGGGCTCACCGTCGGTCCCGATGGCAAGATGTGGTTCACCGAGTCGGCGGCGAACAAGGTCGGCAGCATCACCACCGCCGGCGTCTTCGGTCCGGAGTTCACCATCCCGACTGCGAACTCTCAGCCGAAGATGATCGTCACCGGGCCCGACAACAACCTATGGTTCACCGAGTTCGCGCTGGCGGCGAACAAGGTCACGATGATGACCACTGCCGGGGTGTTCACCGAGACTTCCGTACCCTCAGCCGGAAGCGGCCCCTTCGGCATCACCGTCGGGGCTGACAACAACCTGTGGTTCACGGAGAACTTCGGCAGCAAGGTCGCACGCCTCGTTCCCTGACGACGGCGGGCATCGCCTGAAGACGGTATCCGGTGGGCCGGGGATCCCGGCCCACCGGATAATGGGCGGAGATGGGCTCGGGCGGCCGTGGGGCGGCTGGCAATGGTCTGCGCCCCGCCGGGTCAACGAGGCGGGCCCCGGCGGCGACCGGGCCCAGTACCTCTCGCAGCTGGCGGTGGCGCCGGGGGGCGCCTCGACGTGGTGTACTACGACCGTGGCGCAGACCCGGGCGACACGATGAACACCGTGTCGCTGCGCTCGTCGTTCGACGGGGGCCGGACCTTCGCCCCGAGCCTGCGCCTGTCGGACCGGGCCTTCGACTCCCGCATGGGCCTCGGCGGCGACCGGGGGATGGCGGACCTCGGCGACCGCCTCGGCCTGGTGGCCACCGACGGGCGGGCGCTCGCCGTGTGGACCGACACCCGCGCCGGCACCGTGGCCGACGGACGACAGGACCTCGCCAGTGCCGTGGTCGACTTCCCAGCGCCGAGCCCCCCTGCGCAGGGGGCTCCGCCTCGGCGGAGTGGCCGCCGGCGTCATCGGGCTGGTGCTCCTTGTCGCCCCCGTCACACGCCGCCGCCAGCCGGCACGGGCGGCCGAATGAGGGTGGTCACCTGGCGACTGTGGGGACGGGCAGCCGCGCTCGTGCTCCTGGCGCTCGTCGCCACCGGGTGCGGAGGAGGTGACGACAGCCCGGCCATCTCGAAGGTGGAGTACCTCAAGCTCGGAAACGTCATCTGCGTCAACGGCAACGAGCGCATCGCCGCCGTCGCCCGCCAGCCGGCGGCGGGGGCCGATCCCGACGCGCTGGCCACGTTCGTGCGGGTATTCGTCCCCGGCATCCGCGACCAGCTCCGCCAGCTGCGTGCCCTCGGCTACCCCGAGGGCGACAAGGCCGTCCTGGTGGCCATCTTCGACGACGCCGAGGCGGTGCTGCGCCGAGCGGAACGCGACCCCTCCACCATCGACGGGCACAGCTTCGACGACGTGAACAGGCGCCTCACCGCCTACGGGCTGAACATCTGCGGGAGCTGACCGCCCGTCGCCGGACTCAGCGGGTGGCGGCCGGCGTGCCGTCCCCGGCCAATGCCTCGATGTCGGCCCTGGTGAGGGTCTCGCGCTCGACCAGGGCCGCTGCCACCCGGTCCAGCGCATCGCGGCGGGCGACGAGCGCTGCGCGCGCCTTGGCGGTGGCTTCGTCGACCAGCCGCCTGATCGCCGCGGTGGCTTCGGGCGACAACGGCGCCGCCCGCCCGTCGTAGCCCCGGCCGTCGACCGGTGTCATGGGCCCGAACTCCTCGCTCATCCCCAGCTCGCACACCATCTCCTGGGCCATCCGGTTCAACTTCTTGAGATCGCTGCCCGACCCCCACGACGCCTCGTCGAACACGAGCATCTCCGCCGCCCACCCGCCGACGGACACCGCCATCTGGGCCAGCATGGCCGAGCGCGACGGCATCAGCGGATCGTGGTCGTCGAGCAACGTGCAGTGCCCGGCGGTGCCGCCCCGGGGCAGGATGGTGACCTTGTAGGGCGGGGTGGCGCCCGCGACGCCGAGGGCCACCAGGGCGTGGCCGGCCTCGTGGTAGGCGGTGACCCGGCGTTCCTCCTCGGACATGATGTGGCGCCGCGACGTGATGCCCAGGAAGGCACGGTCGATGGCCTCGTCGAGGAGGTCCATCGTGACGTGGGGTATGCCTCGGCGCGTGGCCAGGAGGGCGGCCTCGTTGAGCACGTTGGCAAGGTCGGCGCCCGAGAACTGCGGGGTCAGGCCGGCCAGCTTCGCGAGGTCGACGTCGGGACCGAGCGCCTTGCCCTTGGCGTGGACCTCGAGCACGGCCAGCCGCCCGTTGCGGTCGGGGAGGGTGATCTCGACCTGGCGGTCGAACCGGCCCGGGCGGCGGAGGGCACGGTCGAGCATGTCAGGGCGGTTGGTGGCAGCCATGACGATCACCGCCTCGCGGCCCTCGAACCCGTCGAGCTCGACCAGTAGCTGGTTGAGCGTGGCGTCCTGTTCCCGGCTGCCCCCGTAGGCGTCGGGGCCGGACGAGCGGTGCCCGGCCATGGCGTCGATCTCGTCGATGAACACGATGGCCGGCGCCATCGACCTCGCCTCGGCGAACAGGTCACGCACACGAGCCGCCCCCTCGCCCACGAAGATCTCGACGAAGTCGGCGCCGGAGGCGGAGATGAAGGCGGCGTTGGCCTCCCCGGCCACGGCCCTGGCCAGGAGGGTCTTGCCGCAGCCCGGGGGCCCGGTGAGAAGGATCCCCTTGGGCGGGGTGGCGCCCAGCTTGGCGAAGCGGTCGGGCTCGGCCAGGTAGTCCCGCACGTCGAGAAGCTCCTCGACGGCGTCGTCGACGCCCGCCACGTCGGCGAAGGTGACCCGTTCGTCCGCCGCGAAGCGCCGGCCGACGCTGCGGGCCCGCATGGACAGCCGGCGCTGGCGGTCGGGGGCCTGGAGGGTTCGTTGGAGCGCGAGGTCCAGGTCCTCCTGCGACACCGACTCCTGCTCGTGGCGGGCGGCGAGGAGGGCGGCCTCGTTCATGATGTTGGCCAGGTCGGCGCCGTTCAGCCCGTTGGCCCGACCGGCGATGGCCTCGAGGTCGACGTCAGCCGAGAGTGCCTTTCCCTTCGCGTGCAGGGTGAGGATGGCGAGGCGGGCCACGTCGTTGGGCCAATCGAGCCCGATGGTGCGGTCGAAGCGGCCCGGCCGGAGCAGGGCGGGGTCGAGCACGTCGGGCCGGTTGGTGGCGCCGAGCACGATGACGCCGGTGGAGGGGGTGAAGCCGTCGAGCTCGGTGAGGATCTGGTTGATGGCCTGGTCGTCGTGGCTGGAGTTGGAGCCCCGGTCGGCCCCCGTCGTGCCCGCTCGTGAGCGGCCCAGCGAGTCGAGCTCGTCGATGAACAAGATGGCGGGCGCCATCTGCCTGGCTTCGGCGAACAGGTCGCGGATCCTCAACGCGCCTTCCCCCACGAGCGACCCGGCGACCTCGCTGGCGCTCACCGAGAGGAAGGCGGCGTTGGCCTCGCCCGCCAGCGCCCTGGCCATGAGGGTCTTGCCGCACCCGGGCGGCCCGAACAACAGGACCCCCCTGGGCACAGCCGCACCCAGCGCCGCGTAGCGCTCGGGCTCGGACAGGTACTCCTTGATCTCCCGCAGCTCCTCGACGGCCGGGTCCTGGCCGGCTACGTCGGCGAAGGTGACCTTGTCCTGCTCGCTGTAGCGCCGGCCGATGCTCTTGTCGCGCATGGACAGGCGGCGCTGGCGCTCGGGCGCGCTGAGGATGCGCTGCACGGCCTCGTCGAGCTCTGCCTGGGAGATCTCGGACCTGCCCGCCCGGGCCGCCAGCAGGGCGGCCTCGTTGAGCACGCTGGCCAGGTCTGCGCCCGTGAAGCCCACAGCCTGCGCCGCCACCGCCGCCAGGTCGACGTCGGCGTCGAGCTGCTTGCCCTTGGCGTGGATGGCGAGGATGGCCACCCTGGCGCTCTCGTCGGGCCGCTCCAGGCCGATGCTGCGGTCGAAGCGGCCCGGCCGGAGGAGCGCCTGGTCGAGGATGTCAGGGCGGTTGGTGGCGGCCAGGACGATGATGCCGTCGGACGCGGAGAACCCGTCCATCTCGGCGAGGATCTGGTTGAGCGCCTGCTCGCGCTCGCCCCCGTCGTTCACGGTGGAGGACGCACCACCGCGCGACCGGCCGATGGAGTCGAGCTCGTCGATGAAGATCACCGCCGGGGCATTCTCGCGGGCGACCCTGAACAGGTCCCGCACGCGGGCGGCGCCCACCCCCACGTACATCTCCACGAAGTCGGAACCGGAGATGGAATAGAAGCTGGCCCCCGCCTCGCCCGCCACCGCCTTGGCCAGCAGGGTCTTGCCGCACCCCGGAGGGCCGTAGAGCAGCACCCCTTTGGGGATCTGGGCGCCGACGGCGGCGTAGCGCCCCGGGTCGGCCAGGAAGTCCTTGATCTCCCGCAGCTCGGCCACCGCTGCGTCCTGGCCGGCCACGTCGGCAAAGGTGACGCCGCCGGGCTCGGGCTCGATCTTGCGGGCGCCGCTCTTGACCTTGAACAGGCCCGTCCCGCGGCGCGACGACAGGATCAGGTACACGAACAACACGATGAGGACGAAGCCGGGGAGGACGGTGGCGACGAGGGAGATCAGCCGCTTCTTGGTCTGCTGGTCGACGGTTGTGGCGACCCGGTTCTCGAGCAGCACGTCGACCAGGAGGCCCTGGCTCTCCTTGAGGTACACGGCGTTGTACTTGTGGGTCGTCTCGTCGTCCCGCACGTAGTTCCCCACGGCGTACGAGTCGTAATTGAGGATCGTGGCGCTCTTGAGACGGCCGCGCTCGGCCAGGTCGACGAAGGAGTCGAGGCGCAGGTTGTCACCGGGCACCTTCGGCCGGTTCACCTCGATGACGGCGAAGTAGGAGCCGACGAGCACGAGGACGATCACCGCCGTCCACACGCCGAGCATGCTCTTCTTGTTCTCTTTCCGGGCCTTCTTGCGCGTGGCCTGGCGCTTGTCTGCCATAGCGTCCCCCTGGTCGGGTCGAGGGTAGCAAGACGCCGGGGCGCGCCGTCGCCTACATTAAGCTCGGTGGGCCGAGTCCGGTGGCTGGCGTTGTTCCTGGCGGCGGCCACGACCCTGGCTGCATGCCAGGGCGACACGCAGGCCGTCACCGACGCCGAGGGACAGGGCCTGGTCGCCAACCCCCGCCGGCCCGTGCAGCTCATGCTTCGGGAGCGGGCGAAGCGCCTGCTGGCCGGTGACGTGGAGGGTTACCTGGCCGCCCTCAGCCCCGAGGCCCGGGCTTTCGAGGAGCCGATCGCCCGGGTGGCGGTGACCCTTCCCCTCTCCAAGATCGACCTCACCGTGGGAGAGGCCACCATCTCCGACGACGGCAGCAGCTTCCGCAACGCCAGCGTCACGATGCAGTACTCGTTCAAAGAGCTGCCCGCCGACAACCCGTTCCGCCTGCGGTTCCTGTACGACATCGAGCGACGCCAGGAAGGCTGGGTGGTCACGAAGTCCCAGTTCATTCTCCCCCCTGACGCGCCGCCACCCCCCCCGCTCTGGCCGTTCGGGCCCGTCGAGATCACCCGCTCGCCCCACTTCCTGGTCATGGCCCGTCCTGGCGTCTCCAGCGTGGCCGAGATCACCGATCAGGCCGAGAAGGCCTACGCCGAGCTTCGACCCCGGCTGACCCTCACGCCCGACGACCGTCTTCTCCTCGTCCTCGCCACGGACCGCAAGGAGTACATGGACAACTACGGGGACGAGGGCAGCGTGGCACTCGCTCGTCACCCGTTCATCGTGACGGCTGGCCACCCGGCCCGCCCGGAGGAGCGTCTGGCGATGGCCAATCTCCAGGCGTTGTCCGAGGTGGGCGAGGTCAAGCTCGAGCAGAGCCTGAGGCCCGTCCAGCCCGACGAGGTCTTCCGCCACGAGCTTGCCCACCTCGCCCTGTCCCGCTTCACCCGGCCGTGCACGAACGGCTGGGTGGCAGAAGGGGGGGCCATGCTCCTGGCCGAGGAGCACGCCGTTCGAAGCGCCGAGTGGCGGGCGATCGTCGCCGCGGACGAGCTCGCCGGTCTGCGGTTGAACCCCAACGAACCCCCCCTCGACTACGCCTTCGCCTACGCCGCTGCTCTCTATCTCGTCGAGAAGGGCGGGTCCGAGAAGTTCTTCGACTTCTACCAGAACTTCAAGAACCTCCCCGAGCCCACCCTGCTCTGCTCAGGGCAGGTTGGTACTGTCCGGTCGCGCCTTGACGAACGGCTCCTGCGCCGCTACTACCGGATCGGGGTCGAGGATCTGGAAGGCTTCACCCGCGAGTACATCCGGAAGGCGGCGCCTGCTCCGTGACGGTGACCGAGGTCGAGGCCTCCGAGGTTCCCTGGGAGCGGTGTCGTGAACCGGGGTGCACCGGGGTGCGCACCGCCGCCGGCGCCTGCCTCGCCCACCTGGACGACACGGAGCGGGCGTCGGCGATGGGCGCGCTCGCACGCGGCAGGCCGCTCGACGCCCGGGGCGTGCACGTCGACGCCGGCCTGCTCGGCCAGATCTTCGACGCCACGCCGTGCGACGGTGCCGGTAGGCCGATCCTCACCAGGGCCCGCTTCGACCGCGCTACGTTCGCCCCTGGCACCGGCTTCGCCGGGGTGGTTTTCGCAAAGGAAACCTCCTTCGACCGCGCCCGCTTCGAGGGCGATGCCGCCTTCGAGGGGACCCGCTTCGATGGCAACGTCCGCTTCGCCCGGGTATCGCTCGCAGGCCGGGCGAGCTTCGAGGGTGCAGCGTTCGCCGGCCAGGCGTGGTTCGGGGGCGCCAGGTTCGAGGGGCCGGCTTCGTTCATGCAGGCGGAGTTCGCCAACCTGGCCTGGTTCGGCCGGGCCGCCTTCGCCACTGACGCGCACTTCGACGGGGCAACGTTCAAGGGGGACACCACCTTCGACGGCGCCGCCTTCGACTGCCATGCCCTCTTCCCTGACGTCACCTTCCTCGGCGAGGCCAGACTCGAGCAGGCCCGCTTCCGCCACGACCCCGACTATCGCGGCGCCGCCTTCGCCGGGAAAGGCGGGGCCCCGCAGGCGGCGGTGCGCCAGGCCATCTGGTCGGGGGCGGCCCTCGCCCCGTGGTCAGCCCGGGCGCGGGCTTCCCTCGTGGACGCCGCCATCCCCTTGGCCGTGGTGAGCCTTGCGGCGGCTACGGGCCTGTTCTTCCAGAGCGTGTTCCAGTACCAGGGGGCGGCGACTGCGTTCGCCGCCCTGGGCCTGGTTGCCGCAGTCGTCCTCGTCGTACGCTCGCTCGTGGAGCAGGGCCATACCGGCCAGACGCGGGGTAAGCGCGGAGTCGGGATCTGCCTCGTGCGCGAGCGCGACGGAGAACCGGTGGGCCCATGGCGGTCGATCGCCCGTCAGGTGCTCCACGTCCTCGACACCCTCCCCGCCTTCGCCGGCTGGCTGCGGCCGACGTGGGACCCCAAGCGCCAGACGTTCGCCGACACCCTCGTCACCTCGGTGGTCGTGAAGAGAAGGGGTTGGGCCCGGGCGGGGGCCACCGAGGCGGGAGCGGCTCCGGCACCGGAGAAGAAACCGGGCGGCGGCTGAGGCATGTAGGCCGGGCTCCCCGTGGGGAGCCGCCACCGCCCGACCTGACCGGGCGATCACCGGCCCGGCCCGGTCATTCGTTGACGATGCCTGACATGGCGATTAGAAAGCGTGGTCGATCAGATCAGCTGGTTTCGTCGGCTGACGGCAGGGGTGCGCGTCGTACTCGACTGACAGGAGGAACGAACATGTCGCTTCACTTGCAGGTGGCCCGAGGTAGCTCACGATCGACTGTTGCCGGGCGCGGACCACGGCGAACGTGGGGGCGGGTTCGGGCGGGCAGGAGGACTGGCGCAGGGTTCGCCGTGGTCGTCCTCTTGGCCTTGCTCCCCGGGGTGCGCGCCGTGGCACCGGCCCTCGCCACCTTCCCGGGCGACAACATGTGGGTGGCCTGCCAGAGCGCCCGAGACCCCAGCTTCGCCGAGATCTACCTGCTGAGCCTCAAGGGGAACCCGCAGATCAACCTCACTCGCAGCCCGGCGACCGACCAGGGGCCTGCGTTCACGGCCGACGGCAACAGGTTCGCCTTCCACACCAATCGCGACGGCAACTTCGAGATCTACGTCAAGGACCTGGTTGCCGACACCCTGACCAACGTGTCGAACTTCGCCACCGGCGGCGAGCTGTTCCCGACCTGGTCTCCCGATTCCGCTCGCCTCGGCTTCACCAGCAACCGCGATGGCAACACCGAGGTCTACGTGATGGACGCCGACGGCACCGACCCGGTCCGGCTCACCAACCATCCGGCCCAGGACGCGCTTCCCGACTGGTCGCCCGACGGCAGCAGGATCGCCTTCAACAGCAACCGGGACCAGGATGTGGCCGTTCCCAACCACCCGCCGGAGACCGAGATCTACGTGATCAACCCCGACGGCACCGGCCTGACCCGTGTCACCAATGTGCCCGGCATCGACGCGGGGCCGTCCTGGTCGCCCGACGGCAGCAAGATCGCCTTCCACAGCAACCGAGACGGCAACTTCGAGATCTACGTGATGAACGCCGACGGCACCGGCCAGACCCGCATCACCGACAGCCTGGCCAGGGACACCTTCGCCTCGTGGTCGCCCGACGGCACCCTGCTGTCGTTCACCAGCAACCGTGACGATCCGGCCAATCCGGAGGTCTACGTGATGAACGCCGATGGCGGTGAGGTGCGGCGGCTCACCAACGCGCCGGGCTTCGACGGGATCTGCGACTGGCGGCCACGCGGCCAGGATTAGCCTCCTCGGGAAGATGATCCCCCTGGCCCGCTTCCACCACCACCCCACCTTCCGGGGCGCTGCCTTCGCCGGGGCGCCCCAAAAAGGTGGCGGTAGGCGGTGGTACGCCAACCTCCGTCGTGCTCACGAGAAGCCCTGAAATCTCAGTAGTTCGCTCCTCCAGAAATAAGTACCGATTAACGTTGTAGTCCGAGGTGACTCCCGCTATCTTCCACTGCGCCCGCGTGTATCGGGGCGAACGGGGGACGACAGCATATCCACGGTGTTCGTGGCAGTGCGTGTCCGGAACATATACCGCGGGGTGCCGGTAGTCGGCGCGCCCACAACCGTGAAGCCGACGATGGGAGAACTGCTATGAGATCGCGTCCAGGGACCGTCCATACCGAAGCCAGGGGCAGGCGCCGACGCCTCTTGGGCGGCGCCGTGCTGGTGACGATGGGCCTTGTTTCGGCCCCGTCCATCGCCCCGGTGCGGGCGCACGCGCCCGACCCTGCGACGAGCACCGACCTGGCGCTGCTGGGCCAGACCGACCTCGGGGGCAAGGGCCTGAACGGCGAGGTCGCCATCGTGGGGAACACGGCCGTCGTGGCCACCGGCATCCAGCCGGCGGGCGGGCTCCGGAGCCACTTCTACAACCCGTACCCCTGCGCCACCCCCCGCATCCAGCTCGTGGACATCAGCAATCCCGCTGCCCCGGCCAGGGTCGGGCAGATCCAGGTCGAGCAGGGCATCACGGCCCGTGACGTGGCGGCCATCCATGTCACCACGCCGACCTTCACCGGCGACCTCCTGGCCGTCGCCCTGGCACGGTGCGGCCTCACCACGTTGAAAAACAACGGCTTCGAGGCCGTGGCCCGCGGCGTCGCGTACTACGACATCACCAAGCCGAGCCTGCCGCGGTTCCTCGGTCGCTACCAGGCCGACCTCGAGCAGTTCAACCCCGAGCACAAGAAGTGCGACGAGACCCCGCCCAGCGAGTCCGACCCGAACAAGGGGCCCGACGCCTGCGCCTCGTCGCAGGACGCGGTGTCGCTCGTGCAGCGCGGCGACGGGCGGGTGCTGTCCATCTCCACCGAGCCGTTCGCCACCGCCTCCCGGTTCACATCGGGCGACCTGCGCATCGTCGACGTGACTGATCCCACCAACCCGGTGCAGGTCGGGGACTACAACCCGCCCAACGCCCAGCCGCCGGCTGCCGGCTTCTCCAACAACGGCTGCCGGCCGTTCACCGGCATCATGAGCGCCGAGCTGTACGCCGGCGGCACCAAGGCGGTGGCGGCCGACATGGACGACGGCCTGCTCGACCTGAACGTGGCCCTGCCCGCCGGCCCGCCAGTGTTCTCGACCGGCCCGGCGGCCACGCTGGCCGGCTCGGTCGATCCCTACCCCGTGGCCGACCGCCGCACCGAGGGCAACGCCAGCTTCGCCACCGTGGGCGGGCCCGGCGAGAGCCTGGCACTGTTCTCCGACCAGGACTGGAATGCGCCCGACAGCTCGCTGCGCATCGCCACCGTGGGCGGCAGCCCATCCGGCACTTCGCCGCAGGGGCTCGCCGCAGGGTCGTCCATCGTGGCCTGTGAGGCGCCGTTCACCCTCTTCGACCCCGAGAACACCGCCCAGGTCTACCGCAGGGCCGGCGCCCAGGTGCCGGCCGATGCGGCCGGGCTGGCCAACGCCGACCTGGTGTACGTCGGGCGCGGCTGCCCGGCCGACGCCTACCTCACCGACCCGGCCACCAATGCGCCGTTCAGCGTCGCCGGCAAGATCGCCGTAGTCGATCGGGGCAGGACGGCATTCCAGACCGGCCAGATCGCGGCAGCCGGCTGCTCGCTGGCCGCCCGGGCCACGCGGGCCCAGGCGGCAGGCGCCATCGGCGTGGCTGTCGACGCCAACTTCTTCAACAACGCCTTCGGGCCCGACGGCGTCTCGGTCGGCATCGACATCCCCATGATCGCCCTCGACCGGCCGGGCGCCACGCGGCTCCGCACCACGCTGTGCCCCTCGGTGTCCCCCGGCGGAAGCGGGAACTGCACCCTGGGCACGGCGGTCACGGGAGCCATGGTGGACAGCCCCGGCGCATGGGGCGGCCTGCGCATCGCCGACCTGGCCAGCCACGCCCAGGTCGGGCAGTACTCGACGGCCAGGTCGCAGGTGTTCCCCCCGCCCGACCTGGGTGTGTACTCGGTGCACCACGCGGTCACCGCCGGAAGCCGGGCCTACGTGGCCTGGAACTCCGACGGGGTGCGCATCCTCGACATCTCCAACCCGGCGGCGCCGGTCGAGGTCGGTCACTTCGTTCCGCCCGACACGGCGGACCCCACGGCCACCATCCCGGCCAAGGCGTACGTGACCGGCGTCGCCGTCTCGGGCTGCAAGGTGGTCATCACCGACATCAACTCGGGGCTCTATGTCCTTCGTGACCCGGCGGTGGCTTGCTGAGCGCAGGTAGCGACTGATGGAATGGGGAGAGGGGGCCCGATCGGGCCCCCTCTCCCCAGTCGCTTCATGCGAAGCACCGACACCGCCCGACCTGACATGCGGTCGCAGCGGGGCGAGACTGGCCGCCATGATGCGGCGCCGGCCATGACACGACGGGGGTGGCGCATCCTGGCCGCGCTCGCGCTTGGCGTGGTCGCCCTGCGCCCCGACGGACCGGCGGCTTCCCAGCCCGCGGGGCCCCCCGGTGGCGCGCCAGCGCCGGTGGCGGTCGTGCGCCTGCCCTTCCCGCAGGATGATGGCTCGCTCACGCCCTACACCTTCGAGCTGGGGTACCCGCTGATGACCCTGGTCTACGACACCCTCCTGTGGCGCGACGCCGAGGGCGTTCCCCAGCCGTGGCTGGCGCGGTCGGTGGAGACGAGCCCCAACGGCCGCAAGGTCACCGTCCGCCTGGCCGAGGGAGCGCGATGGCACGACGGCGCCCCCGTCACCTCCGCCGACGTCGCGTTCACCTTCGCCTACGTCGCCGCCCACCCCCACCCCCGGTTCAGCGGGGAGGTGGCAGCGGTGGAACGGGTGGACACGCCGGACGCAACCACCGCTGTCATCGCCCTCCGCCAACCGGCGCCCGGCTTCATGGACCAGCCTCTGGCCGACCTCCCCATCATCCCGAAGCACCTCTGGGAGGTGCTGGCGAGAACCAAGTTGGCGCCTGATGGGCTCCCTGTGGGGAGCGGGCCCTACCGCCTCGTCGAGCACGTCCCCGGGCAGCGCTACCGCTTCGAAGCCGCACCGGGGTACTTCCGCGGCCCGCCGGCGGTGACCACCATCGAGGTGCCCATCATCACCGCCGTCGACGAGACCGTCCGTGCCCTCCAGCGTGGCCAGGTCGACATGGTCCCGGTAAACCTCCCGGAGGGCTTGAAGGAGCAGGTCGACACCCTTTCGGTCCGGGTGGACGAGGGCCCCTCGTACCTGGGGACTGTCGTGCTGTTCAACGTCCGCTCACCACCGTTCGACAGTGTCGACGTCCGCCGGGCCTTCGCGGGGGCGATCGACCTCGGCCGCATATCGAGGGCGGTGGGCAATGCCGTGGCCGCGGACCACGGTTACCTGCACCCGCAGTCGCCTTTCGCGTCAGCCGAGCCGCTTCACTCGTTCGAGCCCGGCGCAGCCCGACCGGTGCTACGGACGACCGGCGTCCCGATCACCCTCCTGGCTCCGAGCAACGACCCGGCGAAGGCGGAGGCCGGCCGACGCGTGGTCCAGGCGCTTTTGGACGCCGGCGCCACTGCTGAGCTGAAGCTGGTGACACGGGACGAGCTGGGGCACGCCGTCGGCGAGGACGGCTCGCCCCCGTCGTTCCAGGTCGCCGTGTGGACCAGCCCGCCCCTTGCTTCCTACGACCCCACGTTCCTGGGACGGCTCTTCGGCTCGGACACGGCGACCGCGCCGTTGAACTTCTCCGGTTATCGCAGCCCCGCCTTCGACGAGGTGGCCCGCCGGGTGGCCACGACCACCGAACCGGCGGCCCGAAAGGCGGCCGTGGCCGAGGCCCTGGCGCTGCTGGCGGCCGACGTCCCCGTCGTCCCGCTGTACTTCGCGGGTGGCGCATTCGCCTACCGCCCCGCCGTCTATGACGGCTGGACCTTCGTCAAAGGGTCCGGCATCCTCGACAAGCGCTCGTTCGTGGCGAGAAAGGTGGCGCCGGCACCTGGACCGCCGGGTACCGGTGCCCCCGAGGCCGAGGCCGAGGCCGGCGGCGAGAAGAGGTCGCTCGCCGGCCGCATCGCGGTTGGCGCGGTGGCTACGGCCATGCTGCTCGCACTCGTCGCGTTGGCAAGCGGGCGACGCGAGGGCCGACGGCGGCGGCGGCGTTGATCTGAAGAACCGGCCGCCGGGAAAGGGACTTAACCGGCGGCCGGTTCTTCATGAGTTCGCCAACGGGGTGCGCCGGTTCGGCAAACCACTTGGAGTGTTGCGCGCCTCTCTGTGCCAGTCAAGCCAATTCGCCTGGATTCGCCTGGATTCGCATGAACCCTTGCGGGGTCTGTCCTCGGCGGTAGGTGCGAACTGCATGCATTGCATCATGGGCGGCGCCTCGCTACGTTCGCTAGGCGGTCCGAATGGTGGGCCGAGTCATGTGGGCGACCTTCGCCCGACGGATAATGGCAATGGGGGAGCGAGACCTTGACCGACCACTCCACAGCTTCAACGCGCGCGACTTCAACGCGCGCGACGAGCGGGCTCGCGAAGCGTCTCTTCGTCGGAGGGGCTTCGCTTGCCGTATCGGCGGCGATGCTGACGGGGCCGGCAGAGGCCGTCGTACCGGGGCCCAACGGGCTCATCGCCTTTGCCAGCACCCGCGACGGCAACGGCGAGATCTACGTCATGAACCCCGACGGCACGGCGCAGACCAACTTGACCAACACGCCGACGCTGGGCGAGACGGATCCGGCCTGGTCGCCTGACGGGTCGAAGATCGTCTTCGTGAGGGCCGGCAACGTCTGGGTGATGAACGCCGACGGCACCGGGCAGGTCCAGATTACCTTCACCGGCGGCACCAATGGCCCGAGCTTCACCTCCGACGGGCTCAAGATCGTCTTCTCCGCCGCCGGCGACGTGTGGATCATGAACGCCGACGGCACCAGCCCGGTGAACCTCACCGGCGCCGGTTCGGGCTCCGCCCCCTACGTCTGTGGGACCTCCACGGCAGGCACGATCGTGTTCAACTCCAACATGGACAACGTGGCGCTGGGCGCGAATGGTTTCGAGATCTACACCATCTCCGTGACCGGCACGAACCTGACGCGCCTCACCAACGACACGCTGCTCGACAGCGCCCCCGGTTGGTCGCCCGACTGCCAGAAGATCGTGTGGAACAACGCGCTGCCCGACGGGACGACGTTCGGCCAGTTCGACATCTTCACCATGAACGCCGACGGCACCAACCCGGTGAACATCACCAACAGCCCGGAGTTCGACTCCTTCGGCGCGTTCTCGCCCGACGGGCAGTACATCGTGTGGGACGCCAACCGCAACAGCGACCAGGACCTGTGGAGGATGGACGCGGCAACCGGCGCCAACCAGGTGAACCTCACCAACTCCAGCGGGGCCGACGTCCGGCCGGACTGGGGCACGGCTGCGCCGGTCGTCCCGCCGGGGCCGGCCACCAAGGACGCCTGCAAGAACGGCCAGTACAAGACCTACTCGAGCCCGAGCTTCAAGAACCAGGGCGACTGCGTGAGCTACTTCAACGCCATCCTCCACGACAAGGACACGACCAAGTAGCCCACGAGCAGCACAGCATCCCGTTTGGGCGGTTCGCGCCCCTCTCTGTCTTTCCTGGGCAGGGCGGGGCACGCCCGCGCCTGGGCAGGCACGAAGAACTGGGTCAGCGGATCGCGAGGCATCGTGACGGGACGCGCTGACGGTCCTTGACGGGTGGGCGGGCGGTCCTTACGCTCGCCCGCCACGACGTATGCGTGCTGTGGCGCGCAGGGGGTGACATCGCATGATGCCGGACGACCTACAGGGCCGCATGGTCGACCTCGACGCGCACCTGATGCTCTACCTGCCCGACGTGGAGGAGATCCTCGGCGCCGGGCCGGGTGGCGGGCCATGGCCGGGCCGCGGGGGCGGCGGGTCGTTGGTAGACGAGGTTCGGGAGATGATCCTGGCGGACGGGCTGAACCCGTCCGGGGAGGGCGAGGCGCTGCTGGCCCGTCGCAGGAAGGCCCGTTCCGACGTGTGGAACGTGCGGCTGTGGGGGGCACACGGAGCGCAGGTGGCTGCTGACCGGGTGGATGCCCTCGACCAGATGGGCATCGGTCGCCAGCTCGTGTTCTCGCAGTACATGGAGCCGCCGCTCAACGCCGACTGCCCGGAGGGGGCGGCCGCTGTCGCGCGCTACAACGACTACGTGCTCAACTGGGCCAAGGGCGTCGACGACCGGGTCGTGCCGGTATGCCTGCTCAACACCTACGACGTCACCGTGGCCCTCGGCGAGGCGAAAAGGGCCCTGGAGAAGGGCGCCGGGGGGATCCACTTCTCCGCCATCCGGCCGCCGGGAGGCCTTTCCCCGGCCGCCCCGGAGTGGGAGCCGCTGTGGGCCATGCTGTCGGAGGCCGGAGTGCCGGCGCTTCTCCATTACGGCGGCAGTGGAGGGGCCCCCACGCTCCTGGAGCCGAGTTGGTACCAGGCCGCATGGAGCCTTCGGCCACCGCCGTCGGACCCGAGCGCCGATGACTTCCACGCCCGCCCCTTCTTCTGGATGACCACCCACCTCTTCGCCGAGCTGACCCTGACCTTCATGGTGCTCGGCGGCGTGTTCGAACGCCATCCCGGCCTGCGGTTCGGCGTCATCGAGTCGGGCGCCAGCTGGGTGGCGTCCTGGTGTGACCGTATGGACAACCTGGCCACCACCACGTCCGGGTACCTCTCGCGCCAATTGGCGCTCAAGCCGTCGGAGTACGTGCGCCGCCAGGTGCGCGTCACCCCCTTCGAGTTCGAGCCGGTCGGAACGTGGATCGAGCAGAGCGGGTTCGAGGAGGTCTACGCCTTCTCGACGGACTACCCGCACCTGGAGGGCGGCGTGAGCCCGGTGGACGCCTTCCACGCATCGCTGGCGCCGCTCGGTGGGCACGTGGCCGAGCGGTTCTTCGTGGCCAACGGCGCCGATCTCCTGCCGGCCTGAGCCGGGTACCATGACCGGGTTTCGGGCGTCCGGGGTCCGGCGCGCCGCGAGGAGGAGGGCACAGCCGTGGTTGCCACTGAGGGGGAGGCGGGGCTAGAGGCGTCACTGCGCCTGCGTGACGACGCCACCGCAGAGATGGGCACGGACGGCCGCCTGCTGCTGTCGCGTGGCTCCAAGCGGTTTGCATTGGGCCCGCTCGTGGACGAGCTGAGCGCCCCGCTGGAGATCCTGCTCGGGACGGGAGCGCCGGAGGCGCAGCTGCGGGCCGCAGCGCCGCCCGGCGACGCCGCCGCGGCCTCGCTGCTGGCGTCGGTGCTCGATCGGCTCGACGAGCGGGGTTGGATCCAGCGCGAGCTCCGTTTCCACGGCGTGCCACTGGTCACGGTGAAGCCACTGGTCGCGAGGATGGCTCATGCCTCGCCGGCTTCTGTCGCCGACGGCGCCGTCGTCCTGTCCCGGTTCGCCTTGCTGCACAGGGCCGGGGGCGAGATGGTGCTCGAGTCGCCACGCTCCTCCGCCCTGGCCGTCCTGCACGACGCCCGGGTGGCGGCCTTCGTCGCGTCGCTCGCCCGACCGGCGCGCGTGGCCGACCTCGCCGCCGGGCTCGGCCTTCCTGCGGAGGTCCTTACCGCGCTCGCCGCCCTGCTGGTCGACGTCACGCTGCTGGTGGGCGCCGACGGCGACGAGGAGGACTCCACCATGGCCCTGGCGCAGTGGAGCCTCCCTGACCTGTTCTTCCATTCCCGCAGCCGCCAGGGACGCCATGCCAACGGCTACGGCGCGACGTGGCCGCTCCGGGACCGCTTTCCGCCGCTGCCGCTGGTCGACCCGCCCGCCACCGAGGTCGTCCACCTACGGCGACCCGACATCAGCGCCCTCGCCTCTTGCGACCCGTCGTTCACGACCGTGCTCGAAGGGCGACAGTCGCGGCGGCTGCAGGACGACGACGCCCCCATCACTGTCGGGCAGCTCGGCGAGTTCCTCTACCGCAGCGCCGGCGTCCGCCACGAGGTCACCACCTTCTCCGACGGCAGCCCACGGCCGCTCGGCATGGCCCGGCCGTACCCCACCGGGGGAGCCCTGTACGAGCTGGAGCTCTACCCTGTGGTGCGCCATTGCGACGGCCTCGACCCCGGCCTCTACCACTACGACCCGGTGCGCCATCAGCTCGGCGTGGTGACGGCGGGGCTGAACCCGGGCATCGAGTCCCTGCTCCAGCAGACGTGCGCCAAGACGGGCATGCGCGATCGGCCCCAGGTGCTCCTGGCCGTCACCGCCCGCTTCGGAAAGGTGATGTTCAAGTACGAGGCCATCCCGTACGCCACGATCCTGAAGAACGTCGGCGTCCTCTACCAGACGATGTACCTGGTGGCCACCGCCATGGGCCTTGCGCCGTGTGCGGTGGGTGGGGGCGACTCCGATGCCTTCGCCGCGTTGGCGGGGCTGAACTACTACGAGGAGACGAGCGTCGGCGAGTTCCTCGTCGGCTCGAGACCGTCCGTGTCTTCGGGTGGGGATCAACACCCGAAGTGACCGTTTGGGGGTGACTCCTACTCACAGTAGGGCTCATTCTAGGTGTGGTAGACACATAGCCTCCGATTTTGTAAGAGTTCAGCAGGAAAGGCTTGCATGGTGCGGCCCGATGTGGTCGAATCCGTACCGACCAGAAGGAGGTGGTGGCATGGGTGCCATCAATACGTGGTTCCTGGACGAGTCCGAGTGGGATGCCGACGATGTCAGCTTCTGCACGACGACCAACTCGACAATGACGGCCATGCAGGTAGCGTCGCTCGACGAGGCGGAGTGGGATGCCGACGACGTCAGCTTCTGTACGACGACCAACTCGACAATGACGGCCATGCAGGTCGCGTCGCTCGACGAGGCCGAGTGGGATGCCGACGATGTCAGCTTCTGCACCACGACCAACTCGACGATGACGGCCATGCAGGTCACGTCGCTCGACGAGGCCGAGTGGGATGCCGACGACGTCAGCTTCTGCACCACCACCAACTCGACCATGACCGCTATGGCGAGCAGCGACTGACACTGCTCTAGCTGGGGGACCGTGCACGGTTCCCGTCGTGAGAACGGCGGGCCGTGCCGGCACCCCGGTCGCAGACCCGACGGTTGGCGGCGTCAGCGCAGGAAGTACCTTGCTGGCCGATGCAGACCTCCGAAGCACTTGCAGTGAGCACCCCGTTGAGCCGGTTCGCTACATCCTTGGAGTGCAGGGCCCATGCGCAGTGTTGACCTTCCGGCGCATCTGAGGCCCGAATACCTGGGGTTCAACCTCGGCACGCCCGGGCCCGGTCCCCTGGAACGGGCGATGGTCGCCGCCCGGGCCGCGGCCGGTCCGTATGGCATCGTCTCGCGATGTCGCAGCTTCGCCACCGCCCCCGGACTTCCCACCCTTCCGGTGTACGTGGCGAGGGGGCCGAGACGCGGCGTCGGTGACCACGACCACGGTTTCGACATCATCGGCATGGGTGTCGCCGAGGACCCGGAGTTGGCCTGGTTGAAGGCAGTAGCCGAGGCGATCGAACGGTACTGCTTCGCACTCGCCCATGACCGGTCGACGATCCTGCGGGCGTCGGAGGACGACGTCTCGGCGTGGGCCGTGCCCCTCAGGCGGTTCGGCCTCCTCTCCGACCGGCAGTACGCGACCACACCAGGAGTCACACGTCGGGCCAGCTCCGAGGCCATCGACTGGGCGTGGGCATGGTCGCTGAGCCGGCGCTGCTACGCACTCGTCCCCGCTGCGCTCGTGCATCCGTCCGTGGGATTGCAACCACCGAACAACTTCACCCGGTGGGTGATGAGCACAGGCTTGGCAGCCCACGTCTCCATGGACGCGGCTGTCCTCGCCGGGCTCTACGAGGTCGTCGAGCGCGACGCCTTGATGATCCACTGGCTGCACCACCGGACGCCGCGACGGGTGGTCCCGCAGCCAGGGGCGGCTGACGGTGTGGCCGGTCTCATCGAGGCCCACTTCTCGCTCCCCGACTTCAAGTTCGTGCTGCTGGACATGACGCCGGACTCCGGGATCCCCACCATCGCCTGCCTTGCCATGAGTGACAGCGAGGATCGCCCGTCCCTGGTAATGGGCGCGGCGAGCCGGCTCGATCCCGCTGAGGCGGCGCGCAAGGCGCTGTTCGAGACGGCCCAGCTCCTGGCCGGCTTCCACGGGCTGGCCTGGGACAGCCGGTCGTCGTTCCCGCAGGCCGAGATCCGCACCCTGTGGGACAATGCCCACTACTACGCCGGCGCCGAAGGCGGCGGCCGGGCCGCCTTCCTGGCCGCGTCGGAGGAGGAGGTCGCGCTCGGCGCCCTCGCGAACCTGAGCACCGGGACCACGCGGGGCGACCTCGATGCCTGCGTCAGCCGGCTCGGGGGAGTGGGGCTCGAGGCGCTCGTCACCGAGCTCACCAGCTCGGATGCGGCGAGGTGCGGCTTTCGGACGGTAAAGGTCTTCGCCCCCGGCGCCGTCGACATCCACGGTGACGCCCGTTACCCGCACCTGGGGTCGGAGCGCATTCGGACGATGGCATCTACCCTGGGATGGCCCCACCTGGCTGAGGAGGACCTCAACCGGTTGCCGTGCCCGATGTCATGAGCGCCGACGAGGAGGCGGGCGAGCACGGGGCTGTAGCGGCGGTCGTCTGCTCCGTGGGTTACGTGCCCGGGGAAGGTGGCCAACCGTCGGCCGGCGTCCTCGCTGACGTGGTGCCGGCGGTCGAGCAGCGGGCGGAGGCGTGGGTGGCTCGCATCGCCGCCTTCCTTTCGGTGGCGCCCGATCCGGTCGTGGTGACCGTCTACGGCGGTAGCGGGGTGGCGCGGACCAGGGGTTCGCACGTCGTGCTGCCGGTGAACGGCGACGGCCACGGCGTGCTGGCCGGGTTGGCGCACGAGCTCGTCCACGCCGTTGCCGGGCGTTCGCCGGACCCGGTGCTCAACGAGGGCCTGGCGGTGCACGTGGACGGCCGGCTCCGCCTGGCCGGGCCGGCATGGCCCTTCTACCACCTGAGCCCCCACCGCTGGATGGAGGTCTTCCGGGAGGAGGGCTGGCGCATCTCGCTGGCCGACCTGACCGCGATGGCAGGCGCACGCCCGGTGAGCGAGCATCGCGATTCGGTCAGGTCCCGCGCGGTGCAGTACCTGCACGCCGCCTCGTTCACGGGGCACCTGTTCGAGCGGCTCGGAGAAGCCGAGTTCTGGCAAGCGTTCCGTTCCGGGCGGGCGATGCCGACGGGCGCTGACGCAGCCTCGGTCGAGGAGGGCTGGCTGGCAACCCTGGGCGCGCCACTGACCGAGGAGGAGCGCCGCCTCCGCGATCGTTCCCTGGCCATCGTGGCGCACGCACGGTGACCAAGGTGCTGTTCTGTGGCGACCGGCACGTGGGCGCACGGATCGTGGAGCTGATCGTCGAGCAGGGTGACCAGATCGTCGGTCTCGGGCTCAACTCACCGCCCAGCCCACATTCCCGGGTGATCGCCGATGCGGCCGGGGTCGATCCCGGTCTCGTCTTCTACGGCCGCAGCTTCACCAGTGCGGTCGCCCACCGCAAGCTCGAGGCCGTCGCCCCGGACGTGGGAGTGTGCTGCGGCTTCGCTCCCATCGTGCCGCGCCGGGTGCTGGACCTCCCGAGGTGGGGCTGGGTGAACGTCCACCGTTCGTACCTGCCGTACAACCGTGGGCTGGACCCGCTCCAATGGGCGGTGATCGACGGCACGCCCGCAGGCGTGTCCGTGCACGTGATGACCGCCGAGGTCGACGCCGGTGCCATCGTGGCCCAGGCCGAGATGCCGGTGCTGCCCACCGACGATGGCCCCGCGCTCGAAAGGAGGGCGGACCTGCTCGCGTTCGACGTGTTCCGCGGGTGCTGGCCGAGGATACGGCGGGGTGATCTTTCGGGTACGCCGCAGGACGAAGATCTGGCGACATACCACAGCCTGCTTGACTGCGAGGAGCTTCGCCGCCTCGACCGTGGTGCGACGATGAAGGTCGGGCGGCTGCTGGACATTCTCCGCTGTTACTGCGGCGAAGGCTATTCCGGCGTTCATTTCAAAGAAGGCCTTTTGCGGACGCCCTTCACCGTGCATACTGAGGTCCGAATGTCGGGGGAGCCGACAGGCGGCGGGAAGTCTTCGGCCTCGGTCAGGGATTCCTCGGCGGGCAAGGCTCCCGATGGGGAGGTTTCGTCGTCGCCCGGTGGGCTGGCGTCGCGACCGGGCTCCGGCAGCAATGCCGGGCCTTGAAACCAACTGCAAAGGGGACACTGTGAAGATCAGGACGACTGTGGCGCGGGTGGCGGTGGTGGCGGCGGTGGCGCTCACCGGGAGCGCCGGGCTCCCGGCATCAGCCGACACTGGAGGGTCGTGGGGCCCGACGGGCAGCATGGCGGTGGCTCGAGAGGGGGGTGGCGCTGGCCTCGGTGCCGTAGCGACCCTCCTGCAGAGCGGGCAGGTGTTGGTCGCCGGCGGGTACAACGCCTTCGACGGCATCTTCAGCCTCGATGCGAAGTACTACGTGGCCGCCGCAGAGTTGTACGACCCGGCGACCGGGACCTGGTCGGCCACCGGCAGCATGAGCGAGGCCCGGTACGCGCACGCGCTCGTCACGCTGCCCAACGGCAACGTGCTGGCCGCCGGCGGCGTCGCCGGCAGGAACGCCCCCATCACGGCGACGGCAGAGGTGTACAACCCGAAGAACGGGAAGTGGCGGTCCGCCAAGCCCATGAGCACCTGCCGGGTGAGCGCCACGGCCTCCCTGCTCGCCGGTGGCCAGGTCCTGCTGGCCGGTGGGATCGGCTGCACCGGCGCCAGCCAGGCCACCGCCGAGATCTTCGATTCGGCGCACGGCGGGAAGTGGGTTGGGGTCGCTCCCATGAACCACCCGCGCTGGGGCCACAGCGCCACCACACTGGCCGACGGGCGCGTGCTGGTCACGGGCGGTCGCCAGTCCCAGGTCGGCGCTCCAACCGAGGCGGTGAGCGCCTCGGCCGAGATCTACGACCCGGCAACGGGCGTGTGGACGGAGACCGGTTCGATGCACGAGCCGCGATTCCTCCAGAGCGCGGGCCTGCTCGCGTCCGGCGACGTCATCGTGGCCGGTGGCCACTGCCCCGGCGGGAACGTCTCTCCGCCGATGCCCGATGCCTGCACGAGTTCGACCGCCGAGATCTACCACGTCAACACCGGCACCTGGTCCTACACCGGCGCCATGAACCTGCCAAGGGTCGAGGGATCCTCACAGATGCTGGCCGACGGCCGGTTCCTGATGGCCGGTGGGGGCCTGTCGGCCACAGCCGAGATCTACAACCCGGCCACCGGCACCTGGTCCTTCACCCAGTCCATGAGCAGAGTTCGCGACGACGCCCAGCTGGTGACCCTCACCGCCGGTGACCTGCTCATCGTGGGTGGCTTCTCGGCAGGGCCGAGCGGGTACTTCACCACTGCGACCACCGAGTTGTTCCGTCCGGGCGTTTAGGTAACACGCACGTGGCGACCGTCAGCATGCAGACAGCGAGCACCCCCGGCCTCGAGCACCTCTTCGGTGCCGTGGCCGGGGTGCTGGCCGCGCAGCGGGGGAGCGGCGACTACGGGGTGCCGGAGGCGCTGTGCCCCGTACTCGCAGCCGCCCTCGCCGATCCGGACCTGCTGCCCGAGGCCGTTGCATCCGATCGCCCGGCGACGGGGTTCGGCAAGCACCTCCTGCACTCCGGTCCGGACTTTTCCGTCTTCACCACCATCACGGCGCCGGGCCTCTCGTTGCCCGCCCACGACCACGGCAGCTGGGGCGTCGTCGGGGTGTACCGGGGGACGGAGGAGGAGACCAGGTACGAGCCGTCGTCGCAGCTGTTGCCAGGGGAGCCGATGCTCGTCGAGGTGGCACGGGTGGTGCACGCCCCCGGGGACGTCATGCCGATCCGGCCGCCGCCGGCCGACATCCACGCCGTCGCCAACGCCGGCCTGGAGTGGTCTGTGTGCATCCACCTGTTCGCCGACGACCCGTTGGCCGAGGGTTTCAACCTCTACCTCCCCCCCGGCTACGCACCTCGTGGCACGGGGCCGCTCGCCTATGACTCCGCCCCGGGCCGCCGGTGACGGCCGGCGGCGGAGACGATGTCGCCCCCATCCCGGCCCGGCCGATGCTGCCGGGCTTCTTCCGTGTCATCCCGATGGGCCCCGATATGCTCCAGCTGCGCAGCGCGGGGCGGGTGCTGCGCGTCGGCGGGCCCGGCGTGGGCGACTTCGGCCCGCGCCTGCTGGGCGCTCTCGAAGGTGGCTGCAGTCTGGCCGACCTCGTGGATCGCATGGAATTGGAGCCCGGACCGGCGACCGACCTGATCGCACACCTCTACTCCCAGGGCGTCGTATCGGACGGCGCCGATGCAGACGGCAAGGAGTTTGGCTGGCCGGCGGGTAGGGCCGGCGGGCCGACCGATGAGGTCGTCAGCGAGCTGGGCCGCAGCCCCGTTGCCGTGCGGGTGGCCACCACGGCGGCGCGCGTGGCCGTGGTGGGGCTCGGTCCGGTGGGCCGGCTGGCGGCGCGCCAGCTGGCGGCAGCAGGCATCGGCGAGTTGGTCCTGGCGGACGCGGCAGCGGTCACGCCGGGCGACCAGTGGGCCGTGCCCGGTGTGCCGTCCGACCTGGGGAGACCGAGGTCCGAGGTGACGGCCGAGGAATGCGTGGCCGTGCGTCCCGGCCGTCGGCCACGCCCGGCCGTGCGCTCTACGACCGATCCTGTCGGGTCGATCGCCACCGACGTCGACCTGGTCGTGGTGGAGGTCGACGAGGTCGGGGCGGCCGCTTCGCTGGCGAACCGGGCGTGCATGGCGGCGGGGGTTGTCTCCCTGTTCCATTCGGTAACTGCGCTTGACGCTGTGGTCGGGCCATGTGTCACGCCGGGCACGCCCGGGTGCCACGAGTGCCTGGTCGAGCGCCGGCTGTCACACATACGCCACTACGACGAGCATGTCGCCTACCAGCAATGGCTCGGCGAGGGCGGCATCGCCCCCGAGCCCGGGCTCCTGGCCGGCTTCGCCTCGCTTGTGGCCGGCCTCGTCTCCATGGAGGCGCTCCGCAGCGTCGGCCGCTTTCAGAACCCGGTGTCCACCGGCGGTGTGTTGGTCGCCGACCTTCGCACGTCGCAGGTGCGCCGCGAGGCGCTCTTGCCGGTGCCTGCCTGTCCGGCCTGCGACGCCCTCCAGCCCGAGGCCGTTCTCGGGTCGTAGTAGCGGCGCCCCGTTCCCGGCATCGACCGTCCTCGCTAGCGCTCGGCCGGCCGCTGCCGGGCGGTGCGCGACCGGTGGAGCCGCAGGAGGGAGTCGTACACCACCAGCTCCTGGGCCCGGTGCGCCGATGCGAGCACCCGGTTGAGGTGGAGGTGGACGTAGCTGGTGGCCAGGTCCTCCACGCTGCAGCTCAGCTCGCCCTCTCGCTCCAGGGCTCTCAGGGCGGCGGCCAGCGGGGCAATGCGCAGCGACCGCTCGCGCAGGGCCTGGACACACGCCCCGAGGGCGCCAACTGGTGTGGCCGCCGGCTCGAGGAGGGCCTCCAGGGCGGGGCGATTCGTGCGGAAGCGCCGGCTGAGCTGCTCCTCCAGCCTCCCGTCGACCCGGTGCTCCCTGGCGTAGATGTCCCGGCCTCGCTTCAGGACCGCCAGCTTGCCGGCGCCAAGCAGCCCGAGGTCGTCGAGCAGCTGGTCGACCCCTCGCATCGCTATCATCCAGCGGTCCTCGGCGCCTGCATCACCCTTGGGGATCCGGTGCAGCAGCTCCATCACGGCGTCGCTGTCGACGGCGAACATCTCCTCGGCCAGCGCCATGCCCTGGGCGCCGCCGTACCGCTCGACCTCCCGCTCGTACGTGTCGAGCTGGAGCCGCCAGACCCGGCCGGAGTCGAGGGCGACGGCGAGGGCGCCGGAGATCCCGTCGAGGAGCTGCCGCCCGTCGCCCGCCGGTCCGGCGTGGAACCGAGCCCGCAGGTGCCAGTTCGGATCGCCGTAGCGCACGAAGAACCAGCCGTCGGCCCGGCCCGACCCCAGCAGCTCCCGCCTGAGCGGCTCGATGACGTCTCGCAGGAGCCCGTCCACCGTGGACGGGCCGGCGTAGAGCTTGGCCGAGACCCAATCCGAGCCCGGTGGAAAGCTCCTGCGCACGGACGCGGCCACCTCCGGTCGCGCACTGTCCGAAGGTGGGGGCGACGAGGAGAGGAAGGGGACGACCAGCTCGTGCAGGAACGACCCGTCGGGCCCGGTGGCGCACAACCGGTCCGGTGAAGGGAAGACCTCCTCGACCACGGCGTGGTCACGACCTCTGACGAGGTGGGCGAAGGACTCGGCCGACAGCACGTTCTCGAAGTCGACGAGCAGGGTCGCATCTCCGTCGGCCAGCGACACCAGGCGCGGGATCCCCCGCTGCGACCGCCACCGGTGGAGATGGCGGACGAGGTCCGCTGCGCTGAGGCCGCGCAGCAGGCCCAGTTCGGCACGGCTGATGTTCCAGCGGGCGAGGGACAGGACCACCCTGCCGTGGCGAACGCGGGGCAGGAACGGGGCACTCGTCAGCGCTCCCCAGGTCCACGTCAGCCCGGCGGTGACGCCCTGCACCTGGAGTGCCGCCAGGAACCGGTACGCGGGCGGCCCCGGGCGGGCGAAGTCGTGGGCCGTCGTGATCCTCGGGATCACCCGCCGTCCCAGCCGGCGCGATCGCAGCACCACCCGACCGCCGACGAGTGACACCAGGAGGTCGTCCAACGCCAGCTGGCGGTCGTCCGGGGCGCCGGACCTCCCGAAGCACGGGATCTCGTACGGTCGCAGGACCGGCCGCACCACCACGTTGGCATACGCGCCGTCCGGCAGGTGGGCGACCTCGGCCCACACCGCTCCGCCGTCCTGTGCCTCCTCTGACCTCAGGTGGTCCTCGACGTGGGCGCGGATGGTGGCGTCGGCGTGGCAGAAGCGTCCGAGGAGCCACGCTCCCGACGGACCTCCCATGGCCCGGACGAAGACGCGGAAATCTCCACGGTCCAACGCCTCCTGGCCGGCTGCCTCGACGGAGGCGAGAACGGCAAAGGCGCCGGGGAGCGGGACGTCGGCCGCCCCGGTCGCCATGGCGTCGACGTCGGCGCCGTCCAGGACGACCTCCGTCTCCTTCCCCCCGGCGGCCGAGAGCAGGCGCGCGAGCAGGAGCTCGTCCGCGTGCGTGGTGGTGACCCCGGCGCCGACCGCTGGAAAGGTCAGCCCGGTGAGCAGTGGCGCGGACGACACCGACGGACCGAACCCCACGCCCGCGTCACCATCCAGTGCCTCCAGCAGCGGGACCTCCCGGCCCTCGTACCTCCGCTCGAACGCGTCCCGGAAGCGGTCGAGGTCGCCGGGCGGCCTGGGACGCGAGATGCGGTGCAGCAGCGCCACTCCGCGGCGGATCTCGTCGAGCACCTGGCCACCCAACGTCGCGCCCTCGCCTGCCTTGACCAGGTCGACGTGGAACATCCCCGCCGAACCAGCGGCACCCGCCTCGGCCAGCATGCGGGCCAACCGGTGATAGCGCTCGGGCGCTGCACCCAAGCCTGCCCCGTCGAGTTCGGCCAGCCCGTCGGCGACACCCCGGAGGCGCCGCGTCGCGTCACTGGTGGGCGCCGACGCTTCGAGCTGTTCGACGAGCGCCTCGATCGGCTCGCGTCCCGTGACGACGACGCCGAGAGCGGGTACGAGCACCTCGAGTGCGACCAGCTCGTCGACGAACCGGTGGGCACGCTCCGCCGGTCCGCCGCCCGCAGCAAGTGCGGCCGCGAGCTGTTCAGCCGTCGTGCCGCCCGCGGCCAGCGCCAGGGCGGAGCGCAGGAGGGCTGTGCCGGGCAGGGCCATCAGGGCCTTGCCCCCTGCTGCGCCCGAGCACGACCGGGCCCAGCGGAAACCGCCCGCCCAACGGTAGAGAAGGGGGTTCGGCACGAGGGCGAGATGGCGCTCGGCACCGGGAGCGGTGGCGACGTCGCGTGCCAGGGCGACGAGGCAGGAGGTGTCAACGCGCGTGTGGCGCCGGTAGCGGTCCCGCCCGTCGACGGTGAGCGTGGTGCGTTGGCCGATGCGGCCCGATGACACGCCGGCGAACAACCCGAATGGGGTGGGCCGCGATGCCATGCGTACCAGGTACCTCACCAAGGCCCGCTCTATCCCGGTCCCGCGTTCGGAGTCGGGGTCCCGGAGCCAGACATCCAGCGAGCCCTCCAGGTCGGGCGAGCCGAGGAACAGCGCCTCGCGCACGTCCGGACGCTGGACGAGGGCCTGGAGGCGGCGCCGAAGTCGTGTGCGGTCGGCGGCAAGTTGCCGGTCGGAGATGTCGCCACCCCCCGCGCGCGACAGGCCGTCGCCCCATGCCGCCAGCTCCTCGTACGGGAGAAGCGGTGTGCGCAGGACGAAGAATCCCGACGGCGAGAGCTGCGGAGTCACAGCCTTCGTGGGTCGGGGGTACCGGGCGCAGCGGCGCCGGGGAGGCGCGTCCTCGGGCGGTGAATCAGGTCAGTGCCCGTGCGGATGAGGTGCCGGCCGCTCCCGGGGATCACGGCTCCCCCCCTCATCGGCGGCAAGAACCTGGATTGTCTCGGCCACCAGCTCCCATTCGGACCCGTTGGTGGCGGTCACGTGATCTTTCCCCGTTTCGGGCATGGCTGCGTTAGTATAAAGGCCTCATCAACTACTTGCTCGTGTGGCCGGCGCGCCCGCGAGCACGCGAGGGGGACATTTTGACGGGACGAGGGCGCAGCTCCATGTCCAAACTGGTAGCGAAGAAGCGCTTTGCAGCCTTCGGGGTCGGTCTGGTGGTGGCGGTCGGTGCCCTGCCGAGCCTCCCGTCGGGAGCGGCGACGACGTCGGTCTACCCGGGGCTCAGCGAGTACCCGATCCCCACGATGTTCGCCGGCCCCTCGGCCATAACCGTGCGCCAGGGCGAGCTGTGGTTCGCCGAGCGTGATTCCAACAAGATCGCCCGCAGCACCACGTCGGGGATGATGACGGAGTACGCCATCCCCACGGCCGGGGCCAGCCCCCGGGGCATCGCCGCCGGGTCGGACGGCAACATCTGGTTCACCGAGACGTTGGCCCACAAGGTCGGGAGGCTCAACCCGTCCACCGGTGCCATCTCCGAATTCAGGATGGGTGGTCAGAGCGGCCCCCACGGCATCGCCGCCGGCCCCGACGGCAACCTGTGGGTCACCGAGTTCGGCGCCGGGAAGATCGCGCGGGTCACCACGGCCGGTGCCGTCACGGAGTTCACGATCCCCACCAGGAACAGCAACCCCGACTCGATCGTCGCCGGGCCGGACGGCGCCATGTGGTTCTCTGAGAACGGGTCGGGCAAGATCGGGCGTATCACCACCGGGGGCAGCATCACGGAGTTCATGGTGCCCACGGCCGCCAGCCACCCGCACGGCATCACCGTCGGTCCCGACGGGAACATCTGGTTCGTCGAGGAGAGCGCCAACAAGGTCGCCCGCATGACCCTGGCCGGCGTCGTCACCGAGTTCCCCGTCCCCCAGACGGGCAGCGACCCCCACCAGATCGCGGCCGGGCCGGACGGCAACCTGTGGTACACCGCGATCGACAAGGTGGGCCGGGTCACGCCCACGGGCACGATCACCGAGTTCCCGCTGTCGAGGGCCGGGTCGTTCCCCACCGGAATCGTGCGCGGGCCTGACAACGCCATGTGGTTCGGGGGCTTCTACTCCAACAAGCTGGCCCGCCTCGACCCGGCCATGCTGATGCCCACCTACGCCGCCACGGAGTACGACGCCGGCATGGTCAACGGCGTGCGCAGCGGGCCGTCCTCCGTCGCTGTCCACCCCAACGGCGACATCTGGTTCGCCGAGATGGACACCAACGGAGTCGGGCGCCTGCGGCCGTCCACGGGTGAGATCACCCATTACCCCACGCCCACCGAGCACAGCATGCCCTGCGTCCTCACCATCGGGGGTGACGGCAACATCTGGGTCACCGAGGCGATGACCGACAAGATCGCCGTGCTGTCCCCCGAAGGCGTCTACCTCAACGAGTACCCGCTTCCCATCGCCGGGTCGGACCCGCACCACATCACCACCGCACCCGACGGCAGCGTGTGGTTCAGCGAGTTGCTGGGGAACCGGATCGGCCACCTCACCCTGGATGGCCAGCTCACCGAGTACAACGTCCCCACCCCGAACGCCGGGCCCGACACCATGGCCGTCACCGCCGACGGGAAGGTCTGGTTCACCGAGCTCAACGGTTACGCCATCGGCCGCCTCGACCCCATGACCGGCCAGATCGACGAGTTCCCCACGCCGGTACTGGAAGGCAAGGGCTTCTCGAAGGACTTCCGGGCGGCCAGCCGGCCACACGGCCTCACCGTCGGCCCCACCGGCAACGACCTGTACTTCACCGAGGAGTATGGAGCCAGGCTGTCCACCGGGGCCGCCACCGACCGGGCCAGGATCGCCCGGATCACCATGAGCGGCGTCATCACCGAGCTGCCCGTGTTGTTCCCCAACGTCATCCCGCACCAGATCACGAGCGGGCCTGACGGCAACCTGTGGATCACCGAGGAGACCGGCCATGTGGCCCGCTACTCGCCGACCACAGGGGTGGTGACCGAGTTCCCGCTCGCCACCGTCAACAGCGGCCCGGCGGGCCTCGCTGCGGGGCCGGACGCCATCTGGGTGGCCGAGTACACCGGGAACAAGGTTGCGAGGATCCCGCTCGGCATGTGATCTATGCCGCCCCGGCGGCGATACAGCGGTTGTCCTACCTGGAGCGCCTGGCCTTTCCGGTCAGGCGCTCCAGCGCGGGGACGACCTCGAGCGGCGACGGCATGGCGGCGATCTCATCGCGCATTGCTCCGGCGGCCCGGCGGAACTCAGGCTCACGGAGCAGTGCACGTACGTCGCGCCGCACCGCATCTGGGTGCAGCTCGGGAGGAGGCAGGCACCGGCCGACGCCGCACGCCATGCAGCGTTCGGCGTTGTGGAACTGGTCGGCGCCGCGAGGCAGGACGAGCAGCGGGAGCCCGTGGCTCAGCGCCGCCAGCGTGGAACCGGCTCCGCCGTGGCCGACGACCACGTCGCAGTGGGGGAGTAACAGCGAGACCGGGATGTAGCGCTCGAGGTGCACGTTGCCCGGCTGGGGGCCGAAGGTGGCGGGGTCGTTGGCGTGGCCGACGGTCACCACCACGTTGACTGGCTCCTCGCGCAGGCCGTCGAGGATCGTGTCGAACACCCCGGTCTCGAGGTTGAACCAGGTGCCGAGCGTCACGTAGACGGTGGGGAGATCGGGCAGCGCCTCCACCCACGGCGGCAGGTGCTCGTCGCCGACGGCGTCGAAGGGGACGGGCCGCAGGAGCTGGCGGGCTACGCCGAGATCGGCGGCGTGCGGTGCCTGGAAGCTCGGCGGGCACAGGTCGAGGTACAGGTGCCCGAACATCCCCCCGAGCTCCTGCGCAGGCAGGCCCCACGTATCCCAGATGGGCGCAACGGCGGCCGCGGCCAGGTCAAGGTCCGCTCGGGGTAGGAGAGGCCCCCAGCTCTGGTTGACGTAGACGGTGCCGGTCGCGTGGGCGGCGACGGGCGCGGCCCAGTCCGACGGGTCGTGAATGAGAAGGTCGGGCGCCCAGGCCTTTATCAGCGGCACCAGGTCGGTCAGCACCGCCGGCACGGCGATCCTGATGATGTTGGTGAAGGCGAAACGCAGTCGCTCCTCTGGAGCGAGGTCGGCGCCCTCGGGGAACCGGCGGCGAACCTGGTCGGCGAGGGCGGGGCCGTCGGGCCCGGCCGGGAAGGCGGTGAAGCCGGCGTCGCGCACGCGGGGGCAGAAGCGCTCGGGGATGGCGAAGGCGACGTCGTGGCCCGAGTGAACAAGGGCGCCGGCGAGGGGCAGCTTCGGGTGGAGATGGCCATAGCCGGCGGCACACGTGAACAGCACCCGCACGGCGACCTCCCGTCCGTGATCGATCGGTTTCCGGCCGCAGGGTAGCGTTCGCGGCCACGGCGGCGGCCGGTGGAATCGAGGCGGGAGGCCGATGCCGATGAGATCTGGTCCGTCGGGTGAGCAGTTGCGGGCGGAGGCCCTCGAGGTGCTGTCGGATGCCGTGGACCTGCGCCGGCGCATCCATCGCTGGCCCGAGCTGGGCCTGGACCTGCCCCGTACCCAGCAGGCCGTCGTCGACGAGCTGGTGGGCATCCCGGTCGACGTCGTCGTCGGGTCGCGGATCTCGTCGGTGGTGGCCACCCTCGAAGGCTCGGCGCCCGGTCCCACGATCCTGCTCCGGGCCGACATGGATGCGTTGGCGCAGCACGAGGCGACCGGGCTCGACTTTGCGTCCGAGCGCGACGGCATCATGCACGCCTGCGGGCACGACGCCCATATCGCGATGCTGGTGGGGGCGGCCCGCCTGCTGGCCCGGCACCGGGGCGACCTGGCCGGGACGGTGCGCTTCATGTTCCAGCCCGGCGAGGAGGGCCACCACGGCGCCAAGGTGATGCTGGAGGAGGGCGTGCTCGATGCGCCGCCCGTGGGCGCCGCCTTCGCCATCCACTCGCTCCCCACCTCTCTCAGTGGTCATGTGGGGTGTCTCCCGGGTCCGTTCCTGGCCTCGTCCGACACGTTGAGGATCACGATGCGCGGCCGGGGGGGCCACGCATGCGCACCGGAGCAATCCCTCGATCCCGTGCCCGCCGCATGCGAGGCCGTCCTGGCCCTGCAGAGCTTCGTGGCCCGTCGAGTCGACCCGGCCGACCCGGCGGTGCTCTCCATCACCCGGTTGGATGCCGGCACCGGTGACGGCGTCATCCCGGACTCCGTCACCATGGAGGGGACGGTGCGGGCGCTGTCCGCAACGGCGCGTGCCGCCATGTTGCGCGGTGTCCGCCGGGTGCTCGAGGGCGTGGCCTCGGCCCATGAGCTCGTTGCCGACGTGGTGGTGGAGGAGGGCTACCCGCCGCTGGTCAACGACACCGACTTCACCCGCTGGGTCATCGACGTGGCCAGGGACGTCATCGGAGAGCGGTTCGTCCACGTCTGGGACCGGCCCGTGATGTCGTCCGACGACTTCGCCTACCTCCTCGCCCGTGTTCCCGGCGCCATGGTTGCCCTGGGCAGCCTGCCGCCGGGTGTCGAACAGGGGGCGCCGAATCACTCAGGGGCGATGATGATCGACGAGGCGGCGATGGCGACGGGCATAGCGCTCCATGCCGGGGTGGCCCTGTCGTACCTCCAGGCGGACAATGATCTGGCGGCAGGTCCTGTCCGGAGCACCTGATGGTCAGGCCGTGGCGGTCAACAGCCGTATCGTCTCCGGCCGCTCCGCGCATGCAAGGGCGCCGACCACGTCGGGGCCGAGCGGCAGTGTCCGCACGGCCCATCCGTTCCAGCTCGTGTCCGGCCCACCCGTGGTGTCGACCTCGATGACGGGCCCGGCCAGGCCCACCCCCATCGCCTTGAGGACGGCCTCCTTGGCAACCCACCGCTCGTAGTAGCGACGCCGACGCGAGGCGGCGTCGGGTTCCGACGACTCGGTCTCACGCTGCTCGGCGACGGAGAAGACGGTGTCGAGCAGGGGAGACCAGTCGAAGCCCGGCCGCACGACCTCCACGTCGACGCCGATGTCGGCCTGTCCGGAGAAGGCGAACAAGGCGATGTCGTCGGAGTGGGCGACGCTCACCCGCAGCAGCGAAGGATGGCCGCCGACACGGACCCGGGGCTTGCCGTGTGGCCCGCCGCAGCGAGCGCAGGTCCGGTCGATCGACGCGTCGTCGGTGGCGAGGTACGCCTGCACAAGGTTGTCGAGGGCCCGCCTCAGGCGGTATCTGCGCTCGCGCCGATCGGCCGGGCGCGCATCCTTCGCAAGGCTGTCGGGAAGCACCCACACGTCGCATGCACGCGGTGGTGGGAGGAAAAGAAAGGGTGCCGTCGGTGCCGGGAAGCGGGGAAGCCGGCCGTCGCTGTTCATCAAGGGACATGATGGCGCGTGAAAATGCCACGGCGAGGGTGAACCGTGTCAATTTCGGACCTTGATCTCGACGCTTTGACCCTTGTCGGTCGCAGTGGGGACCAGTATGTTTCTATCGGTACATCGCGAATAGATGGGGTGACGCGCTCACGGCGTCAAAGGACCGGTCCGAAGCGGCGGTCTTCGATTCGTCGGCGCTGCGTGGCGGTCGCAGGCACCTAATTTTGCTTCGTTCTTGTGTGCAAGTCGAATGGCTCGACAAAAGGGGACGCATGATCATGCAAGTGTGGGCGAAGGGCCCGGCGCGGCAGGGCTCGCGATTCGGTGCGGGGCCGGCCCGACGGAGCGTCGGCGTGCTGTGCGCAGCCGGCATCCTCGGATCGATGATGGCGTGGCCGGCGTCGCCCAGCTCGGCAGAAGGGGCCGCCCCGAAGGCAAAGCCGGCGCAGGACACCATCGTCGTGCAGTGGAATGCGGCAGTGCTCGAGGGCGTCCGCCGCTCCAAGCTCGGGCCGCCGCAGGTGTCCCGGGCGCTCGCCATCGTCCATACCTGCATGTTCGACGCCTGGGCTGCCTACGACCAGAAGGCGGTGGGGACGCAGCTCGGAGCCACGCTGCGCCGACCCGTCACGGATCGCAAGGAGTCGAACAAGGAGGAGGCGATCAGCTTCGCCGCCTACCGGGCCGCCATGGACCTGATGCCGGCCGCTGCTGCCTCGTACAACGCGGTGATGGCAGGCCACGGCTACGACCCGGCGAACATCACCACCGACGTGGCGACGCCGGCCGGCATTGGCAACGTCGCATGCGCGGCGGTGCTCGACTTCCGCCACCACGACGGGTCCAACCAGCTCGGCGACATCAACGGGGGCGCCCCGTACTCCGAGTACAGCGGGTACATGCCCGTTAACGACCCCATGGTGGTTGCGAACCCGTTGGATCCCACGACCATCACTGACCTGAACCGCTGGCAGCCGCTCCGGTACCCCGATGCAGCCGGCGTCCCCGTCACGCCGGATTGCCTCGCTCCCTATTGGAACCGCGTCGCCCCCTTCGCCCTCACGAGCGGCAGCCAGTTCCGGTCGGCGACGGGCCCGGCCCGTGCAGGCTCGCCGCAGTTCGTCCAGCAGGCCCGGGACGTCCTCGAGATAAGCGCCAACCTGACCGACCGGCAGAAGGCGATCGCCGAGTACTGGGCCGACGGGCCGAAATCCGAGCTCCCGCCGGGGCACTGGAACCTGTTCGCCCAGTACGTGTCACGACGTGACAACCATGGCATCAACGAGGACGTGCAGATGTTCTTCGCCCTCACCAACGCCATCTTCGACGCAGGCATCGTGGCGTGGGACAACAAGATCGCCTTCGACTCGGTGCGGCCCATCACCGCCATCCGCTCCCTGTTCAACGGGCAGCAGGTCATGGCGTGGGGCGGGCCGAACCAGGGCACGAAGATGATCGACGGCGGGAGCTGGCGCCCCTACCAGCCCTCCTACTTTCCCACGCCCCCGTTCGGCGAGTACTCCTCGGGGCACAGCAACTTCAGCGCCGCCGGCGCCGAGGTCCTCAGGCTCTTCACCGGCAAGGACACCTTCGGCGCCTCGGTGACCATCCGGGCCGGGAGCTCAGTGGTGGAACCCGGTTTTGCGCCTGCTGGCGACGTCAAGCTGAGCTGGCCCACGTTCTCCGACGCCGCCGACGAGGCGGGGATCTCCCGCCTCTACGGCGGCATCCACTTCGCGCAGGGCGACCTCGACGCCCGCGCCACCGGCCGCCTGGCGGGCGCACAGGCCTTCAGCAAGGCCCAGAGCCTCATCATGGGGCGGTGAGGGGCGGCCAGAGCCCGACCGAGGTGGAATGGGGGCCAGGGCCGGAACCACACAGCGGCGGTGGTTCGGGCCCCGGTCGCCCCTGGCTGGCGTCAGCCGGTGCTGCGAAACGACCCGCGCAAGGAACGGGCGTCGCTGCGTGGTGTACGGGGGCTGCGGCCGGGTCGCAGGGGGCGGGCGTCGGCCCAGTATTGCTCGAACGCGAGAGCGGCCATCTCGGCGAACCCGGGATGGCGGACGTGGAGGGTCGAGGGATAGCCGTCCACCGAGTCGGGGTGTGGCATGTGCACGAGAGCGACCGAGCGGTCCACCACGACCAGCTGCACGGGCAGCTCGTCGACCAGCCGCGCTTCCATGCCGGCATCGTGATAGACGGTCATCTCCGTCCGGAACGCCTCGGAGCCGGGGGAGTTCCACTGCTGCGCCTCGTAGAGAACCCGCATCTGCACCCCGCCGGCCAGCATGTCGAGAATGTCCTGACTGGGGTTCACGAACGCCCAGGTCGACGTGGGACGGGTGAACATCATCACCTCGGTCTGCACTGCGCCGAGCATCTGTTCGTGCGTGCCCTTCAACTGGCTGGCGCCGGTAAGGACGTGGACGAAGGGAAGCGGAACCTCGGGCGGCGCCTCCGGGAACGAGCGTTCCAACAGGTCGCGCAGATCGTCCGCCCGCTGGCGGTGCAGCCGCAGCCGCTCCTCTGCCGCCGCCTTGAGGCGACTGATGACCTGATCGCGGCCCCTGCTTGCCCAGACGGCCGGGCCCGGACCGCTGACCCGCTCGGCGAGGCCCCGCTCGCCCAACCCCTGCAGGACCGGGTACACAGCCGTGCGCGGCACCCCGGACAACCGGGCCAGGTCCACGCTGTTGGCCGACCCCTGGCGCAGCAGCGCCACGAGCACCCGGGCCTCGTAGGGACTCAGGCCGAGTTCCTGGAACCCGTGGAGCAACGGCTCGGGAACCGGGACGGACGCGACGGGAACCGTCCCGGTCCTTGCGTGCCCTTCCTCGGTTGCTGCCACCGTTGTTCCCCCTCGAGACGACGAAGCAAAAATACTCTGGACCCCATCCGTCGCAGAGCCTTCGACAGGCCTCAATCGTACCATCGCCGCCCCTCCCACATCGCGCGCTCCGCAGCAAGCGACACGCTTCGACCGCTGTGCGTGTGCTTTCTCACCAGTAGATGCGAAAGGCATCTATCGAAAAATATACCCGCCTCGCCTAGAGTTCCGGAGGGCCATTGCCGCGCCCTTGGGGGGCCTTACCGGAAGGCGATCTTCCGGCGGTGCGAGCGGCTTCGACTTGGAGGACGACAACTCACCCCGCCGTGCGGCACGAATGTCTGGGCCGCCAATACGTATGGCACGAGGAACCAACTGCGCGTCAACTGAGCGACGGTGAAGGGGCTTTTCAGTCCCGGTCTCTTCGTCCGGCCGGGAGGGCAAGGCCTGGACGAGATTGCCCTGAGACCCCCAAAACTCTTCCGGCAGGATTACAAAATTGGTTGTCGTCGTGTGTTCCATTGACTAGATTTGCTGCCGGGCATCCCACCCGAACATGCATTGCATTGCGTTCTCTCGTGGAGGTTGATTCGTGAACCGTGCTCGACACTTCTCGAGGGCTGCCGTCGTCGCAGCCACGTCACTGCTCACATTGGCGCTCCCTGCGTGGGCCGCTCCGGGGACCTTCACGGAGTTCGCCATTCCCACTGCGGGGAGCGGTCCTCAGCAGCTCGTCACCGGTCCCGACGGCAACGTGTGGTTCAGCGAGAACCTGGGCGCCAAGGTCGCCCGCGTCACCCCGGCAGGGGTCATCTCCGAGTTCCCTGTCCCGATCGGCCCGTACGGCATCACCCATCTGAACAACCAGATATGGTTCGGCGAGGCCGCTGTGGGCCACACGGGCGGCGGGAGCATCGGCCGGCTCAACATCGACGGCACCGGCTACACGTCCTTCCCTGTGGCAAACAACGCGGGCGTGAGGATCCTGACCACCGGGCCGGACGGCAAGCTGTGGTTCGCCGAGCAGCTGATCGACAAGATCGGGACGATGACCCCCACCGGGACGGTCAAGCAGTACCGGTTGAGCAACTACGACCAGCCCCACGGCATCACGAAGGGCCCGGACAACGCGATGTGGTTCACCGCCACCGGCGGCAACTACATCGGAAGGATCGTCCCGGGCGCCACCAAGGTGGCCAACAAGTACCCCATCCCCACGGCGACCAGCCAGCCACTCGGGATCACGGCAGGCCCCGACGGGAACCTGTGGTTCGTGGAGAACCAGGGCAACAAGATCGGGCGCATCACGCCGACCGGCGTCCTCACCGAGTTCCCGATCCCCTCTGCGAACGCCAAGCCCAAATCGATCACGGCCGGGGCGGACGGAAACCTTTGGTTCTCGGAATACGACGCCAACAAGATAGGGCGGATCACCCCGGCCGGCGTCATCACCGAGTTCACCATGCCGACCGCGAACAGCGGTGTCTTCGGCGTCACGGCGGGACCAGACAGCAACGTCTGGTTCGTGGAGTACCTGGGCAACAAGGTCGGCAACATCTCGCCGCTGTAGAACGCAGAGAGCCGCTCCCGGCGGACAAGCTCCGCCCTCCGATCAGAGGTGCGCCGATCGTTGGATCGACTGTCCGGGTGCTCCCGCGCCGCCTTTCGCCCACGCAGCGCACCGTAATCACTACCTACCGAGGAGTCAGAATGTCGAAAGCACGAGTCGCAGCCCTGTTCATCGTGATGGGCACCGGCGTGGCCTTGGCCCAGCCGGCCCAGGCCGGTTCCACGGTCACCCTCACCACGTCGTTGAACGGGGCGGAGGTCCCCACCGGCGGGGACCGCGACGCCACCGGTTTTGCCACCCTCGTCATCGACAAGTCGGCCAAGAGCCTGTGCTTCAACCTGAACTGGTCGGCGGTCGACGGAACGGTGACGGCTACCCATGTGCACGTCGCGCCCGTGGGCCAGGTCGGGCCGGGTTTCGTCGCCCTGTTCGGCGGCATGACCTTCGGAGGGACCGACAGCGCGACCGGTTGCGTGCCGGTGACCAGCTCACAGATCTCGGCACTGACCAAGACGCCGTCCAACTACTACGTGAACCTCCACTCCACGACCTACCCGGACGGCGCCATCCGGGGGCAGCTGGGCGACTGACGTACCGCCGGCGTGCTCCACAACGAGATGTGCAGCACGCCGGCGCCGTTTCATTCCTGTCACATGTGTAGAAGGCAAATAGCAGCGGGGTGGTAGCCTCCACGGCTAGGCCTTGCAAGGAGCGGCATGACACTTCTCAGCCAGGGGCTCTCGGTCGACGAGGTCTACCTTCGGAGCACGCCGCGCTCGCGGGCCATGTACGAGCGGGCCTGCCGGGTGATGCCCGGCGGCACCACCCGTACCAGCATCTACATCGAGCCCTATCCCCTGTACATCGAGGAGGGGGCGGGGTGCCGGATCCGCGACGTCGACGGTGCCGAGCGCCTCGACCTCATCTGCAACTACACCGCGATGATCCTCGGCCACGCCCATCCCGGCGTGGTGGCGGCAGTGCAGGAGCAGGTTGCCAAGGGCACGTCGTTCGCCTCGGCGAACACGGTCGAGGTGGAGTTCGCCACGCTTCTCTGCGAGCGGGTGCCGTCCTTCGATCTCGTCCGCTTCACCAACTCCGGCACGGAGGCCACCATGCTTGCCCTCCGGGTGGCCAGGGCGTGCACCGGGAGATCGAAGGTGGCTTTCATCGAGGGCGGCTACCACGGCAGCCACGACTTCGCCCAGGTGAGCACCACACCTGACCTGGCGCTGGCGGGCCCGGGGCATGAGCCCGTGGCGGTGTTCGACTCAGCGGGCGTGCCGTCCACCGTTCTCGACCACGCCGTTATCCTCCCGTTCAACGACGTCGAGGCGGCCGAGCGCCTGCTCACCAGGCATCGCCACGAGTTGGCGGCGGTCATCGTGGAGCCGATCATCGGCTCCGGCGGGTGCATCCCGGCCGAGCCGGGGTACCTCCAGGCGCTCCGCGACCTCACGACCTCGCTCGGCATGCTCCTGGTGTTCGACGAGGTGATCTCCTTCCGGGCCGGGTCCGGCGGGGCGCAGGAGCGCTACGGGGTGACGCCGGATCTCACCACCCTCGGCAAGTTGCTCGGCGGAGGGTTGCCGGTCGCCGCCTTCGGCGGACGTGGCGAGTTCATGGAGGTGCTCGACCCCCGTCGGCCGACGCCCATGCCGCATGCCGGCAGCTTCAACGGCCACCCGCTCGGGATGGCCGCCGGGCTGGCCACGCTGGAGCGCCTCACGCCCGACGTGTACGACGAGCTCAATGCCAATGGTGACCACCTGCGAACCCGCCTCCGGGCTCTTCTCGCGTCCCATAGCGTCCCAGCCCAGGTCACCGGCGACGCGTCGCTGTTCACGATCCACTTCACGAGCGGCCCGGTCCGCAACCACCGCGACGTGCGGGCGGGCGACGCGGCGCAGACCCGTCGCTTCGTCATCGGTCTCATCAACCACGGGGTGTTGTTGAACCAGCACTGCATGGGGGCATTGTCCACGCCGGTGGGCAGGGCCGAGATCGACGAGTTCATCGCCGCCGCCGACGGCGTGCTCGCCGAGTCCTGGTCCAACGGCGTGCCGATCGGCGTCTGACGCCTGTGGTGGGCATGGGCGGCGGCCGGTCCACCAGGCAGGACCCGGAACCGGCGGGGTCGTCGTGGAACCCCCCGGCGGGATACCGGCCCGAGGTCACCCTGCATCAACTGGTCGAGGAGCGGGCGGCCATCGGCCCGGACAAGGTCGCATTGCTCGAGGGCGCCGCCAAGGTCACCTTCGGAGCGTTGGACGGGCGGGCCAACCGGCTGGCGCACCACCTGCGCGCCAGCGGGGTCGGGCCGGAGGTGCTCGTGGGCCTGTGCATGCGCCGCTCGGTCGACGCGGTGGTGGGGCTACTCGCCATCCTGAAGGCGGGCGGCGCCTACGTGCCACTGGACCCCGACTACCCGCCGGAGCGGCTGGACTTCATGCTCGACGCCGCCGCCCCTCTGCTCGTGCTCGCCCATGCCCGGGGGGCGGAGCTGCCCGCCGTGGTCGCCGCCCGCCCCGTCATCCACGTCGACGAGGACCGGGAGGCCATCGCGGCCGAGCCCTGCACCCGGCCCGAGCCGCTCGCAGGGGCTGACGCCCTCGCCTGCGTCATCTACACCTCGGGCTCCACCGGAACCCCCAAGGGGGTGATGGCCACCCACCGGGCCTTCGTCTCCCGACTGGGCTGGATCCGCCGGCTGCTGCCGTTCGGCCCGGACGACGTGGCGTGCCACAAGACGTCACTCTCGTTCGTCGACTCGGTGGCCGAGCTCTTCCGCCCGCTGTCAGAGGGTGTGGCGACCGTGGTGGTGCCGCCCGACGTCGTGCCCGACCCCCGCCGGTTGGTCGAGCTCCTCGAGGACACCGGCGTGACCCGCATCGTGGTCGTCCCGTCGCTGCTCCGGGCGCTGTCCCAGGAGGTCGACCTGGCGACCAGGCTGGCGCTCCTCACCACCTGGATCGTGAGCGGCGAGACGCTCCCTGCGCAGCTGGCCCGCCGGTTCGTCGATGACCGGCCCGGCAGCCGCCTGTTCAACTTCTACGGATCCTCCGAGGTCGCAGCCGACGCCACGTGGTACGAGGTCAACTCAGGTACCCCCGATCCTGTCCCGATCGGTGTCCCCGTCGACGGCGTGGCCGTCCACGTCCTCGACGCCGACGGCTCGCCGGTACCGGCCGGGGCGCCGGGGGAGCTGTACGTGGGTGGGACGGGTCTCGCACGCGGCTACCTGGGCCGCGCCGACCTCACTGCCGAACGGTTCGGGCCGGACCCGTTCTCGTCCGATCCCGGCGCCCGCCTGTTCCGCACCGGTGATCTCGGCCGGCAGCTCCCCGACGGCACGCTCGAGTTCACCGGCCGCGCCGACCACCAGGTGAAGGTGGACGGGGTGCGGGTTGAGTGCGGCGAGGTGGAGGCGCGGCTGCTGGCCCATCCGGGAATCGGCCAAGCGGTGGTCGTGGCGACCGAGGACGCGTCCGGCTATGCCGGCCTCGTCGCCTATGTGGTCCCCGAAGGCGCTGCGCCCGCGGCCGCTGAGCTGCGGCGCCACCTCCTGGCGTTCCTCACGCCCCCGATGGTGCCGGGGGTCTTCGTGGTGCTGGACGGCCTGCCGCTCACGCCGAGCGGCAAGGTGGACCGCCTCCGGCTGCCGCCACCCGATCGAGCCGCGCTGCGGCATCGGCCGTTGGTTGTCCCGGGCGCCGGGCTCGAGGGGCTGGTGGCCGACGTGTGGGCTGAGGTGCTCGGGGTCGACGGAGTCGGTCGGGACCACGACTTCTTCGAGCTTGGTGGGCGGTCGCTCCACGCGGCACGGGCGGCAGCCCTGCTGGGCGAGCGTCTGGGCATCGACCTCCCCCTGCGGGTCCTGTTCGATGCACCCACGGTCGCCGGCCTGGCCGCCGCCGTGGGCGGGCTCACCGCCGCCGGCGCTGCCCCTGTCCCGCCCTTACGGGCGACGCCGGCCGGCCGGGGGCCGCTGTCGACCTTCCAGGAGCAGCTCTGGACCCTGGAGGGCTGGGGCGAGCCGGGTCGGCTCAACGACACTCTCCGCCACCGCTTCCCGGCTCCGGTCGACACCGATGCCGTGCGCGCCGCCGTCGCGTACCTCGTCGAGCGCCACGAGGCGCTGCGCACCACGTTCCCGGTCGAGGCCGGCCGGCCCGAACAGGCTGTCGGACCAGTGCCCTCGTTCGAGATGGCGACCACTGACCTCGGAGAGGCGATGCCGGCGGAACGGGAGCCGGCCCTGCGGGCGCTGGTCGCCCGGGAGAACGCGCAGCCGTTCGACACGACCACCGGGCCGATGTTCCGGGCCCGACTGGTCCTGCTCGACGGGGTGGGGGCCGAACTGGTGCTGACGGTTGACCACCTGGTGGGCGACGGGGAGTCGCTCGTCATGCTGGAGCACGAGCTCAAGACTGCCTACGCCGCCTTTGCTGCTGGCAGGGAGCCCGAGCTGCAGCCGGTGCCCGTCGGCTGCGTGGACTATGCCGTCTGGCAACGCGGCTGGCTGACACCGGAGCGGCTGGAGGCAGAGTGCAACTGGTGGGTGGAGCGACTCAGGGACGTGCCGATGGTGGTGGGCCTGCCGTACGATCGGCCGCCTGCCGGTCCTGAGGAGATGTACTCGGTGCTGGCGCCACCACACGTCTTCGAGGTCACGGTGGCGGCCACCGTGCTGGCCGGCCTCACCGCCCTCCTGGGGCCGACCCACAGCACCATGTTCGTGCTCTGCGTGGCGGCCGTCGACGCGCTGCTCGCCCCGTATATCGGGCGCGACGCGGCGGTGGTGACCACGATCGTGTCGGCGCGCGACCGCCCGGACCTGGAACGGGTGGTCGGCTACTTCGCCGTGCCGGCCACGCTGCTCACCGACCTCTCCGGAGACCCCTCGTTCGCCGAGATCGTGGGGCGGGCCAGGGACGCCGTGCTCGGGTTGTTCGAGCACAAGAATGTCGCCGCCCTCGACATCGCCGCCGCCCTCGGGCGGGAGGGCGTCGCGCTCTACCGGGCCATGCACCCCGTCGACGTCCAGTTCTTCCCCGCCGCGTCCGATGGGTGGGTGCCGGGAGCGGCGGCCATGGGGATCGCCCCCGGCCACGCGGGTCACCGGGTGGAGGACGTCGGCGAGACCACCAAGCCCCTGGTCTTCGCCTTCTACGACAACGGCGAGCAGCTTTGGCTCCGGCTGCGCTACCGCCCCGAGTTCTTCGATCGGGACACGGTGGAGCAGTTGGCCGCCCGGCTCCTCTCCATCCTGTCGTTGGTCGTCGAGCGCCCCCAGACGAGGCTCTCCGAGCTGGCGGGCATCGAGCCGGCCGGGCGGGCATGCTGAGCGCCGACCGCCCCGGCGGCGGCCCCGTCCTCCCACCGGTGGCGACAGCCTTGAGGGCGAGGCCCTCGACGCCCAGCTGGCCTACTGGACCACCCGCCTGACCGGCCACCCCCTGGTGCTCGACCTGCCCGCCGACCACCCCCGCCCCCCGGTGCCCTCCCACCGCGGCGCCACCCACGCCTTTTGCATCGAACCCGGCGTGGCCGAGGGGCTGCGGGCCCTGGCCCGGGCGCAGGCGGCCACGCCCTTCATGGCCCTGCTGGCCGCCTTCGAGGTGGTGCT
>JBKJNA010000194.1:0-35297 GCA_046596195.1 Acidimicrobiales bacterium | reverse complement strand
ACGTTGGTCTCGTAGTCGTGCAAGGCCAACTCGGAGGAGATCTGGTCCTGGCGCTTCGCGGCGATCAACAGGATGGCGCCTTGCATGGCGGCGAGGCACGAGAGGATCAGGTTCAGGAGGATGAACGGGTAGGGATCGAAGCCGACGTTGCGGTTGCCAATCGTCCATCCGGCGAGAAACAACAGGGCGCCGAACACGAAGGCCCACGACCCCATCCGGTTGCGCATCGAGTCGGCGGCGCGCTCGCCGAGGGTCAGTTGCTCACCGGAGCGAACCCCGGGATGGCGATGCCAGTGGGAGGAGATGGTCATGGGCGAACGCTACGGAAGCGCCGTCGCCTCTGCTGGCCAGCAGCGACCGGCTCGCTACATCCTCGGTCTGGACGGCGGATGGCGAGCGCGCAGGTTGCGGCCCAGAGCGCCCCGAGGGCGAAGCCGGCGAGCACGTCTGTCGGCCAGTGCACGCCGAGGTAGATGCGTGAGAAGCCGACGAGGAGGCACACGAGCGCGGCGGCAGACCAGATCGTGACCTTCCGCGTCCATGAGCCGGTCGATGCAGCTCCGAGGGCGGCGAGGGTCACGGCGACAGCGGCGGTCTGGGTGGCGTGCCCGGAGGGGAAGGCGTATCCGGTGGCGGTGGTGACGAGTTGGCCGACGTGGGGTCGGGGGCGGCCAACGAGCGGCTTGATCAGATCGTAGAGGGCGATGGCTCCCCCGAGGCTCAGCGCGAGCTGCGCCATGGTCGCCCAGCTCCGGGTACGGCGGCGGGAGGCGAGGCCGATGGTCACGACGAACGGGACGAGCACCACGGTGCTTCCGAGCCAGGTGAGGTCCCGCATGGTGGTGGTGAGCCAGGCCGTGCGGTGCTCCGCAAGGTAGCGGACGACGGGAAGATCGACCCGGGTGGCGTCGTCGCCGCCGAGGACGTCCTGGAGCAGCGAGCCGAACGCCCATCCGGCGGCGGCGAGGACGGCGAGCTGCGCGGTGAGGGCGAGGCCGAGGGCGTTGCCGGGCCGGAACCGGTCGCCGAGGAAGGCGAGCTGCGATCGGTAGCGGCCGGTGAGGGACGCCACCCGGGGCCGTGCGAGTTGTCGGGTCGCGAGCCCGCGAACCTGGTCGGGGTGGCGGGTGATCCAACGGGCGGTGAACACGACGGAGGCTATGGCGACGACCGCACCGAGGAGGACGAGTCCGGCGGGGCCGGCGTAGCGCTCGACCCGACGGTAGGAAGAGCCCGCGAGGTAGCCGGCGAGAACGGTGCCGGGGGCCCAGATGATGGCGCCGAGGGCGTTCCAGGCCAGGAACCGCCGGTAGGGCATGCAGGTGGCGCCGGCAACGGCGGGGACGAGGGCGCGCAGCACACCGACGAACCGCCCGGCGAAGATGGCCCGTCCTCCTTTGGCTTCGAGGTAGGCCTCGGCGCGCTGCCACCGGTCAGCGCCAACCTTGCGGCCCAGGCGGCTCGCCTGCAGGGCGGGCCCGAATCGCCGTCCGATCTCGTAGCCGAGTGAGTCGCCGGCGATCGCCCCGGCGGCGGCGACGCCCATCATCAGGCCGAGGCTGGCGTTGCCCTGATGGGCGATGTAGCCGCCGGTGAGCAGGGCGAGCTCCCCTGGGATGAACAGCCCGACGAACGCGGAGGCTTCCAGGGCTGCCAGTGTTGCGACGACGAGGTAGGCAACCGGGCCGGCCAGCGAGCTGAGCGAATTAAGCACGCTCGAGCTCGTCGCCACTGCCGGCGATGAGCGGCCCGAGCGGCGAGCGCACCAGGCGATCCGCCAACGCGATAACGGGGCGGATGGTGAGACGGTTGACCGCCACGGCGACGGCGGCACCGAGCGCCAGCCCGGCGAGCACGTCGCCTGGGTAGTGGGCGCCGACGTACACGCGAGCGAAGGCCATCACGACCGCAAGCCCGATGACCGCTCGCCCGAGCCGGCGGTCGACGAACAACAATCCGCCCGCGACAGCGCCTGCCACGGTGGCGTGGTCGCTCGGGAACGAGAAGTCGGTGGTGCGGGCCACCAGCACGCGCACACCGTCGATGGCGTCATAGGGGCGGGATCGATCGACGAGGTGGCCCAGCACCTGGGCGGCACCCAACGCCACGAATACGGCCACGACCGTGCACGCCACTGCGGCGGCGATCGCCGTGTTCGAGCAATGCCGGCCGATCCACCAGCCCGCCAGCAGGGCCACGCCGAACAGGACGATCCCGTACTTGGCGTAGGCGACTGCGGGCGGGTGGAGCCAACCGGTCCGTTCCGCGAACCGGTTGACGACCTTGAAGAGCGACTCGTCCATCAGTCCGCCGCCGTTCGTTTGCCGAGGAGGCGTTCCATCACTGACCGCTGTCCCGGCCACGCCTCGAACAGCACATCGGGCGGCACCTGGCGGGCCGCGTAGCGGAGGGCCATAGCCACGACCACGACATCGTCGAGGGGACCGATCACCGGAAGGAACTCGGGGATCAGGTCGATCGGCGACAGCACCCACAACCCGGCGAAGCCGACCGCCAGCTTCGCCCGCCGGGGCACCCTCGGGTCGCGGCGCAGCCGGCGGACGGTGGTGACGCAGTCTGGAAGGAAACTGGCCAGTTCCTTGAGCGTCCCCTCCGGCAGTCGCGCCGCCAGCACCACCATCAGCGCCCACGAGGCGAGAAGCACCCCGACACCGATGAGCAGCAAACGGACCACAAGTGTATCGTAACCGTTGTTACACCCGAGCTGTACTCTGGCTGGATGAGGGCGGGGTGGGTGTTGGTCGTGGTCAAGGTCCCGTCCGAGCCGTCCCGACACCGGGTGGCCGTGTGGCGCGAGCTACGCCGCGGCGGGGCGATCCCCCTGGCCGCAGGAACCTGGGCCCTTCCCGCCAACCCGCTCACCACCGAGACTCTCGACAAGGTCCAGGACCTGATCGACCGCGCCCCCGACGGCCAGCTGCTCCGTCTCGACGCCCGCGGACAAGACGACCTGTCCGAGTCGAGGCTGCGCGAGCAGTACACCGCCGCCCGGGAAGCCGAGTGGGCCGAGTTCCTCGCCGATTGCGCCAAGTTCCACGCCGAGATCGACCGGGAGATCGCCAAGAACAAGTTCACCCTCGCCGAGCTCGAAGAAGAGGAGCAGAGCCTGGACCGGCTGCGCCGCTGGCACCGCGAGCTCTCCCTGCGCGACAGCTTCGGAGCCCCATCCGCCGCCCGGGCCGCCGTCGCCCTGAAGGAGAGCACCGAGCGGCTCGAGGGCTACGCCGAGCGGGTCTACCAAGCCCTCGGACAGTGAGCGGCGAGGTCCACGCCCCGCCGTCACGGCTGGCGGTCGTCGCACGGTTCGGCGCTCTCGTCGGGCCGTGCTCCTGCGGGTGTCATCGTCGGCGGCGACCTGTTGGTGTTCCCCGCGGTCAGGTTTCGGTGCAGCACCTCGGCGCCAACGTCTCATCGAGGGGCGTGGGCGTTGGGAGCCCTCGCGCACCTCATCACCGTCCTCGTCGGCGCCCAGGCCGACGTCGCCTCGTGTCTGGAACTCGATCCCGCGCTAGCCGAATGGCCCGCGAGATCATGTTGAAGAACCTCCGTGTCGGTGGCGCGGCCGTCGATCTGCACGTGCGCCGTGAGACCAACGGGGGTCACGCGGTCCAGCTCGACCACCTTCGTGGCGCGCTCGACGTCAGACTCACGCGGCGTCGGAGATCTGACTCGATCTCCGTCAACACAAAGCGGGCAGGGGAGCTGCGACACTTCGACGGGCCAGGAGCCGCACGATATCGGCACCGGTGCGGCGTAGAGCAACCATCCGCCCGGGGCCAGCGCTGACGAAGGTGACCTCTCCGGCACCGTGGAAGGCAGGTTTCCATCCGAGCCGGTCGACGTAGAACTCGTGCGCGCTGGCGAGGTCAGGTGAGTACACCCAAGGTGACGATGTCGACTCGAAGGTTCATGACGACAGTATGCGCGCTATGGCTCGGCGGCGTTATCGAGGCAGCAGGCGCCGCATAATGTGGGTCTCGTCGCTGGTCCGTAGCGAATCCAGCGCCGCCTTCTGGCCCTCGACCGGGATCTGGCCCGCGATCCCCCTCGGCGCGAGGTCGTGCGGGTGTCAGCCGCCCAGCTGCGATGCCGGTTACCGGGCCCGGTGTCGCGTGCCGACCGACTCGGTGGTCGGACATTGTGAAGCTCACGCCACGAAGTGCCGCCCGCCTCGCCTGGTGGCGGAGCGGGCGGCACTCACGAGCAGTGGCGGCCTCAGGCTCGCCCGTCAGTCGATGACGACCTCGATCTCGCCGACGCTGACGTCGTCGGCCGCCAGGCGATCGCCGCTGGGGCCGACTGCCACCAGCTTCACAGTCACCTCGTCGGTGTCGGCGTCGAGGGCCCGAAGGGCGGCGGTGAGGTCGAGCTCCACGTCGAACCGTTCCCCCTTGATGTCGTCCACCGGATGGTCGTGCCCGTGGTCGTCGTGCCCATGGTCGCCGGTGTGGCCGAGCCGCTTGCACTCGTCACAGTGGTCGGCCGGCCCGGGGTCATGGCGGTGGCCGTCCTGGCCGAGGAAGCCAACCGAGCCAGCGAAGGCGGGGTTGCCGATCGTCTTGGTGCGGTCGGTTGCCCTGTCCAGGTCGAGGAAGGCCCTGATCTCGACCGGCTGCTTCTGCATCTGCGACGTCCGGATAACGAGCCGGGCCGACTCCATCTGCTTGCGGATGTCCCACGGGAAGCGAAGAACGGCCACCTCCCACAAGCGGATGGGCGGGAAGAAGTAGCAGAAGCGGCGGTAGCGGTAGCCGAGCGCGACGGTGGACTCCACATCGGCGCCGGTCTGCCATTGGATGCTGAACGGCCGGTTGAACGGCTCCAGCTGGGAGGTGGCCTCGGCCGCCGGTAGGGGGCCGGGATGGGTGACCTGCCACTGCGCCCACAGCCGGTCGATGTTGGCGTGGTGCAGGAAGAAGATTGGGTCGAAGGCAGCGGTGGGCACCGACTGCATGTCGCCGCCGGTGCGCACGTGGACCCCGCCGTGGACGCCGTTGATCTGGCTCTGGAACGACGAGAACGTGGTCGCCGACAGTGCGGCCTGGGCGCCCGCGGCCAGGTCGTCGAAGGCGGTGGTGTCGATGTCGGCCCGGCGGTTGGTCTGGCCACCGGCGGCGCGTGGCCCGCTGTAGAGCGGGTTGGCCGCGGTGGCGCCCGAGCGGTTGACGTAGGTGGGGAGCCTGCACGCGGCCGGCACGCCGGTGGACGGCCCGGACGACCAGTCCCAGAACGGCAGGGCTATCCGACAGCCGACGGCGCTCAGCGCGTTCTCGAAGGAGACCATGTAGGCGCGGTGCCAGGTGAAGAAGCCAGGGGCACCGTGGCGGCAGAAGCTGGTGGGCGGGCCGCCGTGGAAGCCCGCCTGCTTGGCGAAGCTGCCGGGGTCGGCCGCTGGCAGGGCGTACATGGCTGCCAGCGCCTCCCGGAGGTCGTGCAGTTCCTCGGTGCCGAGGCAGTCGATGTTCCGGCGGTAGTGCATGTTCTTGCCTCCTGGTCGCGTGTACGTGGGTTGGAGTCGCCGAGGACGCCCGAGATACGCGCTCGCGCCTGGGCGGGTAGTCCCAGCTTCGTCCCCCTGTGACAAGCCGGAAACCGAGCGTGGCAGGTTGGGGACCGACAACCGAGAGTGAAGGCACCTACGGTTCCGCGCCCTGATCTCCGCGTCGGTGGATGACCCGCTCCCGCCACTGCACTCCCACGAGGATGCCGTGCCCGATTCTCGCGATCACCTTTGCGCGAGCACCGACTGCCGTTCGCCGTCACCACAGATGGCCCCGGGCGACGCCAAGCCACTCAAGATCCGGGTCGAGGAGGCGAAAGCGGCCCGAGCTCTGTCGCCGGCGATAGCGGCGTCGAAGGCCGACTGAACCTGCTCCGCATCGAACATGCCACCTCCCAAACGCACCCGACGACACCGAAGCGGCCGCCGGACGTTATCTCGACTCTGGGATCTGAGAAGCAACGGCAGGACGAGGGACCACCAGAGGCGATCGTTTGGGTCTGGCTCGGTCAGCACCCGGGCGCCTGCCGATTTCCCGGCACGCCGTGAGTTCAGGCGACCCGGCGGGCCTTGGCGAGGTCGGGCTCGCCGCAGCGTTCCGGATGCAGCACACGGGCGAGTATCTCGCAGCCCTCCACGACCCGAGGCCCCGGGCGCACCACGAACGCGTCGGCATCTACGGCCCAGACCTCGGCTCCGGGCGACACACTGCCGGCACCCACGAGCTTCTCGGCAAGGCTGATGGCGCCGTCGAGGTGGTAGCCGCACGGGGCCACAATCACCACCTCGGCCCCCGAAGCCAGGACCTGGTCCCAGCTGACCGCGCTAGAGCGCTCTCCGGCTCGGCCGAGGACCTCCGCGCCGCCAGCGGCCGCGACCATGTCGGGGATCCAGTGGCCGGCCCTGAACGGAGGGTCAGTCCACTCCAGTACGAGCACCCGACGGGTCCGGGCGCCGTCGAGGCGGACGGCCAGCGCGGCGAGCTGGGCCCGCAGCGACGACATCAGCTCAGCGGCGGCAGCTTCACGGCCCGTCGCCGCCCCCACCGTTCCCACCGAGGCGATCACCTCGTCGAGGCGCATCGGATCAAGGGTCAGCACCAGCGCCTTGCAGCCGAGGTGGGCCAGGGCGTCCTCCACTTCCGATACGTCGACCGCGCACACCGCGCAGAGGTCCTGGGTGACGATGAGGTCGGGGCCGATGTCGGCCAGGGCGCCAGCGTCGAGGTGGTAGAGGTCCTCCCCCCGGGCGAGGCGCTCACGAACGAGCGCGTCGATCTCACCAGGTGCCAGGCCTGCCGGCAGCGCCGAGGTCGATACGATGCGGCGGGAGCGGGCCTCGGGCGGCTGGTCGCACTCGAAAGTCACGCCCACCACATGATCGCCCCGGCCGAGGGCGAAGAGGATCTCCGTAGCCGACGGGAGCAGGGACACGATCCGCACGGATGAGAGGCTACGGGCGGCCCTGGCCCATGACCTGACCGACCCGTCAAATTAGCCCGATACGCCCGCTCCGTAGTGCCGCTGCCCGCTGTAAGGCGCCGCCCCGTCCGGCGCACGAGTACTGCACCGGTGCGGCGCGCGTAGCGCTCACGCTAGGGGTCCGCACGCTGGATGGCGAACTCGTGCGCCTCGATCGCGCGACTTCCGGTTATCGAGTGGGTCGAAGGTCTCCTCGGGCGACCGAGACACCCGCCGCGCGGCCGATATGTGCGGCACACACCTTGGGTATCACCCGTCGCTCCGGCTCGGCATCGCCAGGCAGGGATGTCGCATCCGCCTGGAACGCAGGCCGGGCGTACGGCTACCGGGCGCTGGCTGCGCGGGCGGAATGCCGTCTCCGTTCAACTTCTCATGGCCGCCGACAGATGACCTGCCCGAGCGGCTGCGGGGGGCATCGAGGTCGCCGACATCGGCTGTGGCAGCGGTCACGCCGTCAATCTGCTCGCCCAGGCCTTCCCGGCCAGCCGTTTCGTCGGCTACGACTTCTCCCAAGAAGGCATTGGGGCGGCCCGGAGTGAGGCGAAGATTCTCGGTCTTACGAACGCCACCTTCGAGGTCCGCGACGTCACCCACCTGGCCGAGCGGAGCGATTCGACCTCATCACCGGCTTCGACGCCATCGACGACCAGGCCACGCAGGCCCAGGTGCTCGGCGGCATCGCCCGGCACTGCGCCCTTGCGGCGTCGTCTTGATGGTCAATATCCGGGCGTCGAGCTACCTCGAGGACAACGTCGACCACATGCTGGGCACCTTTCCGTACACCGTGTCCACCATGCACTGCATGACGGTGTGCTGCCCGCTGGCTGGAAGGCCCACAGCCGAGCGAGGCCGCCGACATTGCCGAGCCGCAAGCTGAGCGTCAGTTCCCGGCGGTGTCGGGCCCGGGGAGCCGGGAGGCGCCCTGGAGTTTCGCTCCGAGCTCCTCGTCGTCCTCGTCCATGGCATTGGACCCGCCGGTCACCGGGTCGGCGTCGAGTACGTCCTTGAGCGGCGGGAACGTGCCGTCCTCGTCGCCTGACGCCGGGCTGTCCGGGTGCCGTTCCGGGCCCGTCCCAGCGTCAGGAGCCGAGCCGTCCGGCGACTCAGCGGCGCCTCCGGGCGACGGCCTGGTGGGCGGCGAGTCGGGTGAGGGCCACCCGCCGCCGCCCGCCGCCACCTCGGGGTTCTGGTTCTGTTGTGCGATCACCGTGTCGGCGCCCTCGCCCACGTTGGTGGGTAGCGGAACGCTCGTCACCAGGTCGTCCTGAGCGTCGGTCCCTGTGTCGTCCATGACTGCACCGTTCCCCGATCCTGGCACCCTGACGCATCCGGATCGGCCCCCCACCAGAGCTAGCGTGACCCGATGCAGGTGTGGCCCGGGCAGCCCTATCCCCTCGGTGCGACCTACGACGGCGCCGGCACCAACTTTTCGGTGTTCTCCGAGGTCGCTGACAAAGTCGAGCTCTGCCTGTTCGACGAGTCGGGCGAGATCAGGATCGGGATGCCCGAGGTCACCGCCTTCTGTTGGCACTGCTACCTGCCCGGCGTCGGCCCGGGCCAGCGCTACGGGTTCCGGGTCCACGGTCCCTACAACCCGGCCAACGGCGACCGGTGCAACCCCGCCAAACTGTTGCTTGACCCCTATGCCAAGGCGGTCGAGGGCCAGGTGAAGTGGTCGGAGGCGGTGTTCCCCTACCGCTTCGGGGCGCCCGACTCCATGAACCAGGAAGACAGCGCCGCCGCCATGCCGAAGGCGGTGGTCACCAACCCGTACTTCGACTGGGCCAACGACCGGCCTCCTGCGTCGCCCTACCACGAGGCCGTCATCTACGAGATGCACGTGAAGGGTCTCACCATGCGCCACCCCGGGGTGCCCGAGGAGCTGCAGGGCACCTACGCCGGCATCGCCCACCCGGCCATCGTGGAGTACCTGCAGATGCTGGGCGTGACTGCGGTGGAGCTGCTGCCCGTCCACCAGTTCATCCACGACTCGCACCTCGAGTCGAAGGGCCTGCGCAACTACTGGGGCTACAACTCGATCGCCTACCTGGCGCCCCACAACGAGTACAGCGCCACAGGTCAGGTGGGCCAGCAGGTGCAGGAGTTCAAGCAGATGGTGAAAACCCTGCACGAGGCGGGCATCGAGGTGATCCTCGACGTCGTCTACAACCACACGGCCGAGGGCAACCACATGGGCCCGGTCATGTCGATGAAGGGCATCGACAACTCCGGGTACTACCGGCTGGTAGACGCCGACAAGCGCTACTACTACGACACCACCGGCACCGGCAACAGCCTCGACATGCGTCACCCGCACGTGCTGCAGCTGATCATGGACAGCCTGCGGTACTGGGTCACCGACATGCACGTGGACGGGTTCCGATTCGACCTCGCCGCCGCTCTGGCCCGCCAGTTCCACGAGGTCGATCGCCTGTCGGCCTTCTTCGACCTCATCCAGCAGGATCCTGTGGTCAGCCAGGTCAAGCTTATCGCCGAGCCGTGGGACCTGGGCGAGGGCGGCTACCAGGTGGGCAGTTTCCCGCCCTTGTGGTCGGAGTGGAACGGCAAGTACCGCGACCATGTGCGCGACTTCTGGCGGGGCGAGGACAAGACCCTCGACGAGTTCGCCTACCGCTTCACCGGGAGCTCCGACCTCTACGAGTCAGGCGGCCGCCGGCCCTTCGCCAGCGTCAACTTCATCACCGCCCACGACGGCTTCACCCTGGCCGACCTCGTCTCCTACAACGAGAAGCACAACGAGGCCAACGGTGAGGGCAACAATGACGGCGAGAGCTTCAACCGGTCGTGGAACTGCGGCGCGGAAGGCCCCACCGACGACGCTGCGGTACTCGAGCTGCGGGCGCGCCAGGAGCGCAGTCTCCTGGCCACGTTGCTGCTCTCCCAGGGTGTGCCCATGCTGCTCGGAGGCGACGAGATGGGGCGGACCCAGGGCGGCAACAACAACGCCTACTGCCAGGACAACGAAGTCTCCTGGTTCGACTGGGAGCAGCAGGACGGCGCCATGGTGGCGTTCACCCAGCGCCTCATCAACCTGCGCAAGAGCCACCCCGTGTTCCGGCGCCGGCACTTCTTCCAGGGCCAGACCCTGCATGGCGACGACGTGAGCGACATCGCCTGGTTCCGGACCGACGGCACCCAGATGACCGACACGGACTGGCGGGAGGGCTACGCCAAGACCCTCGGCGTGTTCCTCAACGGCGAGGCCATTCCCGATCTCGGCGCCCGCGGCGAGCGCATCACCGACGACTCGTTCCTCGTGCTCTTCAACGCCCACTTCGAGGCGGTGGACTTCGTGCTGCCGACCGAGCAGTACGGCGAGCGGTGGATCAAGGTGCTGGACACGGCCGACTCATTCGACGAGGGACTGCAGTGCAAGGCGGCCGAGAAGCTGGCCGTCGAAAGCCGGTCGTTGGTGCTCCTCCGTCGTGGCGGCTGAGCCTCCCGGCGGCGGCACCGATCCCGGTGCCGCGCCCGGTCCGTCGTCCACATATCGCGTCCAACTGTCCCCGGCCTTCACCTTCGACGACGCGGCCGCCATCGCCGGGTACCTGGCAGACCTCGGCGTCAGCCACCTCTACGCCTCCCCCATTCTCCAGGCCGCGCCGGGTAGCACCCACGGCTACGACGTGGTCGATCATCACAAGGTGAACGTCGAGCTCGGCGGCGACGACGGGCACGCCCGCATGTGCGACGCACTCAGCGCCGCCGGCCTCGGCCAGGTGCTCGATGTGGTGCCGAACCACATGGCCATCGGGACCCGGGAGAACGCGTGGTGGTGGGACGTGCTGGAGAACGGACCGGCCAGCATCTACGCCGACTATTTCGACGTGGACTGGGATCCGCCCGAGTCCAAGCTCCGCCACACCGTCCTGCTACCGATCCTCGGCGACCACTACGGCCGGGTGCTCGAGGCGGGCGAGCTGCAGCTGCGCCGCGACGGCGGCTCGTTCACAGTCCACTACCACGACCATGTCGTCCCGGTAGCGCCGCGCACTATCGACCGCATCCTCGAGACAGCGGCGGAGGACTGCGGCTCGGCCGAGTTGGAGTCGGTGGGAGCGGCCTTCGGGCGCCTCCCGCCGGCCACCGCCACCGACAGGGAAAGCGTGCGCGAGCGCCATCGCGACAAGGAGGTTCTCCGGGCCCGTCTGGCCGAGCTGTGCAAGGCCGATCCGCAAGTCGGGTCGGCGGTCGACGCCAGGGTCGCGCAGGTGAACGGCGACTGGGATGCCCTCGACGCCCTCCTCTTCCGCCAGAACTATCGGCTGGCCTTCTGGCGCACGGCCGGGCGGGAGCTCGACTACCGGCGCTTCTTCGACATCAACACGCTGGTGGGCGTGCGGATCGAGGACCCCCAGGTGTTCGACGACACCCACGCCCTCATCCTCGAGTGGCTGGACAAGGGCGTGGTCGACGGCCTGCGCATCGACCATCCCGACGGTCTCCTCGATCCCGAGGGCTACCTCGACCGCCTCCGTGACGCCACCGGCGGGGCGTGGGTGGTGGTGGAGAAGATCCTCGAGGTGGGCGAGCGCCTGCCGGCGACGTGGCCGGTGGCCGGCACCACTGGCTACGAGTTCCTGGCCCGCGTCGGCGGCCTGTTCGTGGACCCGGCGGGCCGTGAGCCGCTGCTCGCCCTCTACGGCGAAGTCACCGGGAAGCCGACCGACTTCGACGAGGTGGTGCTGGAGAAGAAGCACGTGGCCCTGCGGGAGATCCTGGCCGCCGACCTGAACCGTCTCACCGGGCTGTTCGTGCAGGTGTGCGAGCGCAACCGCCGCTACCGCGATTACACCCGCCACGAGCTCCACGAGGCGCTGCGCGAGGTGGTCGCCTGCTTCCCGGTGTACCGGACGTATGTGCGACCGGCTGACGGCACCGTGCGGCTCGACGACGTGGCCCACGTGGAGGCGGCGGTGGCGCGGGCGACCGAACGCCGGTCTGATATCGACGCCGAGCTGTTCACCTTCCTGGCCGACCTGCTTTTGCTCCGCCGGCGCGGCGAGTCGGCCGCCCCCGGCCTTCCCGGGCCGGTCGGCGAGGCGGAGGCCGATCTGGTCGCCCGCTTCCAGCAGCTCACCGGGCCGGTGATGGCCAAGGGCGTGGAGGACACGACCTTCTACGACTACGTGCCGCTCGTGTCGCTCAACGAGGTGGGCGGCTCGCCCGGCGAGTGGGGCGTCTCGGTCGACGAGTTCCACCGCGCCTGCCAGGAGTCCGCCATTCAGTGGCCACGGTCGATGCTCGCCACCAGCACGCACGACACCAAGCGCAGCGAGGACGTCCGGACTCGGGTCCACCTCCTATCAGAGATGCCCGCCGCCTGGGCGGAGGCGGTACAGCGCTGGCGCGCCATGAACGTGCGCCACCGCAGCGGCCCCGACCTGCCTGACGCCAACGACGAGTACCTGCTGTACCAGACGCTGGTGGGAGCCTGGCCGCTCACGCCCGAGCGGGCGGCCGCCTACATGGTGAAGGCGGCCAAGGAGGCCAAGGTCCACACGTCGTGGATCGACCCCGACCCCGACTACGACGCCGCCCTCTCGGCCTTCGTGGACGGCCTGATGGCGGACGGGGCGTTTCAAGGCGACCTGGCCGCCTTCGTGGCGCCGCTGGTGGCGCCGGGGCGGGTGACGTCGATGGCCCAGGCGCTGGTGAAGCTCACTGCGCCCGGCGTGCCCGACACCTACCAGGGCTCCGAGGTGTGGGACCTCAGCCTGGTCGACCCCGACAACCGCCGCCCGGTGGACTACGACACCCGCCGCCGCCTGCTCGCCGACCTGCCCGGCCTCGACGCCGCCGCCGTCTGGGCGCGTGCGGACGACGGCCTGCCCAAGCTGCACGTGGTGCGCGAGGCCCTGCACCTACGCCGGCGCCGCCCTGAGGCGTTCGGAGCCGAGGGAGCGTACGAGCCGCTGGTTGCGAGTGGCGCCAAGGCGGGCCACGTCGTCGCCTTCGCTCGGGGCGATGCAGTGGTCACCGTCGTGCCCCGGCTCGTCCTCGGCCTGGGCGGCGAGTGGGCCGACACATTGGTCGACCTCCCGGCCGGTCACTGGCGCAACGTCCTCACCGGCGGCCATGTCGACGGTGGTCCCGTCCCCCTCGCCGCCCTCCTGGCCGCCTTCCCCGTCGCCCTCCTCGAGCGCACCGCCGAATGACCGGCTGCGCCGTTCCTCCGGTAGCGGAATCGCGCCCCAGGGCGCTCGATTCCGCTACCGGGATCGGAGCGATTGCGCCGGGGCCGCTGGGTGGTCGTCACCGGATCGGGGAAGGGGTGGCTGGGATGACCTTGTTCCGGGTGTGGGCGCCGAAGGCGGCGGCGGTGGAGCTGGACCTGACCGGCCGGCGGGTGCCGATGGTGGCGGCGGCCGGTGGGTGGCACGAGGTCGATGTGGCCGGCGCCGGTCCGGGCACCGAATACGGCTTCTCCCTGGACGGCGGGCCGGTGCTGCCCGATCCCCGATCGCCGTGGCAGCCGGCCGGGGTCGACGGGCCGTCGCGCACCGTCGATCATGCCGCTTTCCCGTGGACCGACGGGAGCTGGCGGGGCGTCCACCTGCCATCGGCCGTGCTGTACGAGCTGCACGTGGGCACGTTCACGCCCGAGGGCACCTTCGACGCCGTGATCGGCCGGCTCGACCACCTGGTGGAGCTGGGCGTCGACGCCATCGAGCTGCTGCCCGTCGCCCAGTTCCCCGGCGAGCGGGGCTGGGGCTACGACGGGGTCGACCTGTACGCCCCCCACGAGTCCTACGGCGGCCCCGAGGGCCTCAAGCGGCTGGTCGACGCGGCCCACGCCCGCGGCGTCGGCGTGGTGATGGACGTCGTCTACAACCACCTCGGCCCGGCTGGGAACTACCTCGGCTCGTACGGCCCGTATTTCACCGACCGCTACGCCACCCCATGGGGCGCAGCGGTGAACCTCGACGATGCCGGAAGCCACGAGGTGCGCGCCTTCTTCGTCGACAACGCCACGGCATGGTTGCGCGACTACCACTGCGACGGGCTGCGCCTCGACGCCATCCACGCCATTCTCGACACGTCCGCAACCCACCTGCTGGAGGAGATGTCGACGGAGGTCGAGGCGCTTGCCGCCTCGCTCGGCCGGCCCCTGTTCCTGGTGGCGGAGAGCGACCTCAACGACCCCCGTGTCGTCCGCCGCCGGGAGGTGGGGGGCTACGGGATGGATGCCCAGTGGAGCGACGACTTCCACCATGCGATCCATGCCGCCCTCACCGGGGAGCGGGACGGGTACTACGCCGACTTCGGTTCCCTCTCCCAGATCGGGACGGCGCTGCGCCGGGCATTCGTGTATGCCGGCGAGCACTCGCCGTACCGCGACCGCCGCCACGGACGCCTCGACCCGACCCTGTCGGGCCACCGCTTCTTCGGGTACGCCCAGAACCATGACCAGGTCGGCAACCGGGCCCAGGGCGATCGCAGCGCGGCTCTCATGTCGCCCGGGCGCCTGCGCCTGGCCGCCGCCCTCGTCCTCACGGCGCCCTTCGTGCCGATGCTGTTCCAGGGCGAGGAGTGGGGCGCAGGCACGCCGTTCCAGTACTTCACCGACCACGCCGACCCCGCGCTCGGCCGGGCCGTCAGCGAGGGCCGTCGCTCCGAGTTCGTCGCCTTCGGCTGGAAGCCGGCCGACGTGCCGGACCCACAGGACCCCGCCACCTTCGAGCGGTCCAAGCTGGACTGGGACGAGCCGGGCCGCCAGGAGCACGCCGCCGTCCTGGACTGGCACCGCCGGCTCATCGCCCTGCGCCGCGCCGTCCCCACCCTCACCGATGGCCGCCTCGACGCCGTCGACATGACGTTCGACGAGCACGAAGTCTGGCTGGTCGTGCGGCGGGGACCGGTCACCGTCGCCGGCAACCTGGGTGACAACGCCATCGACCTTGCGGTGACGGGCGCCATCGTGGTCGCCAACGACGGCGCCGAGCTCGGAGTGAAGGGCACGCTGCGGCTCGCGCCCGACGCCGTCGCCGTCCTAGCCTGACGGAGATGCGGACGCACGACGGGGACGGGATCTACGACGCCGTGGTCGTCGGCGGCGGGGCGGCGGGGCTGGCGGCGGCGACTTGGATCGCCCGCTACCGGCGATCGGTGGCGGTGCTGGACGGCGGCGAGCCCCGCAACAAGTGGGTCGAGCTGGCGCACGGGTACCTGGGTGAGGACCCCGTGGACCCCGGTGACCTCCTCAGGCGGGCCCGGGAGCAACTCGGGCGCTACGAGGAGGCCGACATCTGCGCCGGCCAGGCCATCGACGTCCGGCGTGAGGAGGACGGCATGTTCACCGTGGTGGCGGACACCGGCCTCCGCCTTGTGTCCCGCCGACTTGTCCTGGCCACCGGCGTGCGGGACCGCTTCCCCGAAGTCGAGCGGTTTTTCGAGCACTACGGGGCCAGCGTCTTCCACTGCCCCACGTGCGACGGCTACGAGGCCAAGGACGCCCAGGTGGTGGCGTTCGGCTGGAGCGAGGACATCACCGGCTTCGCCCTCACCCTCCTCGGTTGGGCCCGCAGCGTCACCATCGTCACCGACGGCCGGGTCTTCGAGGGCGACACCGACTGCCGGCGCCGGCTCGATGAGGCGGGCATCGCCGTTCTGGAGGACGACGCCGTCGAACTGTTGGGCGAGCGCGGCAACCTCGTGGGTGTGCGCCTCAGGGGCGCCGGCGTGGTTGCGTGCGAGTTGGTCTTCTTCTCCATCGCCCACGAGCCCCGCACGGCCCTGGCCGAAGCGTTGGGGTGCCGCTTGACCGGCGAGGGCTGCATCGAGGTGGACCACGAGGCGGCGACGTCGGTACCCGGCGTGTACGCAGCCGGCGACATCACCCCCGGCCTGCAGATCCTCCAGGTGGCGGCGGCGAAGGGCGCCACCGCTGGAGTGGCCTGCGCCCGTTCGCTGCGGGGGGAGGGCGGCCAGCCCGATGCGTGGGAGGGACGGGTCCCGGGGTAGATCCGGGCCATGACAGATCTCAAGGGCGAGGACGGGACGGACAAGGCCGATGAGGCGCCAGCGGAGGAGACGGACCGCCTGCAAGCTCTCGAGGAGGACATCGAGGAGGTCCGCCGGAAGGTGGCCGACTCACTCGACCAGGGCGGGCGCAACTTCATCGAGGAGGGCGAGGCCGACGAGGACCAGCCCGTCGACGACCAGCCCGTCGACGACCAGCCCGTCGACGACACCATCGTCCCGCCCGGCTGAGTTTCCGGAGAAATTTCCGGAAATCGTGTTTGGTGTCCGGCGGGATGGGGGAGAACTGAAGCGTCCCGCCCCCCGGGAGCCAAACATACCGGGAAAGCCGCCCTAGGGCAGGCTTTCCCGGTATGTGCGCGTCAGGGCTCGGATACTGGTGGCCCGGCCGGCCGGCCGGCTCGCTGCGACTGGCCCGTTTGTCCAGCGGCCGGCGACCCCTTTGCACAGCAGGCGCCCGTAGGCTGGCCCAGCGTGTTCGAGTTGGGCCGTTTCACCCTGAGCGACATGGTGCGGTGTAGCGACGGTGTCCGTACCGCCGCGGACGGAGCGGCGTCCATGGAGTCTGCGGCGCGCCGCATCGTGGCCTTCCTGCACGACAGTCTGATCGACAAGGAGCTGCAGGAGCGCTCGTGCGCTCTGGTGCGCCTGTACAAGGCCCACCCCTTCGAAGCCCTCGAACCGGTCCTCCAGGCGCGCGCCCGCGGTCAGGCGGGGCCCGAGCGCAGCTGGCATGGCGTGCCGTGCCTCACGCTGCTCGGCACCGCCGGCGACGAGCCCGGGTGGTACGACCGCCATGCATCGGTCACCCATGCCGCCATCCCCCTCCACAGCGGCGAGACGATCCGTCAGCTCCCCATGATCCAGCAGCTGGTGGAACAGCTCGGGCTCGAGGTCCACGAGGTTGTAGAGCCCCACCCTGAGCTGTTCGTCGATCTCGACAAGCGCTCGTTCAACGTGTTCCACGTGCCGGAAGCGGTGGGCAGCCCCTTCGTGCCCGCCCAGGAGGACTTCGTCCTGCGCTACGGCGTGAAGTCGGTCCTGGGCTTCGGAGGGGTGCTCCCGCCCGGCTCGATGTTCGCCGTCATCCTGTTCTCCCGCACGGCGATCAGCGAGGACACCGCCCAACTCTTCCGCTCCGTCGCCCTGAGTGTGAAGCTGGCCCTGCTGCCGTTCACCGAGGGCTGCGTCTTCGACTCCGAGCTCGACGGGCCGGGCGGCGTCCGGACCGGCCACCCGAACGACGAGCTGCAGTACCTGCGCTCCCGCGTTGCGACCGCCGAGCAGCTCGTCCAGGTGCGTGGCGACGCCGTCCTCAGCCAGTCCGTGCGGCTCGAGCACGCACTGGAGGAAGCCGAACGCCGCGCCGAGGAGCTGGCCGCGTCGGAGAGCGCCCTCCTGCGGAGCGAGGCCCAGGCCAGGGCCGTCGTCGCCGCCTCGCTCGATGCCATCGTCGGCATGGATGCGCAGGGACGGATCACCGAGTTCAACCCGGCCGCAGAGGCGACCTTCGGTTGTAAGCGCCACGAGGCGGTGGGCCGGCAGCTGGCCGAGGTGATCATCCCCGCGTCGCTCCGGCAGCGTCACTACCGCGGGCTCGAGGAGTACCTCCGAACGGGTCGGGGCCCAATCCTCGGCAAGCGGGTCGAGCTGGTCGGCATGCGGTCGAGTGGCGAGGAGTTCCCGGTCGAGCTGGGCATCACCGCCGTTGACACCACCGAAGGCGAGACCTTCACCGCCTTTCTCCGGGACATCACGGACCGCAAGGAATCGGACCGGGCCCTTCTGGTGAGCCGTGAGCGAGCGCTGCACATCGCCCGCACCCTCCAGGACAGCCTCCTGCCCCCGACCCTTCCCGGGCTCCCCGGCCTCGAGCTGGCGTCGCGGTACCACCCGGCCGGCGACGGTAGCGAGGTGGGCGGCGACTTCTACGACGTGTTCCAGAACGGGCGGGATGACTGGGGGGTCGTGCTGGGCGACGTCTGCGGGAAAGGAGCGGAGGCGGCTGCCGTCACCGCACTGGTGCGCTATACCATCCGGGCCGCCGCCATTCGCCGGCGCAAGCCGGCGACCATCCTCGAGATGCTCAACCAGGCCGTGCATCTCCAGTACCCGGAGCGGTTCTGCACCGTCCTCTACAGCCGACTGCGTCGCCATGCCGGCAGCTGGTGGCTCACGGTGGCGTCCGGTGGCCACCCGGCATGCCTTCTGGTGCGCCCGACCGGCGAGGTGGTGGAACTGGGCGAGCCGGGCATCATCGTCGGCCCGTTCCCGACCGCCTCGTTCCCTGAGGTGCAGCATGAGGTGCAGCGGGGTGACGTGGTCGTCTTCTACACCGACGGGGTGAGCGAGGCCCGCGGCCCCGGCCGCTCGTTCTACGGTGAGCAGCGCCTCAAGGACCTGGTCTGCTCGCTGGCCGACCGGTCCGCCGCCACCATCGCCGCCCAGGTGGAAGCGTCGGTGCTGTCGTTCCAGGGCGGCCTTGCCAGCGACGACCTGGCCGTGCTGGTCGTGCGCCGTCCGCCCGGCGCGCCGGCCCGGCGCCGACCGCCGGAGCGGGCCGCGCCGCCGGGCTGACCGACGCTTCGTTTGCCGCCGACCTCCCGACGGTAAAGGCCCAGCGTGGGCCATACGACGATCCCTCCTGACGTGCCGATGCGACGCGCCCTGCGGGCCCGCACGACCCGACGCCTCTTCGCGGTGGTGCTGTCGCTGTTCCTGCTGGCCGGCGTGCTCGGCGTGCGCGCGGGCACTTCAAGTTCCCGTCGACCCGCAGGGTGGTCGAGGGCGAGCCGGTGCTGGTCGTCCGCAATGGCAAGCCCATCGACGAGGCCATGAAGGTGGAGCGGCTGACCCTCGACGAGGTCCTGGAGGCGGCGCGTGAGCAGGGATCAGGGATCTCGACGAGGTCGAGGTGGCGATCCTCGACCCGGACGGCAAATTCGCCTTCATCAAGGTCGACGGCGGGCAGCACCAGCCGGACGAGACGCAGGCGATCTAGCCGGGTGGCCCCCGTCTGGGAGATGCCGTGCCAGGATGGCTCATGGCGGCGATGAAGGGCGTGGTCCTCGTGAACCCGCGTTCGGGGCCGCTTCCGGACCCCTTGGGCGAGGTGCGCGAGCACTTCGGCGACCACGAGATCACCGAGTGCGAAGGCGACGACCTGGGGGACCTGGCCCGCGCCGCCATCGACGCCAAGCCCGACTTCGTGGCCATGGCGGGCGGTGACGGCAGCATCCGTTGCGTGGCGTCGTTGCTGGCCGGCACCGACATCCCGCTGATCCCGGTGCCCACCGGGACCCGCAACCACTTCGCCCGCGAGTTGGGTATCGAGACGGTGGCCGCCGCCGCCGCCGCCGTCAACGGCGCCCGCCGGAAGGTCGACCTGGCCGAGGTCAACGGCGAGCGGTTCGTGAACAACGCCAGCGTCGGCTTCTACGCCGCCCTGGTGCGGGAGCGGGACGCCCACGAGCGGCACCTCCCGAAGGGCGTGGCCAACGTGACGGCGGCATGGGCCCAGGCCCGCAAGGGCCACCGGTTCCGGACCGACGTGGGCGGGCGACCGTACAAGGCGTGGCTCGTCTTCGTGGGCAACGGTTGCTACGGCGAGGGCATCACCGACTTCATGAGTCGCGACGCACTCGACAAGGCCCTGCTCGACGTCCGCGTGCTGCGGGCCGACGTGCCTCTGGCCCGCACCCGCACAGTCCTGGCGCTGCTCCTCGGCCGGTTCGGCGCCTCGCCGCTGATCGTGCGCAGCGAGGAGTGCGATGTGGAGGTGGGTCTGCGCTCACCGGCCATCGAGGTGGCGCTCGACGGTGAGATCGTCCGCCTCCAGACCCCCCTGCGCTTCACCTCGCTGCCCGGCGCCCTGACGGTCCTGGTGCCGGCGCCGGGCGCGCCGGTACCGCCGGGCGGATGAGCGGGTGGGACCCTTACAGCGGCATCCTGGCAGGGCCGATCGACGGCCCGGCCAAGGTGGAAGTCACCTATCCCGAGGTGACGGGATCGATCGGCATGTGGGCCGTGCATCGGGCCTCCCGCTTCCGCGGCGTCGTGGTCCGCTTCGAGCGCGACGGGCTGACGCTGCGGGGCCAGACCGGGATGGAGCGGGTCTTCCCCTACCAACCGGGCGCCTTCGACGTTGACGGCGCAGCGGCCACCATCGTGCGGCCGCTGACGGCCCCGGCAGCGGGCCCGGCGACCACCGCGTCCGGCTCCTTGGCGGTGGCCGGCCGGCGGGCCCGGGTGGCGCGGGCCGGCCGCATCCTTGTCGAGGGCGTCCACGACGCCGAGCTGGTGGAGCGGGTGTGGGGCGACGACCTGCGGGTGGAGGGCGTGGTGGTCGAGCGGCTGGACGGCCTCGACCACCTGGCAGCGGCGGTCGCCGAGTTCGGACCCGGTCCCGGCCGGCGCCTCGGGGTGCTGGTCGACCATCTGGTATCTGGGTCCAAAGAAGCGCGCCTGGCCGCTGCGGTCCGCCATCCCCACGTGCTCGTCACCGGCACGCCGTTCGTCGACGTGTGGGAGGCCGTCGCACCGGCCGTCGTGGGCATTGCGGCGTGGCCCGACGTGCCCCGGGGTGTCGACTGGAAGACCGGCGTCTGCGAGCGGCTCGGCGTGAGCGACCCCGCCACGATGTGGCGCCGAGTCCTGGCATCGGTGCGCACCTACGCCGACCTGGCGCCCGCCCTCGTGGGGGCGGTGGAGCGGCTCATCGATTTCGTCACCGAGCCGGCGGGCGGAGGCGACTGAGCGCTGCTGTGGTTGCCCTTCGCCTCGATCACGTCGAGCATCGGGTCGAGCAGCAACGGCGCCGACGAGGCGTCGAGCGTGCCGGCCACCTCGACCACGATCCGGTGGTCGTCGCGCGAGAACCGCTAGGGAGAACCCGTGGTCCCCGTCCGTGGAGTGGTCGGGGTCAGCGCTCGCGGGAGGCGGTGCAGGCATCGAGAGATCCAGATCCGGAAGTGGTGCGAGGCACAAAGGACGTCGACGGGCCGACGGTCGCTGTGGACGGTGCCTGCTCGGCTTTCGGCCACGACGCTACTACCGCCACGTTGGTCCCCCGAACGGCCTCAGCGGTCGCGCGGGCCCTTCAGCCGCTCCACTTCGCGGAGCAGCTTGCCGCCCCGTCGCCCCTGGGCCCGGCGGGCCTGCTCGTCCTGGCGCACCTCGAGCGCGTCGAGCTCGCGGACGAGTTTGTGGTAGCTCTCGACCCGCCGGCCGTCGAGCCCACCGCCGTCCACCGCCGCCCGCACCGCGCAACCCGGCTCCTGTTCGTGGCGGCAGTCCCGGAACCGGCAGCCGAGGGCCACGTCCTCCACGTCGTCGAACGCGGCCGCCACCCCGGAGCCGGCGTCCCACAGTGGCAGGCTGCGCAGGCCCGGTGTGTCGAGCAGGACACCGCCTCCCGGCACAGGGATCAGCTGGCGGGCGGTGGTGGTGTGGCGGCCGCGGGAATCGGCCTCCCGTACCACTCCGGTGGACTGGACCTCGTCGCCCACCAGGCGGTTCACCAGGCTGGACTTGCCGGCCCCCGAGGGGCCGAGGAGGGCGAGCGTGCGGGACGGGCGCAGGAGGGCGCGCACGTCGTCGATACCGTCGCCCGCCACAGTGCTCGTGACCACCACGTCCACACCGCCGGCGGCCGCTCCCGCTTCGGCGACGGCCTGGCCCAGGTCCGGCGACAGGTCGGCCTTGGTGAGCACGACGGCGGGCGTGGCGCCGCTCTCCCACGCCGCCGCCAGCATCCGCTCGATCCGGTTCTGGCCGACCGGCCGGTCCAGGGCGCACACCACGGCCACCACGTCGAGGTTGGCGGCCAGCACCTGCTCGGCCGTCACCCGCTCGTCGGGGTCCTTGCGCGTGATTGCGGACCGGCGGGGGAGGATGGCGACCACGCCGGGATCGTCGCCTCCGCCCCCGAGCACGGCCACCCAGTCGCCGGTAGCCGGCACGCCGGTGAGCCCTGCCTGGCGGGCGACGGCGCCGAACGGGGACGCGCGCACCACGCCGTCGTCGGTGACGACGAGGCACGAGCCCCGGTCGACGCGTGACACCCGGCCGGGAACGGCGCCCGGGACATCAAGGCCGGCGAACAAGGTGGCCACCCGCTCGTCCCAGCCGAACGGCAGCAGCGCGTCGGGCATGATTCCACGAAGCTACCGGCCGCCGGCCGCGGCCTCTCCCGAGTTTCCCGCGCTTGGCACGGTGGGTACCTCAGGCGCTGATGCCCTGCACCTGACCCCGCGCACCTGGGGTCAGGCGCAGGACGACGGAGGCCTCAGCGGACGAAGCCGCAGAGCTTGTGGCCGAGCTTGACGAGGGCGAACGGCTTCTTGTTGACGATCGACTCGGCGCGCGAGCCGCTGAAGGCGTTGGGGATGCCCATGCAGCCGCCACCGAACTGCTCCTCGCGGACCGCCGGCGCGTAGTCCGATGCCGGGACCAGGCCGGCCGGCATGGTGGGAGCGGGCAGGATCGACGTCCGTACCTCGACCTCGCTGCCAGGAGCGTCGTCCAATACGTCGATTGCTGTAGACATGCCGACCACCTTTCTGCGCCAGGAGCCACCCTTAGTGGCAACAGCCTCTAGTATCGCAGCTAGTTACGTCCGAGGGACCCCCCAAATCGAACGGCCTGCTGGACCCTGCTCCCCTAGGTTGCGTGCCGGAGCGACGACTTGAACGGAGACCGCCGTGGTCGGTTCCCCGTCCACCGACGACGTCTCGTCCGGGCGCCGCGGCCGCCTGCGGTCGCACAAGGACCCGGGTGGTCGCACCAAGGCCCAGCTCTACAACGAGGCCAAGAGCAGGAACTTGAACGGCCGGTCGACGATGGCCAAGGCCGAGTTGGAGCGCGCCGTCGGGCGCTGAGCAAGGCGCGGTAGTCACGGCCGCCGGGCCCGTACCCGGCGGGCGTCGGGCGTCACACGATCGGGACTGGCTCCACTATCGCGCCGAGGTCGGGCAGGCGGGGGACGCCGGGGTCATCGACGAGGCGGAAGACTGCCTCCGGCCCGCTCATGCCGTCGCTGATGGCGCAGGCGACGGCAGCCGCCACCTTGGGAGCGGCGAACGACGTCCCGCTCCAGGACGCGAACCCGGCGTAGCCTCCCTGGACCGGCTTGGACGCCGGGCAGGACTTCCGGGACGGGACCGGCTCGGGCGGCCCGCTGAAGCATACGAAGGAGCTCTGCACCCGTACGCCACCGGAGCAGGCGTCGACCCACCAGCCGAAGTTGCTGAAGCACGCCTTGCCGCCGTCCGGGCCAAGGGCGCCAACGCTGACGACGTGCTTGAAGGCGGCGGGCCAGACCGGTCGGGTGTGACCGTCGTTGCCGGCTGACGCCACGACAACCGTCGAGGGCCGTTGCACCCGGTACTCGCCGAGGGCGGCAGCGGTGGCCGGCAGCGCGAAGTCACCGTGCGAATACCCGCCGAGTGACAGGTTCACGACGTCCACGCTCTTGGGCAGTGCTCGGAGAGCGTCGGCCAAGGCAACGTCGTCGATGGCGCCGTCCCCTCCGAACAGCTTGTGGGCGAGTACCGTCGCGCCAGGGGCGTACCGGCGCACGATGCCGGCGATGTGGGTGCCGTGCCCGGCGTACCGCCGCAGCTGCCCGCTGTCCGACTCGGCGTCGTCGACCTTGGTGGTGTCGGTGCGCTGGACGAGCGGTGACTGGAGCCAGGGGTGGTTGGGGTCGATGCCGCTGTCGAGGATGGCGACGGTGACGCGCCGCCCGTGCTCGTCGCCATCGGGCGGTGTGGCGGGGGCGGCCCCGGACACGTCCCACGGCAGCGGCGGGCCGCCCGGGAACGGGTGCGCGTGGCCGCCGCCGAACAGGACGTGGTTCGCTGACACCAGGGGAGGCGCCTCCTGCTCCGCCCGGGCCAGGAACTCGGCGACCACCGCCGGCACCGACCGTGGGTCCCGGAGGCGCGCGCGGTAGAGGTCACCTGCGAGGTGCTCGACCTCGTCGTTGGTGAGCAGGTCCTCGGCGGTGAGCCGCTTCAGGACCTCGTCGCGATCGTCACCGCCGATGAGCAGCTCGCCGGGTCGGAAGTAGTAGCCGCCTCCGTACTTGTGATCGGCAGCGGCGACGTTCTTCGGCAGACGGGACAGGTCCTCGTGCCTGCGGTCGCATGCGTGGTCATCCATGGAGCCCTCCCCGGGTCAGCGCCGTCAGGATTGATTGAGACACTGCAGGCCGGGACGATACACGCCGAAGGGCGAAAAATCCGTCGAGGTCGGCCAAACCTCGACATGTGCAAGAGTCGAGCCGTGTCGCGACAGGTCTCCGCCCACGGTGCGCAACGCCTCGGCTAGAGCGGCCGGTCCCCCTGCGACGGCGGCCGACATGGCGGCGGAGGCCGTGCTCCTCGTCCCGACGGACCCCAGGAGCGGCGCCCGACTGGCTGACGCGGCGTTGGCCCTGGCCCGTCGTGACCGGGACCGGCGCGCCGCGTCCACGGCCGAACGGGCCCTCGGGCTGGCGGCGCGCGCCACCCACGACGTCGATGGCGCGGTCGATCACCTCCGCCGGGCCGTCCGCCTGGCCGAGGGTGACGGGCACGTCGACCTGGCGGCGCAGGCGCGCGTCACGCTTGCAGGCACACTTGGGCTGCGCGGCCAGTGGGGGAGAGCGCTGGCGCAGCTGGAAGCGGCGGCGCCGTTCCTGTCGGGCGTGGAACTCGCCGTGCTGGAGGCACAACGCTCATTCTTGCTCATCCTCCAGGGCCGCTTCGCAGATGCGGCCCGGGGCCTCGAGGCCGTGCTTCCCACCTTCAAAGATGCGGGCGACCACCTGCTGGAGGCCCGGGTGCTGGCCAACCTCGGCCTCTGTCACGCCTACCTCGGCGCACTCGGCCCGGCCGAAGCGCACCTGACCGCGGCCCAGGCGTTGCACCTCCGACTCGGCCACGAGCACGAGGCGGCCGACGCCCGGCAGAACCTCGGATGGGTCACCGCCCGCATGGGCGACATCCCCGCCGCTCTTGCGTGGTTCGACCGGGCGGACGAGTGCTTCCGGTCCCTCGGGGTCGTGGACGCCGAGGGACTGCAGGACCGCTGCGAGGCGCTGCTGTCGGCCCGGCTGGTCGACGAGGCGCGGGAGGCAGGGGAGCGGGCCGTCACCGAACTGGCCGCACGGGGCCTCGGCGTCCGCCTGGCTGAGGCCCGCCTGCTGGTCGCAGAGGCAGCACTGCTCCAGGGCGATCTGACTGCTGCCGCCGTCGAGGCGGAGCGGGCACGACGCGCCTTCGTCCGCCAGCGGCGCCCGGGCTTCGTGGCCCTGGCGCGCCACCTTGCCCTGCGGGTGGCCACGGCGGCGGAGCCTCCGACGCCCGCCCTCCTCGCCACCGCCCGTCGCACGGCCCGAGCGCTGGAGGACGCCGGCTGGGCCGTTCCCGCGCTCGATGCCCGCCTCGTCGCCGTCCAGCTGGCCATCCACCTGGGCCGTACGAAGGCGGCGGCAGACGAGCTGAGGCTGGCCAGGCGTGCCCGTCGTCACGGCCCGGTGGAGCTACGAACCCGCGCCTGGCACGCCGAGGCGCTCCTTCGCCTGGCCGCAGGCGACCGGCACAGCGCCGAAGCTGCGCTGCGCGCCGGGCTGCGTATCGTCGAGGCTCATCGGGCCGCCCTCGGCGCCACCGAGTTGCGGGCGTCGGCCTCTGCCCACGGCGTGGGGCTGGCCGGGCTGGGCCTTCGGATGGCGGTGGAGGAAGGGTCGGCGACACGCGCCCTCGCGTGGGCAGAGCGCTGGCGGGTCGGTTCCCTGTGGCTCCGGCCGGCGCGCCCACCGGACGACCCGCTCCTCGCCGCCGACATGGCTGCGCTGAGGCAGGTGGTCGGCGATGCCGACCGAGCGGTGCAGGCGGGGCGGCCGACGGCACGCATCCTTTCCCGTCAGGCGACCCTGGAACGGACGATCCGCGACCGCTCCAGGCACCTGGTCGGGGTCAGCCGGTACGGCCCACCTCGCCGCCCCGCTCCCGGCGAGCTGCGCCGGGCCCTCGGCGCCCGCGCCCTCGTCGAGCTGGTGGAGGTCGACGGGCAGCTGCACGCCGTCGTGATTGCCGGGCGCCCGCCGAGCCTGCACGCCCTGGGACCGGTTTCCGCGGTTGCGGCCGAGGCCGAAGCCGTGCGCTATGCGATTCGTCGACTGGCGTTCGGGCGTGGCACGCCAGCGTCGCTGGAGGCTGCGTCGGTCGCTCTGGCCCACGGGGCACAACGGCTCGACCGGCTCCTGCTGGCTCCCCTCGCTGGGCAACTGGGCGACCGTCCGGTTGTCATCTCACCGTCGGCCACGACGCACGGAGTGCCCTGGTCGGTCCTGCCGTCGCGCGCCGCACGAGCCGTCAGTGTCGTCCCGTCGGCCGCGCTCTGGTGGCGGTCGGCGGAGGGGAAGGCGGGCGGACCCCCGGAGGACGATGAGGCAAACCGAGGCGTCTGCCTCATCGCTGGGCCGGGGCTCGGACATGCGGAGGCGGAGGTAGCGGAGCTCGCCGCTCTGCGGGCCGGCGCCCACTGCCTGACGGGCGAGGCCGCGACGGTCTCCTCGGCGCTCGACGCCATCGATGGTGCCGGACTTGCCCACGTCGCCGCCCACGGACGATTCCGCACCGACAACCCGTTGTTCTCCTGCCTCACATTGGCCGACGGCCCGCTCACGGTGTACGACCTCGAGGGACTGTGCCGGGCCCCCCGCGTGCTCATCCTGTCGGCCTGCGACTCGGGTGTGTCCGGGATACGGGCCGGCGACGAGCTGATCGGCTTGGCAGCTGCCCTGTTCTCCCTAGGGACCACGACGCTCGTGGCCAGTCTCGTGCCCGTGTCCGATGCCGCCACGCGCCGACTCATGGTGGGCCTGCACCGTGGCCTCCTGACCGGCAGCTCGCCTGCAGAGGCCCTGGCCCAGGCACAGGCCGACCTGGCGCGAGGCGGCGGCCCCGAGGAGACGGCGGCTGCGGCCGCCTTCGTATGTCTTGGCTTCGGCTAGGGGTCGCACGATGCCGCCCGACGCCCGCCCGGCGCCTACGATCGGCGCCGTGAGCCACGCCGAAGACGCCGCACTCGTGCGGGCGGCGGCCGCCGGCGACCAAGCGGCTTGGGACGCCCTGGTGAAGCGCTTCAGCGGGCTGGTGTGGTCGATCGCCCGGTCCCACCGCCTCGGTGCCGCCGACGCCGCGGACGTGTCGCAGACGGCGTGGCTGCGCCTGGTCGAGAACCTCGGGCGTCTGCGCGACCCCGAGCGGGTCGGCGCCTGGCTGGCCACCACCAGCCGCAACGAGTGTCTCCGCGTCATCCGCCGGTCGGGCCGCCAGGTGCCCACCGACATCGAGGCCGACATCGACCTGGAGGCGGACGAGACGGTGGCGCCGCCGGTCGACGCCGGCGTGCTGGCGGGAGAGCGCGACGCCGACCTGTGGCGGGCGTTCGCCACCATCAGCGAGCGCTGCCAGGTCCTGCTCCGCCTGCTCATCGCCGACCCGGCACCGAGCTACGAGGAGATCGGTGCCATCCTCGAGATGCGGGTGGGCAGCATCGGGCCGACCCGGGCCCGCTGCCTCGACCACCTCCGCCGCAAGACAGGTATCACGGCGCGCCCAGCCGACTCTCAGTGAGCGGGGAGTAAGGAGGCAGTGATGGCGGAGGACATGCGACCCGAGGAGGAGGACGAGCGGCTGCTCGAGACGCTGCGTGGCGTCGCCCAGCGCATCGACCCCGTGCCGGCCGAGGTGGAGGCCGCCGCCCGCGGCGCCTACACGTGGCGCACGGTCGACGCCGAACTGGCCGAGCTGGCCTACGACTCGCTGCTGGACGACGACCGCCTGGCCGGCGTGCGGGCCGACGACGCGCCCCGCACCCTTACGTTCGAGGGCCCCGCCTACAGCGTGGAGATCGAAGTGGCCGAGGTGGCCGGCGGGCGCCGCCTGCTGGGCCAGCTGGTGCCGCCGGCGCCGGCGCGGATCGAGGTCCGCCACTCGGGAGGCCTGCTCCGCCTGGGCGCCGACGAGGTCGGCCGGTTCTCGGCGGACGGCGTGGCACCCGGCCCGGTCAGCCTTCGCTGCATGGTCGAGGGCGTAGACGGACCACCGCTCGACACGGCCTGGGTCACCGTCTGAAACGGCCGCCCGCCGGCGCCTCCGAGGTCAGGCGGTGGGGACGACCGGGGCGGGCGACAGCACGACCTTCACCCCGTGGTGGCGGGCGGCGGCCCGGAACCAGGCCACGCTCACGCCGACCCCGGCGCCGGTGAGGACCCAGCCGACCACGGTCCGGGCCACCAGATAGGTCGCAGTGTCCATCGAGCCGAGCAGGACGGCCGAGATGGCGACCTGGAGCAGGATGTTCACCCCCCACAGCACGGCGATGCGGGCGAAGTACCGGCGCACCCACGGCGCGTCGCGGAGGCTGTCGGGCAGGGGGACGAAGTCGCCGGCCAGCCGCATCGGCATGGGCCGGTCGCCGCGGGCGGTGGCGCAGAAGGCAATGCCGGTGGCGGCGGTGGTGACCAGAGGCTGGATCAGAACGAGTGCGGGGTTGCGCAGGGCCAGTGCCATGCCGATGCGGGCTACACCGGTGAGAGCGCCCAGAGCCATGAGGCCGGGCACCGCCCGCCCGAGCATGCGGCGGCGGCAGATGGCGAGGCCCGTCCAGATCATCCCGGCCGCCAGGCCGGCAACCACGCCGGCAGCGCGCATCGTGAGGGTCGACAGCACCAGGGGCGCAACGCTCGACTCGCCGAGGCCGGGCGCCGCGTGGCGGGCCATGCTCCGCAGCCCGGGGAGGTGGACATCCGTCACCGGCGCAGTGGGCATGGGTTGTTCTCGGAACGTCGCCGGCCGCCCTGTATCTCCTTCCCGCCCACTGGTCGGGCGCCCAGTGGGCAAGGTCCCCCGAGGCCGCCACCGGGGGGCGGATCCGGCCGCGGCTGCGGTGGACGTCTCGCCGATCCGGGCCGTTCCGCACGTCAGGGCGAGAGGCGTTCGATGACCCAGCGGTCGCCCTCGCGCCGGTAGCGGAGGCGGTCGTGGAGGCGGTCGTCGCGGTGGTGCCAGAACTCGACGGTGCGAGGCACGAGGCGGAAGCCGCCCCAGAAGGGCGGGCTCGGGACAGCGTCGCCGAAGCGGGCGTCGAGCTCGGCCACCCGCGCCTCCAGGGCGTCCCGGCCGGGCACCACCTCGCTCTGGTGTGACGCCCATGCGCTCAACTGGCTGCCGCGTGGCCGTGACCGCCAGTACCGCTCGGACTCGTCCGCCCCGACCCTCTCCACCGTTCCCGCCATCCGCACCTGGCGGTGTGGCGGCCAATAGAAGACCAGCGCGGCCCGGGGGTTGGCGGTCAGATCCCGGGCCTTGGGGCTCGTGTAGTTGGTGAAGAAGGCGAAGCCCCGCTCGTCGGCGCCCTTCAGGAGCACCATGCGGCCCGCCGGCTCACCGTCCGCCGAGGCCGTCACCAGCGCCACCGCGTCGGTACCGGCCTCGGCGTACCAGGCGGAGAACTGGGCGACGGGGTCGGCGTCGAGGTCGTCCTCGTGCAGTCCGGGCATCAGGGCATCTTGCCCGTGCCGGCGGAGTAGTGGCGGCCACCTGGCTAGAACTGCGGCATGCGCTTCGCCTGAAAGACCGCACCGCAGCACACCAGGTGGGCCGACATGCTGGCGGTCTGGAAGGAAGCCGACGACATCGACCTGTTCGAGTCGGCGTGGACCTTCGATCACTTCTACCCGATCGTCTCCGACTCGACCGGCCCGTGCCTCGAGCTCGGGCTCGGCGCCGGGTGGAACGAGGAGGAGACCACCGCCTACGGCATCGACCTGCCTCCTCTCAAGGAGCGCTTCGACCGCTTCGACGAGGCGTGCGAGGTGGTGCTCGGCCTCCTGACGAACGAGACCACCGACTTCGCCGGCCGCTACTACCGGCTCACCGGCGCCCGCTGCGAGCCGAAATCGGTGCAGCGCCCGCACCCGCCGCTGTGCATCGGCGGCGGCGGCGAGAAGCGCACGCTGCGCACCACCGCCCGCTTCGCCCAGCATTGGAACGTCCCCGGCGGCGGCGTGGACGTCTTCAGACAGAAACGCGACGTGCTCCACGCCCACTGCGCCGACATCGGCCGCGACCCGTCCGAGATCGAGACGTCGACCCATCTGCGCTGGTCGGCCGAACGCCCGCTCGGCGACCTGGTCGACGAGGCGGCCTCCTTCGCCGATGCCGGCTTGGACCTCGGCGTCGTCGCCCTCGCGCCGCCCCACGATCCCAAAGTGCTGGGGCCGCTGGCGGAGGCGCTGGCGCCGCTTTCGAGGACATAGCGCCCGGTTCCGGAGCTCATGGCTCGGGAGCGGCGGTGAAGCGCCGGGGCGGGGTCGGCCGGCGCTGGAGGTGGAAAAAGGAGGCGATCCTCGGCGGCCGCGTGGCCGGTTCAGGAGCGGGTGCCGAGGGGGACCAGGACGTCCTGGCCGGTGTCGTCGTCCTCGACGAGCCCGTAGCCGCACAACTCGGCCAGCAGTGCCCGGCCCTCGTCGGGACCCGTGGCGATGAGCTCGTCCTCTGCCTGGAGGCGGACCTCGCGGCGGGGCCGGTAGAGGTAGCGGCCGCCGCGGCGGATGGCGAGGAGGTAGAAGCCCGTCTCCGTCTCCAGCTGCAACTCGCCGAGCGAGCCGCCGTCGGCCGCCGACCCCGGCGCCACCGGTACCCGGGCCACTACCTCCTCGGCCTCACCGAAGGCGAGGGCGAGGATGGGGTGCAGCTCCTCACCCCGTTCCACCGGCCACACCATCTGCTGGGCTGCGTCGCCCAGGGCCTCGGCCGCCGCCGACAGGTGGAGCAGGCCCCGCAGCGGCGACGGATCGGCGTGGTTGGCGGCCGACCGCAGCACCCAGGTCTCGATGCGCTCCTGCATCTCGTCGAGACGATCCTCCAGGTGCACCACCTCGGCGGCGAGCCCGGCGTCACGCAGCACCAGCGCCGAGTAGGCCAGGCCCACGGCAACCTCGGAGATGTTCTTCATCTCGACCAGCGTGTCGATGGCCTGGTCGAGATGGGGCTCGCCCTCGGGGGCGGCAGGCGGGAGCCACGGCGCCTCACCTGCGAGCGCGCGCAGGCCGGCGACGCCGGCGCCCGGGCCCTGCGCCAGCACCATGTCGTCGGGCACGAGGATCACGTCGTCCTCGACTTCGGTGTTCCACTCGCCACTGCGGCGCAGTGCCACCACGGCCATGCCGAGCTCGGTAGGCAGTTCCAGGTCGCCGACGCAGCGGTGCGCCATCTCGGAGCCTTCGCGCACGCGCACCTGGTGACTGACCTCCTCGGCCTGCGCCATGTCGGCGATCAGGGCCGGAGGGATGCCGAGGCGGTGGCTCACGATGCGGCCGATGTCCGTGGCCGCCATGCCGATGCCCTCGATGGCGCTGACCACGTCGAGCACCGACGCCATGGCGTCGGCGTCGCGGGGCGAGCGCGCGGCCACCACGCACATGGTGCGCATGTCATGGGTCAGCTCGAGGAGCGTGTCCCGCAGCTCGTCGACCTCGTCCACCATGTCGGCCTCTCCGTAGTAGAGGGCGGCGTAGGCGATGTCGACCATCAGCTCGGAGATGTCCTTCGCCTCCGCGAGCAGGGTCCTCAGGTTTCTCGGTTTGTCGTCCATCAGTCGATCGCCACAGTGGGGGATCGAACGATAATGCGTCAAGCGAGGCCGAGGAGGGCAATCGTCAGCACCAGGGAGAAGGCGCCGACGAAGTCGACCGACGAGCTGACGACAGGAATGCCGTAGGTGTCGGGGTCGAGCCCGGTGCGAACCGCGGCGATGGTGCCGTAGTACGCCACCACGACCACGAAGCCCACCGCCGCCATGCCACCGATGAGCGACACGCCCACCATCTGGGCCAGACCGGGACTGGCGTGGTTCAGGAGCCCGCTCACCGCGTGGGCGCCCACGCCGTTGAACAGGTACACGGGCAAGCCGAGGAGGAAGACGAGGGCGATGTCGCCCCGCGCCTCGCGCCCGGGGATGGCGGTGGGCGAGACCATGCCCAGCACGAGCTTGGTGGACAGCCGGCCGGACAGGATGCCGCCCAGGGCGCCGGCGCTGCTGAGGTGGGCCGGTACCAGGACGAGCAGGGCGGGCAGGGCGTCGAAGGAGTTGAATCGCCGCTCCAGGACGATGCCGGCCATGGCGCTCACCGCCCCGGCCACCACGAGCACCGGCAGCGATTCCCGCACGATCCGGCGCAGAAGGTCGAGCCGGGACAGGGCGCCGAAGGCGAGGGCCCCGATCGACACGGCGAGGGCGATCACGCCGACGGCCGGGGTGACGATGGCGAACCCGACGAGGAATGTCGCCACGTAGAGGGCAGGCAGGGTGAGGACATCGCCCATGGTGGACACCAGGGGCGCGGTGACGTTGTCGAGGTCCCAGTCGTGGCGGACGGCGCCGGCGGTGAGGGCGAGGGCGCCCACGAGCACGAGCACCGATGCGATGAGCCCTCCTACCACTGAGATCAGCGCCAGGTCGAGGATGGAGATCGTGTCGGTGATGCCGAGGGCCACCGCCACCGACTTGGCGATCACGGCCAGCAGTCCTGACATGGCCAGGGTGAGGGCCAGCACGGCCGTCACGTTCTGGCCGAGGGCCGTCGTTCGCTTGGTCGACAGCTCGAACGTGCCGGCGTGGATCGTGGTGCTGATCCGGTTGCCGAAGGCGCCGAAGATGTTGCCCCGCAGGCCGATGGCGGCCGGCACCAGCACGAGCAGGCCGGGCAGCTTCTCGAAGGTGCCGGTGATCGATCCGAGGAAGGCTCCGGCGAGCAAGCTGGTGGAGCTGTTCAGGCCGAGGGCGACGAGGCTCTGGCGGACGGCCGCCGCATCGGGCCCGAGGAGGCCGAGAAGACGGCGGACGAGCCACCGCAGCGGCCGGGGCCGGCCCTTGGCGACGACGACGACCTTCTGGGCGCTAGCCCTAGCGCGCTTGGCCCCTTCGAGCGCAGGGCGCGGGATGCGCTCGAGCGTGGCCCGGCGCGAGCGATCGCGGGTGCGCACCACGACTCGGAGGCCTCCGCGAAATCATAGGACGCAGTCTAGGAGCTGCAAGCCGGGCCACCGCGTGGCCTAGCTTTGCCCCAGATGGCCCTCGCCTCCCGACGCCGCCGCGGGCGTCGGCCGCGGTGGCTCCTGTTCGGGCTCCTTGCCACCGTGGTCGTGCTGCTCGTGAACAGCGCCTTCTCGTCGTCCGACAATCCGTCGCGGCGGCTGGCCCAGCTGGCCTACCTCGACGAGGTGCGGCCCCAGATAGACCTGTCCACCGCCCAGGGTGTGTCGATCGCCCAGGTGCGGTCGGAAGCGGTCAACCTCGGCCAGGAGGGGGCAACGCGGCGGGTGGCCCGGATCGTCCGGGACGCGGATGCCGTGCTGTCCGCCGTCCGCCGGATCAAGCCGCCCGACGGCCTGGTGACGACGCACAGCATGCTCCTCGCCACCGTGGCCATCCGGGCGCGGGTCGCCTCCAGCGTGGCCGCCGGCCTCACCGGCGCCCTCACCGCCGGCCCGCCCGAGCCTGCGGTGGACGAGCTCGTGCAGGCGGGCGAGGAGATGCTGGCGGCGGACCAGACCTACAAGGTCTTCGTCGACGCGGTGCCGACGCCCGCCGGGGTGACGGCGCCACTGCTGCCGGTGTCGACGTGGGCGGCCGAACCGATGCTGTGGAGCCGCCCCGAGCTGGCCGCCTTCGTGGCCTCGATCCGGGCCGGCACCACCCTCACCGCCGTGCACGACGTCGGGGTCCTCACCGTGGTGACCGACCCGGTGCAGGTCGCGACCGAGGGCAGCGCGGCGGTGCTGCCGCTGGTGAAGACGCTGCGGCTCGACATCGTGGTGGCCAACACGGGTAACGCGCCCGAGAGGGCGGTGCCGGTCGTGGCCACCCTCATCGGTCCGGCCGGCGAGATCGACACGGCGCGGGACTTCGTGGACCTGGCCCCCGGGCAGCGCCGGACCGTGCCGCTGGGTGGCCTGCGGCCGGCTGTCGGCGGGCCGTCGACCCTCACCGTGATGATCGGGCCGGTCGAGGGCGAGGCCTCGTTCCCGGACAACGAACGGTCGATCGGTCTGGTCATCCGGGGCTGACGTGCTCCGGGTATGGGATTTGACCGATGGCGGTCGATTTCCATGCCGACCGGGGGCCGGCGTTAACCGGCTTCGTCGCCCGTCCCGTCGGCGCGGACCGGACCGAGGGGTTCGAGGCGGCGGAACTCGGCCTCGGCCCGGAAGACGACCTCACGCAGCGGCAGGCCGGCCCGGCGGGCCACGCGGGCGGCGTCGTCGTGCTCCACCTTCACCCGGCCGGGGCTCACCTTCACCCGCACCGGGAGGCCGGCCACCTCGACCTCGGTCTCCTCCCGCACCCGGGGCCAGCGCTCCAAGGTGGTGCCCCGCACCCCGAGGGAGCCGGTCTCGGCGGTGAGCACACGGGCCACCTGGGAGGCGAGGGCGGGGTCGCACAGGGCGCTCACCGTGTAGGCGGGCCGGCCCTTCTTCATGAGGATGGGTGTGATCCAGGCATCGTGGGCGCCCGCCTCGAGCAGGGCGGCGGCGGCATGGGCGACGGTCTCGCCGGTGGCGTCGTCCACGTTCACCTCGAGCATGGTGACGGGCTGGCCCGGCAGCCGTGCCGCCTCGTCGGTGGGAACGCCGACGACGACCTGGGTGGCGTTGGGCAGCCCGTCGATCTCCCGGGACCCTGCGCCGAAGCCGACGGCCTCAACCGTCATGGCCGGCATCGGCCCGTAGCCGGAGGCATTGGCGGCGAGGAGGGCGGCGCCGGTCGGCGTGGTGAGCTCGACCGTCACCTCGCGCCCGTAGGTAGGGACGCCCTTGAGCAGCTCGACCACAGCCGGTGCCGGGTTGGGCAGCATGCCGTGGGCGGTGCGGACCATCCCGAGGCCCGTGGCGACCGGGCTGGCGTAGATCCGCTCCACGCCGAGGAGCTCCAGTGCGGCGCACGTTCCGACCACGTCGACGATGGCGTCGATGCCACCGACCTCGTGGAAGTGGACCTGCGAGGGACGGCGGCCGTGCATGCGGCCCTCCACCTCGGCCAGGGCGGCGAAGGTGGCAAGGGCCCGGTCCCGTACCCGGCGGGGAAGCCGTCCCTCCTCCACCAGCCCGGCGATGTGGCTGTGGGTGCGCACGACGGGGCTGTCGTCGGCCCGGACGTCGATGCGTGTCGCCGCAATACCCGAACGCTGCACGGCATGGGCCTCCACCGTCCACCCGCTCACGGGAAGGCGCCGC
>JBKJNA010000089.1:0-43127 GCA_046596195.1 Acidimicrobiales bacterium | reverse complement strand
CCACGCTTGGTGAGTTGCGGGCTTCGGGGTGGAAGTCAGTGACAGTGAAGCAAGAGGTGCGGCGCAATGCGGCCGCCCGCATCCGGGAGGGCAAGCCGCTGGTTGACGGCGTGCTCGGTTACGAGGACACGGTTCTGCCGCAGTTGGAGAACGCACTTCTTGCCGGTCACGACGTCGTGTTTCTCGGCGAGCGAGGCCAGGCCAAGACCCGCATGATTCGCTCGTTGGTCAACCTGCTCGACGAGTGGATGCCCATCGTGGCGGGGTCGGAGATAAACGACGATCCGTACGCGCCGGTGTCGAAGCATGCGCGCGACCTCATCGCCGAGCGTGGTGAGGACACGCCTATCGCGTGGGTCCACCGCGACGAGCGGTTCGGGGAAAAGCTGGCGACGCCCGACACCTCGATCGCGGATCTTGTCGGAGAGGTTGACCCGATCAAGGTGGCCGAGGGTCGTTACCTGTCCGACGAGCTGACAATGCACTACGGGCTTGTGCCGCGCACAAACCGCGGGATCTTCGCGATCAATGAACTGCCTGATCTCTCCGAGCGCATTCAGGTGGGCCTGCTGAACGTGATGGAAGAGCGCGACGTCCAGGTGCGGGGCTACAAGATCCGCCTGCCCCTCGACATCCTGCTGGTGGCGTCGGCCAACCCCGAGGACTACACGAACAGGGGCCGGATCATCACACCGCTGAAGGACCGCTTCGGTGCCCAGGTGCGCACCCACTACCCGTTCGACGTGGGCATCGAGCTGGCCGTCGTGCACCAAGAAGCGGTCCCGTTGGTGGTGCCGGGCGTCGACGTGCACGTGCCCGACTTCATGAGCGAGATCATCGGGACCCTCAGCCAGCTGGCCCGGGCCAGCAGCCAGATCAACCAGCGCTCGGGTGTCTCGGTGCGCCTCACCATCGCCAATCACGAGACGATGGTGGCCAACGCCGCCCGGCGGGCCCTGCGCCTCGGCGAGCCCGAAGCGGTGCCGCGGGTGAGCGATCTTGGCTCGCTGGGCGCGTCCACCGCCGGCAAGGTGGAGATCGAGTCGCTCGACGAGGGTCGGGAGGAGGGCATCATCGACCGGCTGGTCTCGTCGGCCGTGCTCGCCGTGTTCAAGCGGCGCTACTCGCCGGCCCGCCTGGCCGAGGTGGTGGCCGCCTTCGACGACAGCGAGACGGTCGTGCACGCCGGCGACGACATGCCTGCCGCCGCTTTCGCCTCCGTGCTCATCGCCGTGCCCGCCCTGCGAGCGCCGGTGATGGAGCTGGCCGGTTCCGAGAGCAGGGCCGGCGTGGCCAGCGCCGTCGAGTTCGTCCTCGAGGGGCTCCACCTGTCGAAGCGCCTCAACAAGGAAGCGGTGGGCGCCCGCTCCACCTACAGGGGCCGCTGACCCTCCGCCCACATGTCCCGGCAGCACCCGCTGGAGTTGTCGGGAAGGATCTGAGCCGCGGCTACGTCCAACCCGACATGCCGAGGGGTGCGATGCAGGAGCAGATCGGAAAGCTCGAACCGGCGGTTCTAAGGCGGGCCCGGGCCGGCGACCACGGCGCCTTCCGCGACCTGGTCCGCCTGTACGACCCGGGCTTGCGGTCACTGGCGTGCCGACTGCTCGGGGAAGGCGGGTGCATGGACGACGTGCTCCAAGAGGCGTATGGCAAGGCGTACCGGAGCCTGGGCGCTGTCCGGGGCGACTCCGGCGTGCGCACGTGGATCTACCGCATCACCTACAACGCCTGTATGGACGACATCCGTCGCCGGTCACTGGTGCACCACCCCTTCGGGATGTCGCACCAGCGAGTTGCTCATGGATCGTCCTCCCGGGCCGGTCACGCATCACGGACCTCTCGTTTGCCACGGCGGCTGGCCGCATCGCCGGGTCCGGGCGGGCGTACGGTCCTGCGGTCCGGGCCGGCGGCGGCTCTTGCCGGCCTGCCGCCCGACCAGCGGGCGGCGGTCCTGCTGGTCGACGCCGAGGGCTTCGACGACGCGGCGGCGGCCGAGGTGTTGGGGGTGGCCGAGGGGACGGTGGCGTCGTGGGTGTCCCGAGCCCGGGACACCCTCCGGAGAGCACTTCGAGACATCGGGGAGGAGGAGCGATGAGGACAGATCGAGACCTTGAGCTGGGGGCGGCACTACGCAGCCTGCCCACGCCCGAGCACGGCCCGGCCTTCTGGGCGGACCTGGACGGCTGCCTGGACGGCGTCGAACCGATGCAGCCGGAGATCCGGGCCATCCGGCGTTTTCGGCCCCGGGGCATGTTGCTGCTGTCTGCGGCCGCCGTGGTCGCTGTCGTCATCGCCGCCACCAGTTTTTTCGACGGTGGCGCAGGGACGAAGGTACGGGTCGGCCCGCCGGCGACGACGCCGGAGACCGAGCAGTGGACGACGCTCGGCCGCTCGCCGCTGTCGGCCCGGTCTGGGGCGGCCGCAGTGTGGACGGGTACCACGATGTTCGTCTGGGGTGGCGACCAGAACGACGGCCAGCCCCTCCGTGACGGTGCCGTGTACGACCCCGCGACCGACCGGTGGAAGCCGGTGTCGTCTGCGCCGACCGGCCCGCTCGCCGGCCCGACGGCCGTGTGGACGGGAAGGCGGGTGCTCCTGTGGGGCGCCAGGCAGGCCGAGGGCGAGGCCGAGGCGTCGCCGGTGGGGGCGCTCTACGACCCGGTTGCAGATTCATGGACGGCGATCAGTCCGACGCCGCTGCGCAGTGTGGACCAGAGCCTGGTGTGGACGGGAGAGGTGCTGCTGGCCTGGGGCGGGAGCGTGGGCGAGTCGCCCGCCGGCGACGGCGCCGCCTACGACCCCGACACGGACACCTGGACGCCGATGGCACGGGCACCCATCGCCGCCCGCTTCGACCATACGGCGGTGTGGACCGGGGACCGCATGATCGTGTGGGGCGGGTTCTCGGGTGAGGAATCGCCCTCCCGGGACGCCTTCGGCGACGGGGCAGCCTACGATCCGGCGGCCGACGCCTGGACCTCGCTTCCGGCCGCGCCGATCGCCGCCCGTGCCATGCACGTCGCCGTGTGGACCGGGACCTCGATGGTGGTCTGGGGTGGCGCCGCCAACGCCTCCGGACTGGTGCGGGACGGGGCCGTGTACGACCCGGGCACTCGCACGTGGACGGCAATGCCGCCCGCCCCGCTGACGCCGCGTACGTTCGCCTCGGGCGTCGCCGACCGCGGGACCCTGCTGGTGTGGGGTGGAGAGAACGAGAACGGTGCCACCGACGATGGCGCCGCCTACGACGTCGCCACGGGGGCCTGGCGGTCGCTTCCCGGCGGCCCGCTGGCGCCCCGCAGTCGTCACAGCGCCGTCTGGACCGGGTCCGCCATGCTCGTCTGGGGAGGCGCCGACCGAACGGACCTGTGGTCGGACGGCGCCGCCCTCCGGCCCCCGACCGCATCGGCCCCGGGGGCCGTGCCGCCCACGGCGGCCCCGGTCCGGGTACCCGCTTCGGCGCCGTAGCCGCGGCCCCTGCACAGGCGGTGCGCCTTCGACGCGACCGCACCGCCGGACGCACACCGTCGTACCGTTGCCGCGATGCGCTTCAGGCCGGCCCCGGCCTCCCGTCCCGGCCGGTGGCGCGCGAGCGGGGCCGGGGGCCGCCGGTGAACCCGTCCCGTCGCTCCTGGCTCCCCGCCGCCCTGCCGGTAGCGGCCGTGCTGGCCGTCGACCCGTGGGGGCTGGCGCCGTTCGGCCCCCTCAAGTGGGCGCTGGTGAGCGCCATCGTCCTCGCCACCGTGGTCGTGCTGCCGGGGCGGGGGCGCCCGCTCACGCTGGCCCGCCGGCCCGCACGGGCGTGGCTGGTGTTCCTCGCCGTGGTCGCGGCGGCGGCCGCCTTCGGCCTCGATCCCCTCTACGCGTGGACCGGCACGCCCGAGCGCCACTTCGGAGCGGTCACCTGGCTGCTTTGCGCCCTGGCCTTCGTGGCCGGCCAGCAGCTCGACGAGGACGACTCCCGCTTCGTCACCCTCATGGCGGTGACGGCGTGCCTGGTGGCGGGGGTGTGGGCTGCCGCCGAGCAGCTGGGATGGGACCCCATCCGCCTCACGGGCGTGGGTGACCGGCCGGTGTCGTCGCTCGGGTCGTCGGCCTACCTCGGGGCGCTGGCCGCCCTGCTCGTGCCCGCCTGTCTCGGCATCGCCATCGACCCGCGGTGGCAGCGCTCGGCCCGGCGCGTCGGGAGCATGGCCGCCGGCGCCGGGGTCGCCGCCCTGGTGCTCTCCGGCGCCAGGGCGGCGTGGCTCGGCCTGGCGGTGGTCGGCGTGCTCGGCCTCGTGCTCCGCCGCCAGCGCATCGCCGCCCGCCGCCGTGAGTGGCGGGCGGTGCGCCGCCGCCTGGTGGTGCTGTCGGCCCTGGCCGTGGCCGCCGTGGTGGGCCTCGGTGTGGCCACCGGCGCCGGCGGCCGCATCGCCGACGCCGTAGGCGAGCGGGACGGCGGGCTGCACGGTCGCCTCGACGAGTGGCGCGTCGCCGCCCGGGTGGTGGCCAACCACCCGCTCACCGGCACCGGTCCAGAGGGGTACCGCGTCGCCTTCGGCGCGTCTGTCGACGATGCCTACGAGCAGGACCACGGCCGCACACCGCTGCCGGACCGGGCCCACAGCGCCGTCCTCGACATCGCCGCCACCACCGGCGTGGTCGGCCTCGTGGCCTTCGCCTGCATGCTCGGCCTGGTCGCCCGCTTCCTGGTGCGGGCCGTGCGGGCGGGGCCTGTGTGGGTGGCCGGCGTCGCCACCGGCGTCGCTGCCTACGGGGTGCAGGCCCTGCTCCTGTCCCCGGTCGCCGAGCTCGACCCGGTGGCGTGGCTGCTGGCCGGCGTAGTGGTGGCCCGGGTCGTGCGCCGGGAGGAGGTTGTGCGGATCCGCCCTCCGAGGCTCGTCCCCGTGCTGGCAGCCGCGGCCGCCGTGCTCGCACTTGTGGCCGGCGCCCTCGACGTGGCCGCCGACCGGGTGGCCAGGCGCACCCTGGCCGCCGTCGCCGACAGCCGCCCGGTCGACGCCGATGCTGCCGCCCGGCTGCGCCCCGACGCCGTGCGCTACCGCCTGGTGGCGGCCCGGGCATACGAGGCGGCGACGACGCCCGGCGCCCGTGCCAAGGCGCTGGCCCAGCTCGACCGGGCGCTCGATATCTCGCCGGGCGACCCGGTGGCCGGCGCCGAGCGGGCGCGCCTCTTGTTGAACCGGGCCCGGCTGACGGCCGACGAGGCCGACATCGCCGCCGCTCGGTCGAGCGTGCAGACCCTGGTGCGCCACGATCCCCGCAACGCCGAGCTGCAATTGCGCCTCGGCATCGCCCTTGACCTGTCCGGTGACGAGGCCGGCGCCGAGCGGGCGTGGCTCGTCGCCGAGCGACTGGCGCCCCGCAGCGCGGCGGGGCCCACCAACCTGGCACTCGCCTACGCCAAGGCGGGCCGGTGGGACGAGGCCAGGGCGGCGGCGAGGCGGGCCCTTCGCCGGGACCCGGACGACGAGCGGGCGCAGGGCGTGCTCGACGAGGCCGACGCCGCCGTTGCGAAGACGGATGGAACCTGAGCACCCGTTCGTTGGTGTACCCGTCGTGGAGGGCGTGGCCGGCGACCGCCCGGTGCCGGAGCAGATCGTCCTCGTCGGCACGCCCGGCTGAGCGGCCCGCACAGGCTCCGGTTCCGCCGTACGCTCGGTCGGTGGCTCCCCGCTTCGGGTACTCGCGGTGGGACGGCACGCAGGTCGGCTTCGAGCTCGATGCCGACGACGTGCTCGGCGAGATCACCGACGACCTGCTGTACCACGGCGATGTGAGCCCGGCCCTGCGCCGGCTGCTCCAGCAGGGCTTCCGGGACCGCAACGGCGAGCGGGTGGCCGGTTTGACGGAGCTGCTGGAGCGGCTCCGCCGGCGCCGCCAGGAGATGCTCGACCAGCACGACCTCGGTGGCGCCTACGAGGGCATCGCCGAGCAGCTGCGGGATGTGGTCGACACCGAGCGGGCCGCCATCGACGACCTGGTCGACCAGGCCGAGCGCTCCGGCGATCTGCGCCGCCAGGACATCACCGCCGACGCCATGGCCGAGCGCCGCCTGCGCCTCGACCTCCTGCCCCCTGACCTCGCCGCCCGGGTGCGGGCGCTGAAGGAGTACGAGTTCACGTCGTCGGAGGCCCAGCAGCGGTTCGACGACCTCCTCGACCGCCTCCGCAAAGAGCTCCTCCAGAGCCGGTTCAACCAGATGGCCGGCGCCATGGGCGAGCTGACGCCCGAGCAGGTGCGGCGCATGCGGGAGATGTTCGGGGCGCTCAACGACCTGCTCGAGATGCGGGCCGCCGGCCACGACACCACCGCCGCCTTCGACCAGTTCATGGCCCAGTTCGGCGACATGGTGCCCGGCGCCCCGGAGAGCCTGGACGAACTGCTGGAGCAGATGGCGGCCCAGATGGCGGCCGCCCAGGCCATGTTGAACTCGATGACCCCGGAGCAGCGGGCTCAGCTCCAGGCGCTCTCCGACGAGTTGTTGGGCGACCTCGACCTGCGCTGGCAGGTGGACCGGCTCGGCCGCAACCTGCAGGAGGCCTTTCCGGGCGCCGGGTGGGGTCGCAGCTACGAGTTCGGTGGCCAGGACCCGCTCGGCATGGCCGACGGGGCGGCGGTGCTGCACCAGCTCGGCGAGTTGGACGACCTGGAGCACCTGCTCGGCGGTGCTGTCAGCCCCGGCGCGCTGGCCGACGTCGACCTGGAGCAGGCCCGCCGGCTGCTCGGCCCCGACGACGCCCGATCGCTCGAGCACCTGGCCAAGCTGTCCCGGTCGCTTGAAGAGGCGGGCCTGGTGGAGCGCAAGGAGGGGCGCCTCGAGCTCACGCCCAAGGGCCTGCGCCGCATCGGCCACAACGCCCTGTCCGAGCTCTTCTCCAAGCTGGCCAAGGACCGCCTGGGCCGCCACCAGGTCGACAGCACCGGTGTCGGCCAGGAGCGCGCCTACGAGACCAAGCCGTACGAGTTCGGCGACCCCTTCGACCTCAACATCGAGCGCACCCTGCGCAACGCCCTCGTCCGCCGGGGCCCGAACGCCGGGCTGCCCGTGCGTTTGGTGCCCGACGACTTCGAGGTGGAGCGCAGCGAGAGCCTCACCCGCACGTCGACGGTGCTGATGCTCGACCTGTCGCTGTCGATGCCGATGCGGGACAACTTCCTGGCCGCCAAGAAGGTCGCCGTCGCCCTGCACGCCCTCATCTCCAGCCAGTTCCCCCGCGACTACCTGGGCATCGTGGGCTTCAGCGAGTTGGCGCGCGAGCTGAAGCCGCACCAGCTGCCCGAGGTGTCGTGGGACTTCGTGTTCGGCACCAACATCCAGCACGGCCTGGCCCTGGCCCGCCAGATGCTGGGCCGCCAGTCGGGCACCAAGCAGGTGATCCTCATCACCGACGGCGAGCCCACCGCCCACCTCCGCCCCGGCGGCGAGCCGTTCTTCCACTACCCGCCGGTGCGGGAGACGGTCGACGCCACCCTCACCGAAGTGAACCGCTGCACCCGGGACGGCATCCGCATCAACACCTTCATGCTCGACGCCGACAGCGCCCTCACCGGCTTCGTGGAGAAGCTCACCGAGCTCAACCGGGGCCGCGCCTTCTTCACCACCCCCGACACCCTCGGCGACTACCTCCTCGTCGACTTCCTGGAGCAGCGCCGGTCGGCTCGGCGCAAGGGGGGCGGCGCCGGCCGTCCGAGGCGCCGGCCCGCCTGACCGACCCGCCCGGCGCCCGGCGCAGGACGCCGCTCTTGCCGGTCGCTTGTCCAACAGATCGGGATCGGTTCCACATCGCCCAATGCTCCACGGTCGTCAGAGTCGAAGCTCGAGCTGCTCATCGATGATGGGAGGTTCGTAGCTGGTGATCACGAGGTCGTAGCTCTCCCGCCGCGACGAGTCGATGCTGATGTCGCGCACGGTCGGCATCCGCCACATCTGCCAATCCGACCAGATCTCCCGGACGAGGGGCGTGTCGCTGTTGGTTGCCATCACGTGCGCACCGGAGTTGGCACCCGAGCGCATCGCAGCCTCGAGACGCCGGTGGTCGGCCTCGTGGAACTGGCCCGACGTGTACCGCTTGAAGTCGGCCCATCCTCCAAGCGGTACGTACGGCGGATCGCAGTAGACCAAGTCGCCGGCGCCGGCCCGAGCCAAAGCGTCCGCAAAGTCCTCGCAGCGGATCTCGGCCCCCTGGAGCAGCTTCGAGGATCGCAACAGGGTGTCCCGGTCGTACAGTGAACGGCTTTCGCCGTATCCACCCCACGGAACGTTGAACCGCCCCTTCTTGTTGACCCGCCACAGGCCGCGGAAGCATTGCTTGTTCAGGTAGATGACCCGAGCCGCGCGCACCTCCGCCGACAACGTCGCGGGATCGGCGCTGCGTACCTGTTCGAAGGTCTCCCGAGTTCTTGGCATCGCGTCGAGAAGGTCCATGAGGATGTGCGGGTCGGCGGCGACCTGCTGGTGGCATGTGATCAGCTCCCGGTTGGCATCGCTTAGGCAGGCGTTCTCCGGGCGCACTTCGAAGAAGACGGCTGCGGAGCCGGCGAAGGGCTCCCGGTAGGCGCCGTGCCAGTCGGCGGGCGCCAGAGCAGCGAGCGTCGATGCGTATCGGGTCTTTCCGCCCGCCCACTTCAGGTACGAAAGCACCTGGCGGCCCGTACGAGTCACGACGTGTGCGCTCCCGAGCGCGGCGGCGCGACCATGCCCTGCATGTTCATCGATCCTATGAGCGGCAGCCGAGCGGGTCGCGGATGAGACGACCTGACACCTACGAAGGTGTCGAGTGGGACGACCCACGTTGGCATGTCATCCGTCTCGTCGCAGATCTCATGCCGAAGGGCAGGTACATCGAGCTCTCGCCGCCGGCGACATCGTCCCTTTCCTGCTGGATTCGAGAAAGCCAGCAGCGGAGGGCCTTGTTCGCTACCTGGCCTCCCGCCCCCACCTCCTCGGGCCGGCCGCCGACCACCTCCGTCTGAGGCGCGAGGGCGAGGAGAAGGTTGCTCAGCTGCTCGCTCGGAGGATGAAGCGATCGTCGACCTTGCTCGCCTCGGAGAGATCGAGATCCAACGATACGACACCAGGTCGACCGACCATCATCAGTCCTCCAAAGCCGCAGTACAGACCATCGGGCGAATCACCCGCCTGCATTGCGAGGGCTGCGTTCGGCAGTTGACGTAGACCCGCAGTCCCGAGCCGTCGTTGTCGACAACGACCACCTGTGGGTGTCGCCCCGACGGCTCGACGGCGCTCTCCCGGGCTTGTTCAACCCGGTCGGCATCTGGGAGATCAAGGAGTATTGGGGAGGCAGCGGAGGCGGATCCAAGATGAGCGATGCGATCTACGAGATCCACCTCGTCGGCCTTGAACTGCGTGCCTTCCAGCGCCGGCACGGCATCCACGTCAGGCACTACGCAATCCTCGACGGCAAGCAGCAATGGGCTGCACGACGCTCGGACATGCGGCGCGCGATCGATCTCCTCTGCATGGGTCTGATTGATGAGCTCATCGTCGGGCGGGAGATCATCGACGAGTGGCCTCGCATCGTTGGCGAACTGACGGACCTGGCTTCCGGCCTTCACTAGCGTATCGAACGTACGTTCTACCATCGAACCGCGGGCGATGCAAGCGCCCCGGACGCGACCTCGCGATCTTGCGCGGCGCTCGGCTTCAGCTGCCCGCCAACCCGGCGGCGGCCAGCTCCTTCTCGTAGAGGGCGAGGGTCTCATCGTCGAAGGCGACGAGACGGACCAGTTCCACGTCGGTGGGCGTCTCAAGCAGGGTGCGGACGGCGATGCGGGCCGCGTCCTCACGGGGGTAGCCGTAGACGCCGGTGGCGATGGCGGGAAAGGCCACCGACCTGGCGCCGAGCTCGTCGGCCACCTCCAGGCTGCGCCGGTAGCAGGAGGACAGCCGCATCTCCTCGCCGAAGCCCCCCCCGCTCCACACCGGGCCGACGGTGTGGATGATCCATGTGGCCGGCAGCTTGAAGCCGGGGGTGGACTTGGCCTCGCCCGGTTTGCACCGGCCGAGGGCGGCGCAGGCGGCGTGCAGCTCCTCCGCTCCGGCGGCCCGGTGGATGGCGCCGTCGACGCCTCCGCCGCCGGCCAGGCCTTCGTTGGCGGCGTTGACGACGGCATCGACGTGCTCGGTAGTGATGTCGCCGCGCACCGCTTCGATCCTGGGTTGTGCAGTCATGGCCAATCTCCGCTTGCGTTCAGGCCCCATTGGGGAGGATGATGACAAGGTTGTAATTACATCGGTGGCACGCCGGTGAGGGAGGATGCCCGATGGAGCGACTGTTGCAGGCGCTCGGCGAAGCCGAGGTACCGAGCTGGCAGGACCAGGCCAACTGCATGGGGGTCGACCCCGACCTGTTCTTTCCGGAGCGGGGTGCGTCCACGCGGGAGGCCAAGGAGGTCTGCCGGGGGTGTGTGGTTCGTCTGGACTGCCTGGAGTATGCCCTCGACAACGCCGAGAAGTTCGGGATCTGGGGGGGGATGAGCGAGCGGGAGCGCCGGCGCCTGCGCCGCGCCCGGACGCTCACCAGGCGCGAGGCCGCCTCGTAGGAGGCAGCCCGGCGCCGGAGCCGGGGCCCGGTAGTGGCGACCACGACCGTCACTGCCGGCGCCCCGAACGAGAACTTCCCCAGAGGCCCGCCTGCTCCAGGCGGGCCTCGATCGTTCGCTCCGGGCCGAGGTCCAGTTCGGCCCAACGTGCAGCGTCGACACGGTCGAGGACGGCGGACGGGACCAGTCCGACCAACTCGGCCCCGTCCACCCGCACGCCGGCCCCTGCCGCCATACGAGTCACGGCGTCGTAGGCGTCAGCCGGGCCGGTGGCGAGCGGGTCGACCAGGTTGCACGACACCTGGGCCCGACCTCCCACGTCGAGGCCGAGCGCCTGCACGCCCTTGCCACGCACGGCCTTCGCCACCCGCCTCGCCTCGCTGACGCCCGCGCCCGGCGCCAGCCACACGTTGTATGCCACCAGCACCGGCCGGGCGCCGACGGCGCAGGCGCCGGCGGTGGGATGCGGCTCAGGGGGGCCCGTGTCGGGGGCCAGCGTGCGGAACGCCTCCCGCCGCACGTCCGGCAGCGGGCGCTCCGGCCCGTAGAGGAAGCACGGCACGCCGAGGTCGGCCCCTGCCCACCGGGCCAGGTCGTCCCGGGCCCTCATGGCATCGGCCATCGACGAGTCCGCAAGCGGGACGAACGGCACGACGTCGGCCGCTCCGAGACGGGGATGGACGCCCGCGTGGTCGCGCAGGTCGATCCGGGCCACCGCCTCGGCCACCAGGGCCCGGGCCGCCTCCTCCACGGCGGGGCCCGCCAGGGTGAACACGCTGCGGTGGTGGTGGGCGTCGGTGTGCACGTCGAGCAGGGCGGGGCCGGCGGCGGCGGCCAGGGCGGCGAGCACGTCGGCGTCGCGCCCCTCACTCACGTTCACCACGCACTCGAGCACCCGGCCACACTCGCGCACGTCGCCGGGCTCGAAGTTCCGGGCGGCGGGGAACGCGACGAAATTCCGGCGACGTGGACCCTCGGTTTCCGGGGGCTGGTGCAGACAGAAGCTGTGCCGGCGAATTCATGTTGTTTCACCGACCAGAAGCGGCCCCTACGCTCGACCGGTGGACGTCGGCCTGGCCCTGCCGCACTACGACCACTCGGTGCCGGGCGAGCGCCCGCTGCGGTGGGAGACGGTCGTGGCGTGGGCCCAGGCCGCGGAGCGCGCTGGTCTGGCGTCGGTGTGGCTCTCGGACCACCTGTTCGTGTCGCTCGCCCGCTGGGGCGGTTCCGGTGACGACGAGGAGGGCTTCGAGCCCCTCGCCGCCCTTGCCGGCCTGGCCGAGGCCACCGGGCGGGTGCGCCTCGGCTCGCTCGTGCTGTGCCCGCACCTGCGCCCGCCGGGCGTGCTGGCGAAGGCCCTCGCCACCGTCGACGTGCTGAGCGGCGGGCGCCTCACCGTCGGCATCGGCGCAGGGTGGTTCGAGCCCGGGTACGCCGCCGCCGGGCTGGCGCCCCCGCCCGCCCCGCAACGCCTCGAACGCCTGGCCGAGACGGTGGAGGTGCTGCGCCTGGCCTTCACCGGCGAGCCGTTCGACTACCAGGGCCGCCACGTGCAGATGGAGCACATGGTCTGCCTGCCCACGCCGGTCCAGCGCCCGGGCCCGCCCATCTGGGTCGGCGGGAGCGGGGACCGCCTGCTGGGGGTGGCCGCCGGCCACGCCGACGGCTGGAATGCCGGCGGCTGGACGGGCACCGTGGCCGGGTACCGGGAGCGGGCAGCCGTGCTTGACCGGGCGTGTCACCAGGCCGGCCGTGACCCGGGCACCGTCGCCCGCTCGGTGAACCGCCTGGCCCTGGTGGGCGACGACGAGGCCGACCTGCGCCGCCGCTTCGAGCTGCTCGCCGACCGGTCCGTCCCCGGCGCCCTCCGGGGCATGACGCTCGACGACTACCGCACCGGCCGCCTGGTCGGCACCGTGGCCCAGGTTCGGGAGCAACTGGACGAATGGGCGGAGACGGGCGTCACGACGCTCATCGTGAGCCTGGGGGCGCTACCGTTCACGGTGACGGGATTCGACGCCCTCGAGCTGATGGCGTCGGCCTCGCGACAACGTTAGGAGTGTTCATGGGTGGCCTCGGAGCGCCGGAGCTCATCATCATCCTGGTCGTGGTCCTGCTGCTCTTCGGCTCCACCCGGCTGCCGAAGCTGGCCCGCTCCCTCGGCCAGGCGTCGAAGGAGTTCAAGCAGGGCGTCAGTGAGGGCAACAAGGACAGCGAGGGCGAGGAAACCGAGAAGCACGGCGCCTGAGAATCCGGCCCCGCTGTCGCTCGTCGCAGCGCAGCGAACACGGAGGGTGCCGGACCGCTGACGTCCGCCGGGAACTCATCGGGCGTAGCCGTCGTTCCGGATGACGGACGCGGAGGAGCAGCCGGTCCCGGATTGGGAGGAGGTCGCCCGTACCTACGGGCGCTTCCTCTACACCGTCGCCTACCGACTCGCGGGCAACCACGAGGATGCGCAGGACCTTGCCCAAGAGGTGCTCCTCCGGGTCCGAAGAGGGTTGGAGACGTACAAACCGGGGTCGATGGAGGGGTGGTTGAGTCGCATTACGACGAACGTGTTCCTCGACGAGGTCCGACGGCGTCGACGCCGGCCCACCGACGCCCTGCCGGACGACCCCGACCGGGTGGTGCCGCCGGCGCCGGCGGCCGACGTGGCCCTGGCCGAGCAGACCCTGCCCGAGGACGTCCAGGCCGCGCTGGCGGCCCTGCCGGACGAGTTCCGGGTGGCCGTGGTGCTGTGCGACGTGGCCGGGCGGTCGTACCAGGAGATCTCGGAGTCGCTCGGGGTGCCGCTCGGCACCGTGCGCAGCCGCATCCACCGCGGACGTGCGATCCTGCGCGAGCAACTGACCCGGCCATGACGCACACCAGGCAGACGAAGTCGCAGGCGAAGACGCAGACCCAGGGGGCGGCAATGGCGGGGACGGGAGCACACCGATGAGCGAGCATCTGGGCGAGGCCCTGAGCGCACTGGTCGACGGCCAGCTGGCCTCCGACGAGGAGATTGCCGCCCTCGACCACCTGGCCGGCTGCGAGGCCTGTGCGGCGGAGCTGGCTGCCACCACGGCCGTCCGCGACCTGGTTCGCTCCCTGCCGCCGGTGGAGTCGCTGCGCCCGCTGGTGGCCGTGCCCGCCCAGCCGCAGCCCCGTCCGGGCCGTCTGGCCGGCGTGCTCGCCGCCGCGGCCGCATCGGTCGCCATGCTGCTCCTGTCCGGCGTGCAGCAGGACGCCGGCACGGGGCCCCAGGTCGCCCAGCTGGTGCAGGTCCACACGACCTCGCCGGTGAACGCCGACCTCATGAGCCAGGTCGCACCGGCGGCGCTGCCGGTCTCGTTCACGCGGTGAGGTTCCCGGCCAGGACCGTGGCGACCCTGGCCGGCGTGAGCCTGGCCGGCTGCCTCGTCGTGGTGGGCGCAGCGGCGGCCGGGTCGACCGCGCGGGGACCGGTCGAGGATGCCCGGGAGGCGGCCCGGCGGGTGCCGTTCTCGGCCCGAGTCGAGGTGTCCTGGGTCGACAAGGGTGAGGTGCACACGGCCCAGCTCGGGGTGCGCGCCGTCGGCGGCAGCATCAGGGTCCAGGGCCCGGCCGGCGACACCGGTGCCGCCGGTGATGGCCTGAGCAGCGGATCACCGATGGTGATCCAGGCCAGTGCCGTGACGCCCGCCAACGGCGCCGCCGGCGACCTGCTGGCGCCCGAGCTCGAGCGGAAGTACGACATCGAGCGCAGCGAGGGCCCGCTCGTGGCCGGTCGCCCGACCGAGCAGTTCGTCCTCCGTTCAGGGGACGCGGTGCGCGAGCGGTTGGCCATCGACACCGAGACCGGGCTGGTGCTGCGCCGGGAGGTGCTCGGGGCGGGCGGCGAGGCGGTGCGGATCGTCACCGTCCTCCAGCTCGACACCGCACCTGTGCCCGAGGCGGACGACGAGGGGACCACAGGCACGACCAGTGCCCCCAGGACCGTCAAGGTCGACAACCTGCCCTCGGCCTACCGGGCGCCCACCGACCTCGCCGGCGGCTACCGCCGGGTGGGCGCCTACCGGCGTGACCGCCTCGTGCACCTCCTCTACACCGACGGCCTGCACGGCATGTCGCTGTTCAGCCAGCCCGGTACCGTCTCCGGTGGCTCCCTCCCGCCCGGCGGAGAAGCCGTGCAGGTCGGGTCGTCGTCAGGCGTCCAGTACACGTGGCCAGGAGGCGACGTGGTGACGTGGCAGGTGGGCCTGGTGGTGCACACGCTGGTGGGCGACGGCACGTCGGCCGACCTGCTGGCCGCCGCCCGGTCGTTGCCGCCGCCGGCCGAGCCATCGGTGCTGGGTCGCCTGCGCGGCACCGCCCGCCTGGTGACAGAGTTGGTCAGCGGAGGTCGGTAGGTTCAGCGCGGTCCGTAGGGTTCGTCAGCGGCGGTCGCTGAGCGACGAGGTGCCGGCAACCGTGTTCCCGGCCCGCTCGAGGCGCCGGCGGCGGGCGATGCGTCGCCGCTCGCGCTCCGACGCGCCGCCCCACACGCCGTGGTCGATCTTGTTCCGTAGGGCGTATTCCAGGCACGGGGCCTGCATCGGGCAGGTGGCGCAGATGCGCCGGGCCACCTCGACCCCGACGCCATCACTCGGGAAGAACGTGGCCGGCGGCACTTCACGACACTTGCCCTCGGCCATCCAGTCGGTTTCCATGACACCTCCGTGCCCGGTTCAACGCAGGGCATATGGCGATTGGTTCCCGGGTAACTGTTCGGTGAGGCCTACCGTTACGGATGGAAGAGTTGTTGCGACCGGGGAGGGATGCCGTGGCCGACGACGCTACAAAGGGCAATTGGTCTTGGGGGCCGGGCGCCGGCGAACCCGACGAAGACGCCGGCGCCGCTGAGGACACCGCCCCCCTCGCGGTGCCTGCGGACGCGCCTCCGACGGGCACCGTCTCCCCGCTGCCGCCCGCTGCGGCCGCCGCCGAGCCGCTGCCATCGGCCTGGCCATCTGTCGCGACCCGGGTCGCACCGCCCGCCTCCCCACCCGCCATCCCTCCCGCCTCCGGCAGTGGCAGGAGCGCCGGGTGGGTCGCTGTCGCCGTGGTCGCGGCGCTGATCGGCGCCGTGGTGGGTGGTGGCGTCGCTGCCCTCGTCGCCGACGAGGGAGGGAGCAACGACGCGTCGACGACCACCGGCGCCCGCTCGCCGTCCACCCTCCCGTCGTTCGGCAGCAACTCCAGCCGCCTGACCCAGCCCCAGGACATCCAGGGCGTGCTGGCCAAAGTGCAGCCGGGCGTGGTGGCGATCCGCACCGGCGCTTTCCAGGGCGGCCAGGGCTTCGACCTCGGGGGCAGCCCCGTGCAGGGAGCCGGCACCGGGGTGATCCTGGATACCGACGGGAACATCCTCACCAACGCCCACGTGGTGCGGGGTGCCGAGACGATCCAGGTGACCCTCTTCGGCGAACGTGGTTCCCGGGAGGCCGTCCTCGTCGGCGCCGACGATGTGGCCGATCTGGCCGTCATCAGGGTGAACGACCCCGCCGGGCTCGAGAGCCGGCCGGTGTCACTCGGGACGTCCGCCGATTTGAAGGTGGGCGACGACGTGGTGGCCATCGGCAACGCCCTGGCCCTGCGGGGCGGGCCCACCGTCACCACGGGCATCGTCTCCGCGCTGGAGCGCACCGTCGAGCAGCTCTCGAACCTCATCCAGACCGACGCCGCCATCAACCCCGGCAACTCCGGCGGGCCCCTGGTGAACAGCAACGGCGAGGTGATCGGCATCAACACGGCGGTGGCGGCCAACAACGCGCAGGGCATCGGCTTCGCCATCGCCATCGACACGGTGACGCCGCTTCTTGCCCGCCTCATCGCCGGCGAGGCGGCGCCCGCCCAGGGGTTCCTCGGCGTGAGCACTGTCACCCTCACCCCCGAGATCCGCGCCCAGTTCGACTACGACGCAGAGGCGGGGGCGATCGTGATCGACGTGGTGCCCGGCTCGCCGGCCGCCCTCGCCGGCCTGCAGTCGGACGACGTCATCACCCGCATCGGCGACCAGGCCGTCGAGGACAGCGCCAACGTGCAGACGGCGGTCCGGGCCCACAAGCCCGACGAGCAGGTGGAGATGGAGTGGTCGCGCGGCTCCGACACGCGTACGGCCACCGTCACCCTGGGCTCGCGGCCCAGGTAGGACACGTCGTAGGCTGCTGCACCCGGAGGCGACGTCTGGTCGCCACGCCGTCCTGGCAGGGCAAGCGAGGAGCATCACCATGTCATCCGTCCCCAACGGGCCAGCGGAACAGCCGCAGCAGCCCCCGCGCGGGCACGTCCGCATCCTCTACCTGGGCCCGGTGGCGCCCCACTGGGACCTGCAGTCGGCCTATGGCGACCGGGTGCTGATCGAGGAGTTCCGCCAGCGGGCCATGGCCCGGCTCGTGCTCCTGCCCCCCCACGACCCCCAGTTCCGCCGCAACCGTGAGCGGGTGGCGCGCGACGCCGAGCGGGAGAACCTCCTGCTGGAGTGGGACCTCGGCATGCCGGAGGGCGAGGGCGGGGCGTAGATGCGGTCCGGGACGGCCCGCCGCCGGTAGGTTGTCGACGTGGAGCGTTGGCGCAGGCGGATCTTCTACATGCTCCTCGCCTATTGCGCGGGCATGCTCCTTTGGGCATCGCGCCCGTGGACCGACACCCAGCGACTGGTGACGCCACCCGAGGTGCCGCTGCCGATGGGGGAGCAGTTCGCGTTCGCCAGGTACCGGTGCCCGTCGGTGTTCTCGAGCGCCACCGAGGCGCCGGAGGCGAGCGAGGCCACGCCCTACCCGCCGGCCGACACGCCCTGCAGCGAGCAGACCAGCCACCGGGTGCTGTTGGCGGTCGACCTGGCCGCCGCCGGCGTGGGCATGGTGCTCGTCCAGCGCAGCAGCATCCGCCACCGGGCCGCGGCCACCGCCGCCGACGCCCACGACGCCGAGCTGGCCTCGTAAGCCCGAGGAGTCCTCAGGCGGGCGCATCCACCGGACGTGTCCGCCGTACAGTGGTTCGACATGGTCGAGCTCTCCCCGGGCGCGGCGATCGGCATCTGCGCCGGGGGCGCGGTCGTCGTGGCGGTCCTACTGGCCTTGGTCGTGCGCTCGTCCCGGCGCTGGCGCGCCGCCTCCCGCCGCCTGTCCGCCACCGCCACCCGCCTCGAGCTCCCGGGCACCGCGCCGGCCGGTGACGACGGCGACCTGATCGGCCGGGTCGAGCGCCAGGCCCAGGCCGCCGTCCTCCGGGTGAGCGACGAGGCGGCGCGCGCCGACCGGCTGGCCGGGGCGCTGGAGCGCACGGGCGTCGGGGTGGTTGTGTGCGACGAGCAGGGCGCCGTCGTCTACCGCAACACTCCGGCGCCGACCGCCTCTTCTGGACCCGCTGCCGACGCCGTCGACGAGGTCCTGCGGGCGACGGTGGGCGGCGATCCGGGCGCGCCCCGCACGGTCGAGGTCACCGGCCCGCCGTGGCGCACGCTGCGGGTCACCGGCCACCCGCTCGACGACGGGCGCAGGGTGGTGGGCGCCGTCGCCATCGTGGAGGACGTGACCGAGCAACGCCGCCTCGACGTGGTGCGGCGCGACTTCCTGGCCAACGTGACGGCCGAGCTGCGGTCGCCCGTCGGTGCCCTCGGACTGCTGGCCGGCACCATCGTGGCCGAAGACGACGCTGCGCTCACCCGCCGGCTGGCCGGCCGGCTGGAGCAGGACGCGCTGCGGGTGGGGCGCATCGTCGACGACCTGGCCGAGCTGAGCCGCCTCGACTCGCAGGCCCTCCCGACCTCGCAGGTGGTCCCCGTGCACCTGCTGGTGGCGCAGGCCGTGCAGGAGGCGTGCGCCGCCGCCGAAGGGGGCCGGAGCGCCACCATCACGGTCGACGGAGCCGCCGGGGATCTCGTGGTGGTGGGGGACCGCCGCCAGCTCGTGTCCGCCCTCCGTCATCTGGTCGACAACGCCGTGCGGTTCTCCGGCGACGGCGCGGCTGTGTCCGTCGGCGCCTCGTGCGGGAACGGGTGGGTCGACGTCGCCGTGGCCGACCGGGGCCCGGGCATCCCGGCCGGCGAGCTCGACCGGATCTTCGAGAGCTTCTACCGCAGCGGGCCCGAGCGGGCCCGCACGCCGGCCGGCACCGGCCTCGGCCTTGCCATCGCGTCCCGGGTCGCCGGCGCCCATGGCGGCCAGGTGCTGGTGGCGTCCGTCGAGGGGGCAGGCTCGACGTTCACCCTGCGGATCCCGTCCGCCGGCCGGGGGAACGGCACCGCCCCCGCCGAGGTTTCCTAGCGATGGCCACTGGCACCGCCGGCTGGCGACCGATACGCCATCCGATCTCGGCCACCGGCCGCATCACCACGCCGCCCTTCCGGCGCCTGGCCGTCACCCATGCCATCGCCGTGTCGGGCGACACCCTTGTCACGGTGGCGCTGGCCGGCTCGCTGTTCTTCGACATCTCGCCCACCGCCGCGCGGGGCAGGGTCGCCCTGTCGCTGGTGCTCACTATCGCCCCCTTCGCCGTGGTGGCGCCGCTGCTCGGTCCCGCCATCGACCGGGTGCAGGGCGGGCGCAGGCTCATGGTGGCCGCCGCCTCCGCCGGCCGGGCGCTGGCCGCCCTGTTCGCGGCCGCCTGGATCGACGGCCTGCTGCTGTTCCCCGCCGCCTTCGCCCTGCTGGTGCTGTCGAAGACCCATGCGGTGGCCAAGAGCTCGCTGGTGCCGACGGTGGTGGACGACCGTGACGACCTGGTGGGCGCCAACTCCCGCCTCGCTCTGGCCGGCGCGCTGGTGAGCACGGCCGCCGCCCTGCCCGGCGTGGCGGTGCTGCAGCTGGTGGGCGCCGAGTGGGTGATGCGCCTGGCCGCGGTCGTCTTCGCGGTGGCAGCCGTGTCGGCCCTGCGGATCGTGCAGGTGCACCCCGATGCCGAGGACCCGGCGGAGCGGGCCGAGGCCGCTGAGGACCTCCGCCACGCCGGGGTGCGCCTCGCCGCCATCGCCACCGGCGTCCTCCGGGCGTCCGTCGGGTTCCTGACCTTCCTGGTCGCCTTCGCCCTGCGCCGCGCCCACGAGCCCGCCTGGGTGTTCGGCCTCGTGCTGGCGGCGAGCATCGGCGGAACGCTCGTCGCCGCGGTGCTGGCCCCGCTCCTACGCCGCCGGGTGCCGGAGGAGCACATGCTGGCGGGGTCGCTTGGGCTGGTGGCGGTGGCGATGGTGGTCGCCGTGCAGGTGGACGGCCGGCCCGGCGCCGCTGTGGCCGCCGGCGCCGTGGGAGTGGCGGCCGGCGCCGGCAAGCTGGCCTTCGACTCGCTGGTGCAGCGTGACTCCCATGCCGCCGCCCAGGGGCGGGCGTTCGCCCGCTTCGAGGCGGTGTTCCAGCTGGCGTGGGTGGCGGGTGCGCTCCTGCCGGTGGCCCTCACCGTCCCCCGCCGGGCCGGCTACGTGCTGCTGGCGCTGGGCTGCGGGGCGGCGGCGATTTCCTACGTCACTGGCCTGACCGCCCACCGGCGCAGGAGCGCCAACCGGCTCGAGCGGCGGGAAGTCGATGGTGGCGCAGGGGACGCGCCCGCCCTGGCCATGCCCGAGGGGCGGGCGGCGGGTCCGGGGGCAGTGTGACCACCGAGGTCCTCGTCCTGTCGGACACGCACCTACGCCCTGGTGGACCCGGTGCCCTGCCCGACAGCGTCTACGTGGCCCTCGACCGGGCCGACGTGGTCCTGCACGCCGGCGACATCGTGACGGCGGACCTGCTGCACGAGTTGTCCGGCTTCGCCCCTGCCCACGCCGTCCTCGGCAACAACGACGTCGACCCGGCCCTGTCCGCGCTCCCCGAGCGGCGCCTCGAGGTGGTGGACGGAGTCCGGATCGCCATGGTCCACGACAGCGGTGCCCGCACGGGGCGGGCGGCCCGCCTCCGCCGGTGGTTCCCCGACGCCGACGTGGTGGTGTTCGGCCACAGCCACATCCCCATGCGGGAGACGGGGCTCGAAGGCCAGCTCCTCTTCAACCCCGGCTCACCGACCCAGCGACGCGCCCAGCCCGTCCACACCTACGGCTGGTTGGAGCTCGACGCGGGCCGGGTCGTGCGCAGCGCGATCGTGGTCGCCTGAGCCGCCCGTCCGTCCGAACGCCGATGCAGGCGGCTCAGTCGGGGATGTCGATGCGCTCGAGCCACAGGCCGGGGGCGTCGACCTCGGCCGGCGTGGGCAGCTCGCGCTCGGAGTGCCACAACCGGGCCAGGCCCGCCTCGCCCGCCCGCTCGACCACGCCCTTCACGAAGGTGCGGCCCCGCTCGTACTGCGCCGGCGTCACGTCGAGCCCGAACAGGCGGGCCACGAACCGCTCGCCCTCGCCCCGCTCGGACCGGCGCCGGCGCAGCGCCTCCACCAGCGCCCCGTAGCCCGACACCAGCGTCTGGCCCACGTTGTCCATCACGTGGTCCGTGTAGCCCTCGATGGCGGCGACGAGGGCCTCGATGCGGGCCAGGATCAACTGCTGCTCGGGTGTCTCCATGGCCCCGAGGAGCTCGCCGGGCTCGCCCAGCACCGTCTCGAACGACATCGGGTTCGTGGGGTCGAGGGCGGCGAGCTTGTCCTGGAAGGCATTGGGATCAGGTCGGAACCCGGCCACGTACGACCGCAGCAGCCCGTCGAGTCTGGCCCGCACGTGGGGGCGGCCGAGCACGGCGTGGTGGGTGACCTCGTTGAGGCACAACCACAGGCGCACGTCGTCGATCGACAGGCTCCAGTCGGTGGCGAACTCCGTCACGTTGGCCGGCACGAGCACCAGCGCGTCCGACGGGGGGCGGGGAACCGGCAGCTCGTACTCGCCCAGGGCACGGCGGGCCAGGTGGCCCACCATGGACCCGGCCTGGATGCCGAGGAGCAGCGGGCCCACGACCTCGGTGACGCCGCCGAACATGTCCATCCCGGCCTCGGCGCCGGCGGGGTCGTCGTCCTCCTCGGCGTCAGCGGCCGCGGCCAGGGCCCCGGCCAGGCCCTCGAACAGCGGGTGGTAGGCCGAAAGCGTGCGCCGGGCCCACTCGGCCCGACCCACCGTGGTGACCGTGAGCGGATGGCCGGTGACCGTGGTGGAAAGCCCGGTGGCCTTGGCCACGTGGAGGTCGGCCACCCGCACCAGCTCCTCGTACTTCATGCGCTCGACCGGGTCGGGGTTGGGCTCGGGCCGGCCCTCGGTGGCCAGCCACAGGCTCATCTGACGGGCCACCTCGAGGTTCACGGCGCCCTGATTCGACAGCAGCTTGGCCAGCTCGCCGAACAGACCCTCGAAAGGGTTGCCGGCGCCGCCTCCGAAGGGTCCCGTACCGCTCACCCGTCCATGGTAGGACGCGCCCTCAGCTCTGGGCCGGGCGCTCCCTCAGCTGCACCTTCACCGTCTTCGTATCGGCTCCCCGCACCACCGTCAGCGTCACCACGTCGCCCGGCTTGTGGGCGCGCAGCAGCACGCGGAGGGCGCCCATGGAGCCCAGCGGGGAGCCGTCGACGGACGTGATCACGTCGTCGGCCACCAGCCCGGCCACGCCCGCCGGGCTCCCGTCACTGGTGTCGGCCACCACGGCGCCCCCAGCCACCCCGAGGAGCCGGGCGGCCTCGTCGGACAGGTCGCTGCCCTCGACACCCATCCAGGCCCGCACGACCTTGCCGGTGGCCAGCAACTGCTCAGCCACGGCCCGGGCCCAGTCGATCGGCGTGGCCATCCCGGCGGACGCCCCCCGCCCGCCGTCGCCACCGAGGGCGGTGATGATGCCGACGACGGTACCGCTGCCGTCCACCAGTGCCCCGCCCGACGAACCGACGGCGACGGGCGCCGACGTCCGGATCATGTCGAGCAGCGCCGGCCCGCCGGTACGCTCGACCTCGCGGCCGAGGCTGTCGACCACGCCGACTTCGAGCGCCGGCTCCTCCCTCCCAGAGGGACCACCCATGGCCATCACCTTCTGGCCGACGGTGAGGCCGGCGGCCGAGCCCATGGTGGCCACCGGGACGGTGCCGGCGTCGTTCACCTTCACCACGGCGATGTCGCTCCAGAGGTCGGCGCCGACCAGGGTGCCCTCGGCCCGGTGCCCGTCGGACATCACCACCACGATGCGGGTGGCGCCCTCCACCACGTGGTGGTTGGTGAGCACGTGACCGTCGCTGCGGAACATCACGCCGGCGCCCCTGATGCGACGGTCGATGCCGTCGATCTCCACCTCGATGCCGACGACGGCGGGCTGCACGCGCCGGCCGATGGCCAGGACCTCGGGCGACGCCTTCTCCATGGTGGGCGTCAGGCGATCCGACCGCTGCGTCACCCGCTCGATCACCGGGACCCGCAGGACCCGCCGCAGGTTGCCGGTGACGCCCATGAGGCCGACGGCGAACAGGGCGCCACACACGCCGGCCAGCGCGGCCACCATCCACACCTTCGGTGGCATGCCGGAGCGCCCTCCGCCCGCCGCCGGAATGCCGTGGGCGCTCACCTCCGACGGGTGCCGCCACAGGCGGTCGTCAGGGGGCAAAAGGCGGGAATGGGGCGCGTCGTCGCCGAGAGGGTCGTCGGGCTCCATCAGGGTCGAGGATAACGACGGGGTCCCTCCGAAGGAGGTCGGGGGGCCATCGGACACGGACTCGGTAGCATTGCCGTGTGCATGTCGCGGCACTTCCCCGCCCTGACGGCGCCGATTGGCTGGGCCTCGCCGTGGGCCCGCTGCCGGCGGCGGAGGCTTTCGCGTGGGTTGTCGTCCCCGGTTGTGGGGCGGTGGTGTCGTTCGCCGGCACCGTCCGCGACCATGCCGAGGGCCGCCCCGGGGTCACGTCGCTCGAGTACGAGGCGTACGAGGAGCAGGTCGCGTCCCGCCTGCGGGCCATGGCCGACGAGGCCCGCAGGCGGTGGCCCGGCATCGGCCGACTGGTCCTGCTGCACCGTGTCGGCCCGCTCTCCGTTACCGAGATTTCGGTCCTGGTGGTCGTCTCGACGCCGCACCGGCCCGAGGCGTTCGACGCCGCCCGCTGGTGCATCGACACCGTGAAGTCCACCCTCCCGATCTGGAAGCGGGAGACGTGGGAGGGCGGGTCCGACTGGGGGACGTGTGCGCATCCCGTCACCGGCGTCGCCTCGTGAGCAACCTCCTCTACCTGCTCGCCGCCCTGAGCCTCAGCGTGGTCGGTTCCATTGCGCTCTGGTACCGCCACCGCAAGCCCCGCTCCCTGGAGTACGGGGTGGACGAGTTCCAGCGCGAGCTCAAGGCGCTCGCCCCTGAGCAGCGTGACAGTGACTGACGTCCGGGCCCGGGGCCGGTAGATGGGTCGCGACCTGGCCATCGACCTCGGGACAGCGAACACGCTCGTCTACGCGCGTGACCGCGGCATCGTGCTGAACGAGCCCACCGTCATCGCCCTGAACGAGAAGACCCAGGCCGTCCTGGCCATGGGCCACGACGCCTGGCAGATGATCGGCCGGACGCCCGGCTACATCGTGGCGGTGCGCCCGTTGCGCAAGGGCGCCATCACCGACTTCGACATCACCCAGCGCATGATCCGGCTCCTGCTCAAGCGGGCCGGAGTCACCCGGTTCAACCGGCCCCGGGTCCTCATCTGTGTGCCGTCGGCCATCACCGAGGTGGAGCGCCGGGCGGTGGAGGAGGCGGCCCGGCGGGCAGGCGCGGCCGATCCCTATCTGATCCACCAGCCCATGGCGGCGGCCATCGGCGCCGGCCTGCCGATCCACGAGCCCCTCGGCAACATGGTGGTCGACATCGGCGGCGGCACCACCGAGACGGCGGTCATCTCGTTGGGCGGCATCGTCGCCCTCCAGGCCATCCGGGTGGGCAGCTTCGACATCGACGCCTCCATCCAGACCTACGTGCGGCGCGACTACGGCATGGCCATCGGCGAGCGCACGGCCGAGGAGATCAAGCTGGCCATCGGCTCCGCCTACCCGGTCGACGACTCCCTCAAGGCCGAGGTGCGCGGGCGGGACCTGATGACCGGCCTGCCCAAGACGGTGATCCTGTCGCCCGACGAGGTGCGGGCCGCCATCGACGAGCAGGTGAGCGCCATCGTCGACTCGGTGGTGCAGTGTCTCGGCCAGGCCCCCCCGGAGCTGGCTCAGGACCTCATCAGCCAGGGCATCCACCTGGTCGGCGGCGGCGGCATGCTGCGCGGCCTCGACCGCCGCCTCGAGGAGGAGACCGCCATCCCGGTCCACCTCGTCGACGCACCGTTGGAGTGCGTCGTACTGGGCGCCGGCCGCTGCCTCGAAGCCTTCGACTCGTTGAAGGTGATGTTCATGGGCGCGGAGCGCTAGCTCCGTTTCGCACTCGGAAGCGGAGCTTCCTTCGGCGAGCTTGTCGGAGAAGTGGTGGCCGGCGGAGCCGGCCACCACTTCGCTGTTGTTTCTTGGCCGCCATCCGGGGTGGCCGCTTCGGCGGCAGGGGCGGCCGGCGGCCGTGTCGCCTGGCGCCGTCCTCCGGTAGCTTCGTCCTCGTGACGGCTCGGGCCCTGCTGGCGGCTGCCTCGGTGGCGCTGCTCGACGAGAGGCGGCAGCTGTCCCTCGACGAGCTGCGTGCCCTCTCACTGGTGCCGGACCAGGCGGTGCCGGCGCTGGCCGCCGCCGCCCACGAGGTGCGGTTGGCGTGGTGCGGGCCCGAGGTGGAGGTGGAGGGGATCCTCTCGGTGCGTACCGGGGGGTGCCCGGAGGACTGCGGGTTCTGCAGCCAGTCGGCCAGGTTCGACTCGCCCGTGGTGGCCACCCCGTTCCTCGACCCTGCGTCGGTCGTGGCCGCCGCCCGGGAGACGGCGGCCCTCGGTGCCTCGGAGTTCTGCATCGTGCTCGCCGTCCGGGGGCCGGACGAGCGCACCCTGGGGCGCCTCGAGGAGGTGGTGCCGCTGGTGAAGCGGGAGACCGGGCTCGACGTGGCCGTCAGCGCCGGCATCCTCGATGCCACGCAGGCCGCCCGCCTGGCCGCCGCCGGCACCCACCGGTACAACCACAACCTCGAGACGGCCCGCTCCTTCTTCCCCGAGGTCGTCAGCACCCACTCGTGGCAGGAGCGGTTCGACACCTGCCGCCTCGTCCGCGACGCCGGCATGCAGCTGTGCTGCGGTGTGCTGCTCGGCATGGGCGAGACCGACGAGCAACGCCTCGAGCTGCTCGGCCAGGTGCGCGACGTCGACCCGGCCGAGGTGCCCGTCAACTTCCTCAATCCCCGCCCCGGCACGCCGCTCGGCGACCGCCGGCCGGTGGAGCCGCTGGAGGCGATCCGCTGGATCGCCCTGTTCCGCCTGGCCCTGCCGAGCGTGATCCTCCGCTACGCCGGCGGGCGGGAGGTCACCCTGCGCGACCTCCAGGCAATGGGCATGACGGCCGGCATCAACGCCCTCATCGTCGGCAACTACCTCACCACCCTCGGCCGCCCGCCGGCAGACGACCTGGCCATGCTGGCCGATCTCCGCATGCCGGTGGCCGCACTGTCCAAGGTCCTCTGACGTCGGTGGACGCCCCGCCGGCCGCCCATTGCGAGAGCTGCGGACGCCCGGCGGTCGCCTGCGACGGATCGTGCCGCCGGCCCCTCGACCCGCCCCGCCACTGCCCGGCGTGCGGGCGCCGGGTCGCCGTCCAGGTGACCCCGTCCGGCTGGACTGCCAGCTGCCGCGACCACGGCCCTGTCCCCGCCGCTTTCGAGTAAATAACCACCGGAATCCGGTGGTTATTTACTCGAAAGGCGGTGGGCGAGGTCGTCGACCGTTGTCGTGACCTGGAGCCCCGATCGTTTGGTCAGCCAGTCGAGGTTGCCGGCGTGGACAGGGTCGGCGGGATCGAACCGGTTGAGGAAGACCACCGGCCGGCGGGGGAGGGCGTCGACTGCGAGGAGGACGGCGTTGATGGCGCCGAGGCCGGCGTCGGCGACGAGGACGACTACGTCAGGCGCAAGGGCGGCGGCCAGGGCCACGTTGTCGGCGTCGGTCGCGAGCGGCGACCGGGGCCCGCCCACCCCTTCCACCAGGCCGACACCGGCGCCGGGCGGCCAACGCACCTCGGCCAGCAGGTCGGCCAGGGTGAAGGGCGCCAGGCCGAGCGCCTCGGCCGCGAGGGGCGGGGCCATGGCTGCGGAGTAGGAGCGGTGCGGCGGGCACACGTCGTCCGCCGCCTCCCCTGTCGCAGCGGCGAGTACCTCGGCGTCGGTGGGCCCCCTGCCGGCGCCGCTCGCCTCGCCGCCGCCGGCCGGAATCCCGGCAACGGTGAGCCACGGACCGGCGCCGCTCGCCCGGCCGCCGCCGGCGGCGCCCTCCGATCCCGGTTCGGGCGCCTGGCGGCCGGTGGCGGCGGGCTCGTCATGGTCCCGTGCCCGGGCGCCGGGCCCGAACGACTGCACCGGTTTTCGGGCGGCCGGCGCCAACCCGTTGGCGCGCAGGGCCCGGGCCAGAGCGGCAGTCAGCCACGTCTTGCCCACGCCGGTCGCCGTTCCGAGCACCAGCACCACCTGCTCGGGCCGGGCGCTCGTGGTGTCCGGAGCGACCGGCTCTCCCTGTCGTTCGGCACACCGGGCGGCCGGCGGGAGCAGTCCGAGTGCGGTCAACGCCTCGGCCAGGTGGTCGACCTGCTCGGCCGAGTGGGCGGCGGACAGTGAGATGCGCAGGCGGGAGGTGCCGGCGGGCACGGTCGGGGGGCGGATGGCGGGTACCAGCAGGCCCAGCTCCAGCAGTTCGGCTGATGCAGCGAGCGCCGCCTCCTCGTCGCCCACCACGACGGGGACGATGGCGCTGGGGTGCCCCGGTCGCAGCCGGTCCACGTTGGCTCGCAGGCGGGCCAACAGCGCCTCGCCCTCCGCCGACTGCACGACCGACAGTGCGGCCAGGGCGGCGGCGGTGTCGGCGGGGGTGGAGGCGGTGGTGAACACGAACGAACGGGCCCGTTGCACCACCAGGTCGCACAGCCCGGCCGGACCGGCCACGAACCCGCCGAGCGACCCGAGCGCCTTCGACAGCGTCCCGGTGTGGAGCACGCCTTCGGTCCGATGCAGGTGGTCGGGGCCGAGGACGGCGTGGGCGTCGTCGACCACGAGGAGCGCCCCGTGGCGCTCGCACAGCTCGACCAGCGGGCCGAGGGGCGCCACGTCACCGTCCATCGAGAACACCGACTCGGTGACCACGAGCACCCGGCCGGGCGCGGCCGCCACCGCCGCTTCGACGGCCGCCACAGCGACGTGCGGCGTCACCACCACGGCGGCCTTCGACAGGCGGCAGCCGTCGACGATTGACGCGTGGTTCAGGCGGTCGCTCACGATGGTGAGATCCGGCCCGCCCAGCGCCTGCAGCACGCCGACATTGGCCATGTAGCCGGTGGCGAACAGCACCGCCGCCTCCGCTTCCTTCCAGGCCGCCAGTGCCGCCTCCAGCTGCCGGTGCGCCGGTCGGGCGCCGGCCACCAGCCGGGCCGACCCGGCGCCGGTCCCGTCACGACCGACCGCCTCGGCCGCCGCCGCCAGCACGTCCGGGTGGTGGCTCAGTCCGAGATAGTCGTTCGAGGCGAACGACACGACCGCCCGCCCCCCCGGTGTGTCCGCCTTGGGCGTCCGGCACGCGGACGTTGACACCGCCGGCACCGCCGCTGCCGGCGACACCACCGTCGACGGCCCCGGTCCGTCGACGTCGCGCACGGTGCGCCACCGGCCGGCGGCGCGGATGCGATCGGCCCCCTCCTCCACCCAGTCCGTCCAGCGGCCCATCAGCCGCCGGCGACCTCAGCCAGCGCGGCGGCCAGCACGTCGACGATTCGTTCGATCTCGGGGGCGGTGACGGTGAGCGGTGGCACCAGGGCGATGACGTCGCCCAGCGGGCGGAGCAGCACGCCCCGCCGTACAGCGGCGGCGCAGACCCGCCGGCCCCACCGGGCGTCCGGCCCCGGCGTCGCCAGCTCGACGCCGGCCAGCAGGCCGCGCACCCGGACCTCCCGTACCGACCGCAGCGGTCGCAGGTGCTCGGCGAGCAGCGCGGCCAGCTGCGCCGACCGGGCCGCGACGTTGGCCAGCACGCCTGTGTCCTGCACCAGCTGCAGGTGGCGCAGCGCCACCGCCGCAGCCAGTGCGTTGCCGCCGAAGGAGTGGCCGTGTAGGAACGTCCGGGGACCGGGGTCGGCGCCGAGGAAGGCGTCGAACACCCGGCCGGACGCAACCGTGGCCGACATCGGCAGGTACCCACCGGTGAGCCCCTTGCCCAGGCACAGGAGGTCGGGGCGCAGGCCGGCCTGGTCCGACGCGAACAGCGTGCCCGTGCGGCCGAACCCGGTGGCCACCTCGTCGCAGATCAGCAGCACATCGTGCTCCTGGCAGGCGGCGCCGAGGGCGGCGAAGTCCTCCGGCGGGGCCATCAGCATCCCGCCCGCGCCCTGCACCAGGGGCTCCATGACGACAGCCGTCAGCTCGGCTGCGTGCTCCGCGACCATGGCGGTCGCCGTGGCCAGCGCCGATGGGTCGGCGAAGCTGGGCGCCCGCAGCACCCCGAAGCGCAACGGACCGTACAGGTCGGCGCCGAAGCCGGAGCCCCCGAGCGACAGGGCGCCGATGCTGTCGCCGTGGTAGCCCGCCTCGAAGGCGAGGAAGGTGCGCCGCCCGGGCTCGCCTTCGTTGACCCGCAGGTGGAAGGCCAGCTTCAGCGCCTGCTCCACGGCCGATGCGCCGTCCGACGCGAACAGGAAATGGGGCCGGTCGACGGGTACGACGGCGGCCAGCGCCTCGGCCAGCTCGGTGACCACCACGTTGCCGTGCCCGAGCAGGGTCGAGTGGGCGACCCGATCCAACTGGTTCCGCAGGGCCTCGTCGAGCTCCGCCACCCCATGGCCCAGGGTGGTGACCCACAGGGACGAGATGGCGTCGAGGTAGCGGTTGCCGTCGACGTCGATCAGCTCGTGGCCCTCGGCGCGGGTCACCATCACCGGTTCCTCGTCGAGGAAGGCGGCCATCTGGGTGAAACCGTGCCAGACGACCGCCGCGTCCCGCTCGGCCCAGCCGACCCGGGCGCCGTCAGCCATCGTGCGCATCGCTGGCGGTGGGGTCCGACGGCCCGCCGGCGCCCAGCAGGTCCTCGGCCGCCTGGCGGACCTGCCAGTCGCGGTCGTCCAGGGCGCGAGCCAGGGCGGCCTCGACCTCCGGGCCTTCGAACGGCGCCAGCGCCAGCACGGCCCGCCGGCGCACGGCCGGCTTGTCGGTTGTCGCGGCCAGGATCGCCGGCAGCCCGGTCGCGTCTCCCACCGCGCCGAGGGCGGCCACCGCCGCCTCCCGGCACAGGGCATCGGCGTGCGACGCCGCCACCGCCGCCAGCGCCTCGACCACCCCTGGCGCCGGGCCGACCTCGCCCAGGGCCCACGCAGCCGCCTCGACCACCATGGCGTCGCCGTCGGTGAGGAGGGGCAGCAGATCGGCGCCAGGGACGGAGACGGCCACCGCGCACGCCCGCCGGCGCGGGAGTGGGTCGGGGTCGGCCAGCGCAGCGGCCACGTCAGCGGTCGTCGCACGACCCAGACGGGCGAGGGCGGCCAGCGCAGTGGCCCGCACACGTGCCGACGGGTCGGCCAGCAGCCGGCGCGCCTCGGCTTCGCCGTCGGGACCGCCGTGCCCGGCCGCCGCCGCCAGTCCCCGCCGCCGCCCCTCGTCCGCCGACGGAGGTCCCGTGGTCACCAACCGTCTGCGACCGCGACCACCGGATTCGCCGTGCCCCGGAGGTCCGAAAGATGCCGGACCGCGCACTTCGCGGTGATCAGGTGGGGTTGCGGGCAAGGCTGAATAGTGCACACTGTTGCACCATGGGAACGACCCGACGGCTCGCGATCGTCCTCTGCTTCGGCCTGTTCGTGTCCAGCCTCGGGGCGCTGTGGGTGCAGCAGGCAGGCGGGGCGCAGGCCGAGCCGGACGACCCCACGCTGGCTGCCGTCGAGCCCGTCACGACGACCACGGACGCCACCACCACCACCACCACCACCACCACAATGGCACCACCACCGGTGACGGCCGTGCCCGCACCCACCCGTCCGGTGAACGTGCCGAAGGACCCGTACGCGGTCGAACCCCTGGTGGAGATCGGCAGCATCGAGATCCCGAAGATCGGCCTCACCCACCGGATCTTCGAAGGCATCAGCCTGCGCACCATCGATCACGGCCCGAGCCACTGGCCTGGCACGGCCATGCCCGGCCAGGTCGGCAATGCCGTGTTCGCCGGCCATCGGGTCACCCACAGTAAGCCGTTCCGGAACATCGACCAGCTGGTGGTGGGCGACGAGGTCATCTTCACGGTGAACGGGGCCCGCTCCACCTACGTGGTCAGCGGTTCCGAGGTGGTGACCCCCAAGGCGCTGCACATCGTGAACCAGTCGCCCACGCCGACGGCGACGCTTTTTGCCTGCCACCCGCCGGGGTCGGCCAAGTTCCGGTACGTGGTGCATCTCTCCCTGCGCACCTGACCGCCCTCAAGGTCCCGCCGGACCCGGCCGACAACCAATGCGGAAAGGAGAGGTCCATGTCGTTCATGGTGAACTTCCGCAGCGCCGAGGGGAAGCCGGGCTACCACCCGACCGATTCCCTGGAGGAGGCGGTCCGTTTCGTCGAGCACCTGCGAAATCAGGAACAGGTGGCCGATGCACGGGTCTGGCGACTCCAAGAGGTGCCCCTGGAAGTGAAGACGTACTACAAGGTCGTTATCCCCTCGGGTGTCCCAGCGCCAGCGCCAGCGCCCGCCCCCGCCCCCGAGCCCGCGATGGCAGCGGTCACGCCACCAGTGGTGGCGGACGACAGCGCGCCCAAGCCTGACGCCGGCGGCGACGTCGTCGGCGCCGCAGGTGCCAATGGCGCCCGCTTCGGACGCTTCAACCGGACCTGACCTCCGACCGACAGGTTCGACGGCGGCTGCGCCTCGCGAGGGGGCGCGGCCGTTGTCGCGCCCGACGATCAGCCGACGGCGTGACGCAGGGCGAGGCTGATGGCGAAGATCGCCACGGTGATCAGCCCGGCCATCACCACACCCACCGCCAGCGCCACACCCACGAGCCCGAAGGCCGAGCGCACGCGATGGCTGCGCTCGAGGGGCGGGTCCGGCCGGATGACGCTGCCGGGCCTCGACGCCGACGCGGGCATGGCGCGCGTCGTCCGCACCGGCGGGCGCTCGGGTGCCAGGGGCGTGACCGGCGGGACAGCCACTTCTGCGCTGGTCGGCGGGTCCTCGTCGAACACGACCGGCTCCGGGGCGAGCACCGGGGCGGACTCCCACCACGGGTGGTCCGACACGCCGGCCCACTCGCCGCCGCCGCCGCCCGCATCCGCGTCGACGGCGTCGGGCGCCTCGGCCACGGCGGCCGGAGGGTCCTGCGGGTCAGCCTCCGTAGGCGCCTCGTCCACCGTCGCCTGCGGCCACAGGCCGGCCGGCACCCGCTCCTCCAGGTCGGCCGTCTCGCAGCTGTCGGGCGCCTGCGCCTCGTCATCGGATGCAGCCCCGACCCGGTCCTCCTCGACCGGCGTCGTCGCGTCGACGTCGTCCGGCCCGGACTCCGCCACGAACGCCGGCTCCGGCTCGAACTCCGGCTCCGCCGTCACGACCACCGGGTCCGTTTCCCCCACCGCCGGCTCGGGCGCCGCCTCGACCGGCGCCACGTCCTCCGCGCCGCCGGCCGCACCGGGCGCTTCCGTCGCCGCCAATGACGCGCCCTCGGAGCCCTCGATCCAGCGCTTCCAGTCGTCGTTGGACCACTCGAGCACGGGCTTTTCGGCAAGGTCCACCGCCTCGCCCCCCGGGACCGTCGTGTCCACCCCGTCCGCCGCCTCCCGCTGGTCGTCGGTCCCACCGGCAGGCTCGTCCTGCGCGTCGGGGTCGACCCACCCGGGATGGGTCACGTGGACGCCAACCGACGGGGACGGGACCCAGCCGCCGAGCGGCTCCTACCGCCGTCGATAGAAAGCGGTTCCATGGCAGGCTGTGACCGACAGACGCGACGCACGGACGTGGACACGATCGACCAGATGGTAGTGCCGCCCCCCCCGGGCTGGGATACGTCAGAGACCTCCAACTGGCGATGGCTGCGTTGGGGTGCCCCCGCGTTCATCGTCGTGCTCCTGCTCCTCGGTTCGATGCAGGTCAGCCTTCCCTACTACGCGCTGGCGCCGGGTGATGCCCGCCAGGTGAACGACCTGATCAGCGTTCCGAAGGACCGCGCCTTCCCACCGCGCGGCGAGTTCCTGCTCAGCACCGTGTCGCTCAGCCGGGTCAACGCCTTGCAGGCCTTCTTCGGCTGGCTCGACTCCGACGTCGACGTCCTGCCCGAGGACCAGATCCTCGGCAGCACGCCCCGCAAGCAGTTCACCCAGCAGAACATCCAGGAGATGGACACGTCGAAGCAGCTGGCCGCCGTGGTGGCCCTGCGCCGGCTCGGCTACGAGGTGGCCGAGCAGGGCAAGGGCGCCCGCGTGTTGCAGGTCGAGAAGGACGCGCCTGCATCCGGACGCCTGCTCCAGGGTGACGTCATCACCGGGATCGACGGCCGGCCCGCTTCGCTGTCGCGGGAGGTCATCCAGGCCATCCGCCTCCACAAGGCGGGGGAGTCGGTGCGCCTCGACGTGCTCGGTGCGAAGGGTGGGACCCGGGTGGAGGAGATCGTGCTGGGCCGCCGCCCCGACGGCGCCGAGGGGTACCTCGGCGTCGTGCTCGACACCAAGGAGCAGAAGTTCGACTACCCGTTCGACGTGGTGATCGACTCCGGCACCATCGGCGGGCCCTCGGCCGGCCTCGCCTTCACCCTCGGGGTGCTCGACACCCTCACCGCCGGCGAGCTCACCGGCGGCAAGTCGGTCGCCGCCACCGGCACCATCGAGATCGATGGGAATGTGGGCGACGTGGGGGGCGTGGTCCAGAAGACCGCCGCCGTGCGCGCAGCCGGCGCCTCGGTGTTCCTCGTGCCTCCCGGCGAGTACGAGGACGCGCGACGCCACGCCGGATCGAAGCTCAAGGTGATCAAGGTCACCAGCCTCGACGAGGCCCTCGCCGCCCTCGCCGGCCTCGGTGGTGACGTCAGCGCCCTCGGCGCCGCCCCCGCCGGCACCCCGGGATGACCGGGCGGCGGCCATGGCGCAGGGCTACGCTTTCCACATTGAGCCGCTCAAAAGACTCCTGAGCGCCTCGCGCTTGCCGATGTAGGGCGCGGATGTCCGCTTCGAGCGCTCAGCTCCAATTCGCCGCTGAATTCGTCCTGTTCCTGGCCGCAACGTCGGGGCTTGCCGTCGTCGCGCTGCGGGGAGCGCTGCTGAGCGACAAGATATCCGGCGAAGCCGCGCTCACTACCGGCTTCCTCGCTCTCGGCACCTCCGCCTTCCTCCACGGGTCACGGCTGGTCGACGACGGCGGATCCACCGTCATCGTGGGCCTGCGCACGGCCGGCATCGTGGGAATCCTGGCCGGGTGCCTGCTGGGGTGGGTCGCCGGCGAGGTGGCCCGCATCCTCCTCGCGGTGGCGGTTGTCTCGCTGGCTGCCGCCACCTTCGTCGATTCGGCCGACTCGTCCACCTTCTCGCGCGTCACCCTCGTGGTCGGTGGCCTGGCCGTGGGCGTGGCGGTGCTGGTGGCCAGCCGCCGCTCCATCGCCGCCCGGGTCGCCGCCACCGCCGCCACGACCCTGCTCATCGTGGTGCTGGTGCTGGGCGTGGCCATCTCCGCCGTGCTCGTGAACACCGTCCAGGATGGCGCCGCCGACCGCATCGAGCGCCGGGCCCTGAACGAGGCGAAACGGGCAGGCCTGCAGCCCGCCGATCGCATCCGGGACGCCAAGATCGTTGCGTCGGCGCTCCTCGGCGACGTTCCCATCGCCAAAGTGCTGGCGGCCAAGCAGTCGCCGGACCCGTCGGACGACCTCACCCGAGACCTCCAGACGCTGTCGAACACGTTCCTCGCCGACGTGGCGCTCGCGTACGTCTCCCCCCGAGGCCAGGTGCACGGCGTGGCCAACCTCGACAAGGTGCAGGTCGTCGAACTGGCGGGCAAGCCGGTGGTCCTCGAGGCGCTGCGCTCCGCCGACGAGCGGACGTCCGTCGAGCTTCTCGGCAACCAGGCCTACTCCGTGGGGGTCGAGCCCGTACAGTCGGAAAGGACCGCGGGCCTGGCCGGCGTGGCCATCGCCCTGCAGAAGCTCGACGACACCTACCTGGAACAGGTCGCCACCGACGACGAAGGGCTGTCGCTCGCCCTCGTCAAGAGCTCGACGGTGGCCAAGCGCGGTGAGCAGCCCAGCGCCTCGTCGATCGCAGGCATGGTGCGGGCCGCCCTGGTCGACGGCCGGACGAGCAGGGGCGTCGTCGACGACCGCTTCGTGGCTGTGGCCCCGGTTTTGTTGGGGGACGGGACGCCCCAGCTCGCCCTCGTGGCGTCGAGCCCCACCACGCTGGTGGGCAAGACCAGCGACGACCTGTTCCGCAGCCTCTTCCTCGTCGCACTGGGCGGGGCCATGCTGGCGTTGCTGTTCGCCACCGTCGTCGGCGCCCACATCGGGAGCGGCCTCGCCCGGTTGCGAACCGCCGCAGAGGCCATCCAGGGCGGCGACTTCGGCGTGCGCACGGGCATCACCAGCGCCGACGAGGTCGGTGTGCTGAGTCGGGCCTTCGACCAGATGGCCTCGTCCGTGCAGGACAAGACGGCGGCCGAGGTGCGCCTGCGAGGCCGTCTCGAGGCGGTTGTGGGAGGGATGGGGGAGGCGCTGGTCGCCCTCGACGAGCAGGGCCTCATCACCGACTTCAACCGCGCTGCCGAGGAACTGCTGGGCGTTCGCCAGAACTACGCGCTGGGAAAGCCCGTGGCCGACATCGTCCGGCTCATCGACGAGGACGCCACACCCATCCCGATCGACCCCACGCCCGGTGCCGGTCGGTGGAGCACGCTCGGGTCGGTGCAGACCATCGACGGCCGCCAGGTGCCCGTGGCCGTGTCGGTGGGCGCCCTGCACGGTCCCGGCACCGAGTCCAGGGGCAGCGTCATCGTCCTCGCCGATCTCACGAGCGAGCGCGAGGTCGAGCAGATGAAGAAGGAGTTCCTCTCCCGGGTCGGCCACGAGCTCCGCCACCCGCTCGTGCCGCTCATGGGCTACGCCGAGATCCTGAACCGCAAGGAGGTCTCGCCCGAGCAGGCCCGCTTGATGCACACGGAGATGTTCGACCAGTCCCGAAAGCTCCTGCGGATCGTGGAGATGCTCGAGTTCTTCGCCGCCGCCGGCGCCGGGCGGATCCTCCTTCGCCTCGAGGAGGTCGACCCCCGCACGGTCATCGACGACATCGTGCGCAAGTGGCAGACGCAGCTCGGCACGTCCGAGGTGATCCGGCCACGGGTGCGCCGCAGCACGCCCCTGGTGGTCGCGGATCGAGTGCGTCTCACCAAGTGCCTGGACGAATTGGTGGACAACGCGGTGAAGTTCTCCAGCAACGGTGGGAAAATCGTGGTGTCGGCCGAGCCGAGCCCCGATGGAGGCGTGGAGATCAGCGTGACGGACCATGGCCAGGGGATGACGGCGGCGGAGCAGCAGCAGTCATTCGAGGAATTCGTCCAGGGCGACCCCTCCGACACCCGCCCCCACGGTGGCCTCGGTCTCGGTCTTGCCTTCGTGCGCCGGGTCACCGAGGCCCACGGAGGCGCCTTGACCTGCACGTCCACCGTAGGAAAGGGCTCGAAGTTCTCAATCTTTGTGCCTGATGTGCCGAAAGGTACGGCGGGATGAGGCGTCTGGCCGGAGTCGTTGCGGTGGCGATCCTGGCCCTCGGCGCGGGATGCTCCGGGAACCAGATGAAGGCCGGCGAGGCCGTCGTCGACATCGAGCCGGGCAGCCGGGTGCTCATCGGCGAGCGCGGCCAGGGGCTCAAGCTGGCCGAAGGTCGCCGCACGGTGCACCTCGGCGCCCAGGTGAAGGTGCTCGAGGGTGCGGCGTCGATCGATCTCGGCGACGGCGGGCGCGTCGACGTCCGCTCCGGCAGCGAGGTCGAGCTCAACGCGCCACTGTCGCTTGTGGCGGAGGACCTTCTCGTCACCAGCGGGAACAAGCCCTTGAAGGTGGCGGTGGGCGGCTCGGAGGTCACGGTCGACGGCGTTGCCCGGCTCACGCGCGACCTCGCCGTCTCTGCGGCCAGCTACCGGGGCGCCCTCACCATCCGCTCGGCTGCCCGGTCCCTCCGGGTACCCGCTTTACGCCAATCCGACGTTCCGTCGCTCGGCGTGCTGCCGGCCGAAGCCGAGCCGCTGCGCTATGACACCGGCGATGCATGGGACCGCCGGTTCCTGTCGCAGGCCATGGATCTCGGTGAGCAGCTCGAGGCGCGCAGCAGAGGCTTCACCAACCAGCTTCGGGCCGGCTCGGGCTCGACGCCCGGCTTCTACCGGATCCTGCTGCCGGAACTCGAGAACGAGCCGGCGTTCGGCGCTGAGCTCATTCCCGAGGACGCCGTCCCTGGCGACACGCTCATCGGCGCTGCTATCACGGTGAGCGGCAGGATCGGCACGTTCGCCGAGCGTTGGGCCGACGTGTTCACGTTCAGGAACGCCGGCGCCGCCTGGGGCCTCGTCGCCCTCGATCAGCAGGTGAACGACGCCGATGCCCTCGTCCACACCGTCGATCTCGCCATCGGGAGTCAGCCCGTCGCCTTCGCTCCCTCGCCAGGCACTGCGGCGGCCGTCGTGGACCGGTCGCCCGCGCCCGCCGCCGACACCGCGACGCCACCGCCTACCTCGCCGGCCCGTACGCCTGGCGCCCCGGTGGCCCCGGTGCCGGCCGCACCGGCTGCCGAAAAGCCACTGATCAAACTTCCCGAGCTGCCCGAGCTCATCCCACCGCCCGACCCGAACGCGCCGGGGCTCCTCACGCCCCTTCTCAACGTGGTCACCGACACCCTTGGAGGACTGCTCTCGGGCGACTAGGGCCGGCTCCGGCTGGGCCTCTGACGGCCTGTTCGGGCATACCCCCTCGCGGGCGTGTTCGGTCGTAACCTCAGGCCATGTCCGACGGGCCTCTTTCCCCCGAAGAGGTCGCCCATCGCGGCTTCGGCACCACATTCAGGGGCTTCGACACGGCCGAGGTCCGGGCCTACCTCCAGCGGGTGGGCAACGAGCTGAAGGCGGCCACTGCACGCGAGCGGGAGCTCCACAAGCGGGTCGCGGACGCCGAGCACCGGGCCGCCCACCCGGTCCTCGAGGGCGACGCCCTCACCCGCGCCCTGGGCGATGAGATGGGCAGGATCCTGGCCACCGCCCAGGAGGCAGCCAACGGGCTGAAGGACAAGGGCGAGGAGAATGCAGCCCGCATCCTGCGGGAGGCGCACGACCAGGCGCAGCGCATCCGGGCCCAAGCCGAGGCGATCCTGGCCATGCGCACCGAGGAGGCCGACGCCGAGGCGGCCGAGATCCGCAGGGTGGCCACCGCCGAGGCGGCCGAGGTGGTGGAGCGGGCGGGTGACGACGCGGCAGGCGTCATGGCCGACGTGGAGAGCAAGGCCCGTCAACTGGTGCACGACGCCCAGGCCGCGCGCGCCCGGGTCCTCGGTGACCTCACCCGCCGCCGGCGCCTCCTCCAGACCCAGGTCGAGCAGCTGCGGGCGGGCCGGGACCGGCTCCTCGAGGTCTACCGCAAGGTCCGCAGCACGACCGACGAGGTCGCAGACGAGCTGCAACGGGTGGAGGACGAAGCCCGCGAGGCGGCGGGGGCGGCCGGCGAGCGGGTGGCCGCCGGCCCCATGGTCGACGATCTCGACGAGGTGCTGGCCGCCTTCGCCGCTGCGTCGGCCACCGAGGAGGGCGGGCCGTCGCCGGACCCGGCGCCGACGTCGGACGGCGACGCCGAGACGACGGCGAGCGGCGCTGGCCCAACCGCCCACACGGTGACCGATCCCGCCTCCGTCGCTCCCGGCGGCGGCGCTGCCCAGGCGGCGGCTGCGTCTGCGCAAGGCCCGGGGTCGTCGATCCCGTTCCAGGTCAAGGCCGCCATCGCCGCCCAACTTGCGGGTCAGGCGCAGGACGCAGCGCGGGACGCGGCGCCGGAGTCGACGGCGACAGAGGCCGCCGGGAACACCCCGTCGGCGGACACGGGGCCGTTGCCGCAGGTCGTGTCGACCCGCCCCGGCGGCGAGCGGCGCCCGCTGCGCCTGCTGCGCCGGCCCAAGGGCGACGGCCGTCCTCTCGACGTGGTTTCCCCGCCGACCGGTGACGAGGCCGTATGCGTGTTCCCACCGCCGCCCGAGCCACTGGTGGCCGCCGCTGTGACCAGCGTCTCCGCGCCCGCCGACGGGCAGGCGGCCGGCGACGACGTGGTGGCGCCGGCCGCTATCGGCGAGGTCGATACCCGCGCCGACCCGCCTGCGGCCGGCGAGCCGGACGCCAGCGCCGACCCGCCCGCTGCCGGCGAGCCGAACGAACCCGCCGACCCGGCCGCTGCCGGCGAGACGGACGCCCCCGCCTCCGACCTGCACGCCCCCGGCGAGACGGACGCCGACGCCGCTGCTGCCATCGCAGGCGTCGACGAGCTGTTCGCCCGCATCCGGGCCGGACGGGCCGACGCCGTGGCACGCGCCCACGAGGTCCTCACCGCCGACCCGGGCGCACCGGTGCAGCTAGACACTCCGGCTGCAGCGCCGCCGGGCGACGAGGAGGCCAGCGCCTCTGCGACCGCCTCTGCGCCGGCCGGGCCGGCCCAGGAGGAGTCGCTGCTGCGGCGCCGCGACAACGCCGTCGAGGGGCTGGAGGCCAAGCTGGCCAGGAAGCTGAAGCGGGCCCTCCAGGACGAGCAGAACGAGATCCTCGACCGGCTGCGCTCGGCCAAAGCCGGTGCCGGGCCCGAGGCAGTGCTGCCGGCGCCGGCCGATCAGGCCGGCCGCTACCGGCAGGCAGCGGAGGAGGCCCTGCAGGCGTCGGCCGCCGCCGGCATGAGTTTCATGGCGCCATCCGACCCAACCGACGGGCACCAGGCTGCACCCGACGTCACCCCGGTCGTCGACGAGCTGGTCTCGTCGCTCGGCGAGCCCCTGCGGCGGGCCCTCGAGCGGGCCATGCGCGGCGACGGCGCTGATCCGACGCTGGTGGGGGAGCGCATCGGCGCCGCCTATCGCGAGTGCAAGGCACAGCGGGTCGAGGGTCTGGCCGGCGATGCCGTCACCGCCGCCTTCTCGCGCGGGGAGCTGGCAGTCATGCCCGCCGGGGCCGCGTCGCGATGGGTCGTCGACGACAACGGGCGCCCCTGCCCGGACTGCGACGACAATGCACTGGCCGGGCCCACGCCCGCCGGCGAGGCCTTCCCGACGGGCCAGGCCCATCCTCCCGCCCACGCCGGATGCCGGTGCCTGCTGGCGCCGGCGGCTCTTGCGGCAGCCGTGCGCGGCGACAACTGACCCACGGACTCCCCGGGCAGTCCCTAGCATCGCCCCATGCGTGCACAAACGGACCGTCCCCGGCGACGTCGACGGTCCACCGGCCGCATCGGGCTCATCGCCTTCGGAGTCGTCGCCTTCTTCGGCCTGACCTCGCTGCGAGGTGTCGCCGGGTTCTGGACCACGTTCTTGTGGTTCGAGGAGCTGGGCCTCACCAGTGTCTGGAAAGGGGTGCTCGGCACCAAGATCCTCCTGGTCCTGGTGTTCACCGCCATCTTCTTCGCCCTGCTGTTCGCCAACCTGGTGATCGCCGACCGCCTGGCGCCCCGCTTCCGTGCCATCGGCCCCGAGGACGAGCTCGTCCAGCGCTACCGCCAGGTCGTCGGCCCCCACGCCGGCAAGGTGCGCCTCGGCGTGTCGGTGCTGTTCGCCCTCCTGGCCGGCACGGGCGTGTCGGCGCAGTGGCACAACTGGTTGCTGTACCGCAACGCAGTCGACTTCGGTGTGAAGGACCCGCAGTTCGGCCGCGACGTCGGCTACTTCGTCTTCAAGATCCCGTTCCTGTCGTTCCTCGTGGACTGGGCCTTCGTGGCCGTGGTGATCGTCGCAGTGATCACCTTGGTGGCCCACTACCTCAACGGCGGCATCCGCATGCAGGCGCCGATGCAGCGGGTCACGCCCCAGGTGAAGGCGCACGTCTCCGTGCTGCTCGCCTGCCTCGCCCTGATCAAGGCCGTCGGCTACTACTTCCAGCGCTTCGAGCTGAGCTTCTCGACCCGGGGTGTCGTCGACGGCGCCACCTATAGCGACGTGAAGGCGCAGCTGCCCGCCCTCGAGCTGCTGGTGATCATCTCCATCGCCGCCGCCCTGATGCTCTTCTACAACATCCGGCGCAAGGGCTGGGCCCTGCCGGTCATCGGCGTCGGCCTGTGGGCCCTGATCTCGGTGGTGGTGGGTGCCATCGTCCCTGCCTTCATCCAGAAGTTCCGGGTGGAGCCCTCCGAGCTGGCCCGCGAGCGGGTGTACATCGAGCGCAACATCAACGCCACGCTGACGGCGCTGCAGCTCGACGACGTCGAGGAGGTGCCCTTCAGCTACGACGAGACTCTCAACGCCGCCGAGTTGGCAGCCAACGCCGACATCGTGCGCAACGTGCGCCTCTGGGACCCCCTCTACGTGAAGGAGACGTTCCAGAAGCTGCAGGAGATCCGCTCCTACTACCAGTTCAACGACGTCGATATCGACCGCTACCAGCTGGACGGCCGCACCACCCAGACCATCGTGTCCGCGCGCGAGCTGAACTCGGCAGATCTCCCTTCCCAGTCGTGGGTCAACCGCCACCTGTCGTTCACCCACGGTTTCGGAGCGCTTGTGGCGCCGGCCAACGCGGTCACGTCCGACGGCCAGCCCAACTTCACCCTGAAGGACATCCCGCCCTCGGGGACGCCCGAGCTCACCCAGCCCCGCATCTACTACGGCGAGAACACCGGCGGCTACGCGGTGGTGAAGACCAAGCAGCGCGAGATCGACTTCCAGGATCAACAGAAGGGCACCACCCGGTTCAGTACCTACAACGGCACAGGCGGTGTGCCGCTGAGCTCGTTCTTCCGCCGCGCCGCCTTCGCCCTGCGCTTCGCCGAGGTCAACATGCTGATCTCGAACCTCATCACGCCCGAGTCCCGGGCCATATTCATCCGCGACATCGGCGACCGGGTGCGCACGGCCGCCCCCTTCCTGCGTTATGACGCCGACCCGTACCCGGTGGTCGTCGACGGGAAGCTCCTCTGGGTCCAGGACGCCTACACCACCACGTCGCGCTACCCCTACGCCCAGCGGGGCGACACCGACCGGATTCCTGACGGCAGCGGATTGCGGGTCGGGTTCAACTACGCCCGCAACTCGGTGAAGGTCGTCACCGACGCCTTCAACGGCACCATGACCTTCTACGTGGTGGACGACAAGGACCCGATCATCAAGGCCTACCAGAAGGCCTTCCCCGACCTGTTCACCCCCGGCAGCGAGATCAGCGCCGAGCTGCGCAGCCACCTGCGCTACCCGGAGGACCTGTTCCGGGTGCAGACCAACATGTACGGCCGCTACCACATCACCGATCCCGCCGAGTTCTACAACGCCGGAGACGCATGGGACATCTCCCAGGACCCCGGGAACGGCTCCCCGGCCGTGCCGAACGAGGCGACGACGTCCACCACGGCGGTCGGCGCCGCGCCCGGGTCGCTCGTGCGTGGCGCCAAGGGCAAGAGGATGGACCCGACGTACCTCCTGCTCCGCCTGCCCGGTGAGGACGATGCCAGCTTCCTCATCCTCCAGCCCTTCGTCCCCCGGTCCCAGGGTGACCGGCAACAGAACCTCTCGGCGTTCATGGTGGCCAAGAGCGACCCCGACGAGTACGGAAAGCTCAAGGCATTCGTGATGCCCCGAGGCGAGCAGATCGACGGGCCGGCGCTGGTGGACGCGCGCGCCGCGGCCGACACCGAGATCTCCCGTGAGATCACCTTCCTCAACCAGCAGGGATCGGAGGTCAAGCTGGGCAACGTCCAGGTGATCCCGATCGAGACATCGCTGCTCTACGTCAGGCCCCTGTATGTCCAGTCGTCGCGGAACCCCCTCCCCGAGTTCAAGCGGGCCATCGTGGTGTTCGGAAACAAGGCCGTGATCGGCGACAGCCTGGCCGAGGCTCTCACCAAGATCTTCGGCGATGCGCCGGAGACCCTGGAGGAGACGCCGGGCGCCACGCCACCCGTCACCGTTCCCGGCCAGACGCCACCGGCCGGCGGTCCCGGGGACGCAGCCACCGTGCAGCGCCTGCTGGGCGAGGCCCAGGCCGCCTACGACGCGGCGCAGACCGCGCTCAAGGCGGGCGATCTGGCCGAGTACCAGAAGCAGATCAACCTGGTGGGCGACAGGGTGAAGCAGGCCCAGTCAGCCGCCGGGAGCGCTGTCCCAGCGTCCTCCACCACGACCACGACGTCGGGCCCAACCGCCTAGCTGGCGGCACGGCAAACCCGATTTGGCACCAGCGACGCTGCTGCTACGATGGCAGTTCCGCCGCGGGGTGGAGCAGTCTGGTAGCTCGTCGGGCTCATAACCCGAAGGTCGTAGGTTCAAATCCTACCCCCGCCACCAAAGAGCATGCAGGTCAGGCCCCACTTCTCGGAGTGGGGCCTTCTGCGTTCCGGAGGATCTTCTACCGGATCT
>JBKJNA010000053.1:0-2596 GCA_046596195.1 Acidimicrobiales bacterium | reverse complement strand
GAGCGTGTTGTCGTCGGCCGACGCCGCCGCTTTGGCCGACGTGCCGCCCCGTGAGGTGCTGCTGGCCCGTATCGCCGGCGCTTTCGCCGCCCCGATGGTGCAGTTCGCCGGCCTGCTAGAGGCGCTGCCCCGGAACTTCGCCTACGGCCTCAAGGCCCTGCTGGAGAAGATGGGCGGCGCACCGGAGACCACCTCCGACGAGACGCCCGGGGCGGAGGCTGCACCCGACGCCGCACCCGACGACGCACCCGCACCCGACGCAGCACCCGCAGCCGACGTTCCTGCGGCAGTGGAGGGTCCCGTCGAGGAGGCAGGTGAGGCGCCCGCAGGTGAGGTGCCGGCTGGTGACACGCCGGCGGCTGCGGACGCAGGCGACGGTGTCAGCGTCGAGGCACCCGCCGAGGAACGGACCGATTCGGCCCCGGCCGACGCCGCAGACGCCCCGGCGGAGAGCACCGACACCGCCGCCGACGTCGGCCCCACCACCGCCAGCACCGACGAGCCCGCCGAGGGCGTCACCGATGCCACCCCGCCCGAAGACGACGCTTCGTCCACGACCAACCCTGTACAGGAGAGCTGAGACATGGCCAACAAGGCAGAGATCCTCGACGCAATCGCCGGGATGACCGTCCTCGAGCTGAGCGAGCTGCTCACGGAGTTCGAGGAGAAGTTCGGCGTGACGGCCGCCGCACCCATGGCCGTTGCCGCCCCTGCCGGCGGTGGCGAAGCCGCCCCGGTCGAAGAGGAGAAGGACGAGTTCGACGTCATCCTCACCGGTGCCGGCGAGAAGAAGATCCAGGTCATCAAGGAGGTGCGCGCCCTCACCAGCCTCGGCCTCAAGGAGGCCAAGGATCTGGTCGACGGCGCTCCCAAGGCCGTGCTCGAGCGGGCCAGCAAGGAAGACGCTGCGAAGGCCAAGGCCCAGCTCGAGGCCGCCGGCGCTTCCGTCGAGGTCAAGTAGCCCCTCGCCGCGCAACCACAGGTTGCTCGGCGAGCCAGATGGTTGCAGGAGGCGGTCGGTGGAGCCGGCCGCCTCCTGCTCGTTCGGCGAGGGGCCCGGGGCGGGTCTGCTGACGGCGGCGGGCCGGGCGCCACGTCAACCCGCAGGCGCCCGTGTCCCGGCGGGGACCCCGCAGTGGGCCACAGCAGGCTGCAGGCGGGCGCTCGAGTGCCCCGCAGGAGGGACGAAACGGGTCAGACCCTTGACGAAAGAGGGCCTGCGCCTTACGCTTCACCTGCGCCGCTAGCGGTGGGGTTGTGTTTCCCCCTGCGCGCGCGTACAGTGAGCGGTTGCCGTGCTCGCCCGCTCGCGCCCTGTATTTCCTAGGCCTCGCTTTCGCGCGCCCGGTCCGCCCCTTCAGCCAGTTGAGGAGTAGACCTTGCCGTCTCGTTCCACCGCCAGGGAACGTCTGTCCTTCGCCAACCTCGATGAGGTCCTGCCGCTTCCGGACCTGATCGCGATCCAGCGCGATTCATTCAAGTGGTTCCTCGACACGGCGCTGGCGGACACGTTCCGCGACATCAGCCCCATCGAGGACTTCACCGGCCAGCTCCGCCTGGAGCTGGAGTTCGACCCGACGGACCCGGATCTTCGCCCGCCTCCCAAGTTCAGCGTGGAGGAGTGCAAAGAGAAGGACATGACCTACTCGGCGCCCATCTTCGTGCGGGCCCGCTTCATGAACGCCACCACCGGCGAGATCAAGGAGCAGACCGTGTTCATGGGGGACTTCCCCATGATGACGGACAAGGGCACCTTCGTGATCAACGGCACCGAGCGGGTGGTCGTCTCCCAGCTCGTCCGCAGCCCCGGCGTGATCTTCCAGCCGGGCCGCGACGCCAAGACGGTCGTCACCGGAACCATCCACCCCTACCGGGGTGAGTGGATCGAGTTCGACGTCGAGGCCAAGCCCGGCAAGGACATCACCGCCGGCACCCGGGTGGCCCGCAAGCGCCGGTTGAGCCTGTTCGTGCTGCTGCGCGCCCTCGGCTACGACGAGGAGAGCCACCCCGGCGCCCTCGACAGCTTCGTCCGCCACTTCGACTTCCTCGAGGGCCAGTGGATGAAGGACAAAGAGCTGGCGGTCACCCGCGAGGAGGCCCTGCTCGAGATCTACAAGCGGGCCCGTCCCGGCGAGCCGCCGTCGGTGGAGTCGGCACGCGCCTACTTCGAGAACGCCTTCTTCAACTCCAAGCGCTACGACCTCACCCGGGTCGGCCGCTACAAGCTGAACCGCAAGCTCGGCCCCGAGATCGAAAAGGCCGCCCAGATCCTTGGCGTCGACATCGACCGCCCGGCCGAGGGCCAGGGCGTGCTCAGCCCGTCCGAGCTGCTGGCCGCCTCCACCTACATGCTCCACCTGATGACGCAGGAGCCCGGCTACCGGCTCGACGATCAGGACCACTTCGCCAACCGCCGCATCCGCTCGGTGGGCGAGCTGATCCAGAACCAGGTGCGGGTCGGCCTGTCCCGGATGGAGCGGGTGGTGCGCGAGCGCATGACCACCCAGGACGTCGAGGCCATCACGCCCCAGACGCTCATCAACATCCGCCCGGTGGTGGCCGCCATCAAGGAGTTCTTCGGCACCAGCCAGCTCTC
>JBKJNA010000121.1:0-43597 GCA_046596195.1 Acidimicrobiales bacterium | reverse complement strand
GTGTACCCCTCGGGCGCCACCGAGCCCAACGCCTCCAACCTCAACTACGCGGCCAACCAGACGGTGCCCAACCTGGTGGCCGTCAAGCTCGGCGGCGGCGGCAAGGTGCGCATCTCCAACATCGCCGGCGCCACCCACGTCATCGCCGACATGGCCGGGTGGTTCAACGACGGTGGGAGCTGAGGCGGGCGCCGGCCGGCGCCTAACGGGGTCCGACTCCGCTGCCAGTCCACCGGGGCGTCCGCCCCGACGACTTCGAGGTCGTGGCGCCCGGCCCCCCGGGCCAGTCGATGCGATTGGCGACGACCACGTTGGCGTCGTCGGTGGGGTAGCGCACCACCGACGGCGAATTGTGACCGGGCATGTTGCCGAGATCCGTCGCACCCGTGTTGACGGGACGATTCCGATCCAGGGTTGCAGAATCGCGGCGCACGTGTCCCGATCCTCGCCCCATGACGCCGCCGTCGGGGCTAACGTCGCTCCGTGAAAGCACCACAACCCGGAGACGGGAAGATCGCCGCAAGCGGCTTCGCAACCTCTGCTGCCGCCGAGCGCTATCTCGACCTCATGAAGCAGTGCCTCACCCGTTACCTCTTCATCGACGAGGAAGTGCGTGACGTGCGCGGCGCAGGCTGGAGGAACCCCGTCTTCGCCCCGGCGAGGCGGGCCCTCTCCGCCTGCGGCCTTCGACTGGTGAGAACAGGGGGTGACCGCAACGCCCGGGAGACCGGCCGCGACTGGCCGCGCCCACCGCACGCCGAAACCATGATCGGCCTCCACCGCCTCGACAACGTGCAACGCTGCGTCACCGATGTGCTGCGACGCCGGATTCCCGGCGATCTCATCGAGACCGGGGTCTGGCGGGGGGGCACGACGATCTTCATGCGGGCCATTCTGGCCGCCTTCGAGGAGACGGACCGGCGCGTGTGGGTGGCAGACTCCTTCAAGGGACTGCCCAAGCCGAATGCGGCCGCCTATCCGGCCGATGAGGGCCTGGATCTCACCGTTCAACCTGAGCTCACCGTCGGCCTCGACGAGGTAAAGGCCAATTTCGCCCGCTACAAGCTTCTGGACTCGCAGGTTGAATTCCTTGTCGGCTGGTTCAAGGACACGCTCGCAAGTGCACCCATCGACACACTTTCGGTCATCCGCCTGGACGGTGATATGTACGAGTCGACCACCGACGCGCTCACCGCTCTCTACCCGAAGCTCTCGGTGGGTGGGTACGTCATCGTCGATGACTACCACGACTACGCCGCGTGCGCGCGTGCCATCAACGACTATCGGGCGGCCCACGCCAGCGACGAGGCCCTGGAGACCATTGACGGGACCGGCGTCTACTGGCAGAAGCTTTCTGGGGGGACTCGCGGAGTTGGATCCAGCTCCTGACGTCTCACAACCGAGCGATGGGCTGCGCACGGACGCGAGAGGCATCGGCCGAGACCTGGCCTGGACCTACGTCGCCCCGCTGCTCACCGCTGTCGGCTCGTTCGTGCTCGTGGCCTACATCATCCGTCGGGTGGGGACCGACGAGTACGGGCTCTTCGCCCTCATTCTCTCCTTCATCGCACTGCTCACCATCGTCGATTTCAGCCTTGCCACCTCGGTAGCCCGATCCACGGCGCGCCAACTCACGTCCAGCGATGAGAGCGTCCGGGTGGACGCTCGAGTTGATGTCTCCACCGCGCACTCTCTGCTTCTTGCGCTGGGGATCGTGGTTGCGGTGGTGGCAGTGCCAATCGGCTACTTCATGTCGAGCTTCGCCAAGGTGCCGACTGGCCGCTCGACCGCCGTTTTCGCCTGTACGACGCTGAGCGGCATGGCCGCCGGGCTCGGCCTGGCCACCGCCGCCCTTCCCGGTGCTCTGCGGGGACTGGGGTCATTCAGGGCCGTGGCGTGTGCCGCCATGGTCGGGCTCGCCGCTCGGGTCATCCTTGTCGTGGTGTTCGTGGCCGATGGGAAGCTGGTCGCGCTGGGTGTCGCCCAACTGATCGCCGTGGTGTGCGAACGGGCCTTTCTGGCGGTGTGGGTGAGAAGGGAACTGCCCTGGTTCCGTTTCCGACCGTCCCTTCCCGATGCTCACACCGCCCGACGCACCTGGTCTTTCGCTCTACCCCTCGTCCTCCTCTCCGTGGACGCCCAGATCATCGCTTCCTCCGACGCCATCGTGATCGGCTCGGTGGTCGGCGCGTCGGGCGTGGCCATCTACAGCGTGGGGGTCATGATCCCACGCCACGCCGTCGCCCTCCTCGCCAGCGGCTTCAACGCTGTCTTCACGCCCTTCTTCGCATCGTTGAGCCCCGACGGACAGCTCGCTCCGATGCGTGTCGCGACCCGGCTTCTCAGCTATGTCGGCGGAATCGGCTTCACGCTCGCAGGTGTCTTCCGGCGGGACCTCGTCGCGCTCGTGCTCGGGAAGCCGGACTCCACCGCCGAGTCGGTCTTGTTGCTTTTCAGTGTGACCTTCGCCATCGACGTCTGCGTCCTCGCCATGGTGCTGGTGCTGATCGCCCGCGGCCGCCAGCGACTCATGGCCAGAGTGGTCCCGTTCGAACTCGGCATGAACCTGCTCGCCACGGTGGTGTTCGTGCACCTGCTGGGTGCCGCCGGTGCGGCGGTTGCCGCCGTCGTGACGTTCGCGATCATAGATCTGGTGGTGTTTCCACTGGTCACGCCGGGCGAGTTCGGGATCCCGACTGCCCGGCTGATCCTCCGTGATGGGCTCGCACCTGCTGCGATCGGCGCAACCGTGTGCGTCCTCAGCACGTGGGTCGTCCGTGCGTCCCTCGAGCCCTCGCTGGCCCGAGTCGCCTTGGGAGGGGCTGCCACCTCTGTGACAGGGCTAGGTATTGGGATCGTCGCTCTTGGCGACGATGGGCGGGGCAGGCTCCGCTGCGCCTTGCAGCGTTGACTCCGAGGCACGCGGGAGCGGGCGAACACGCACGCTGTCGGGCAGAGGTTGCCTTGGTGGTGCTGATTATCCTCCTGCTTCCCAGGACATCCGCCTCTCCGGACGCCGGCGATTTCCTTCTCCTCGACGTGACCCTGGCTGCGCTTTGCGTCCTGGCCATCCCATCGCTCATCGATGGGCTGCGAACCGGTTCGGTCCGGGCCGGCGCCGCCTCGGGCTTCTTCCTGGTGACGTGGACCATGCTGGCCTATGCCCACCTCTCGGATCCGGCGCCGTACGGGGTGGCCACCCTCCTTCGTCTGTTGGGGGTCTTCGTCCTTGCCGTGGTCGTCAGCCGGCTCGACAATCCGAGAGCGCGGGAACTGATCACCGGTGCACTTGTGGCCGCTGCCGCCATGCAGGCGTTCCTCGTGATCGCGCAAGTCGTCCACGGGGGCCCGGTCGGTCTGGTGGGCACCGGTGAGCGCCAAGGGGGCTTCTACCTGGTGGGGTCCTCATTGGCGCCACGGGGCACGTTCAGCCATCCCTACATTCTCGCCAGCTTCTGTCTGTTGGCAGCCATGAGTGCCCTGGTTCCTATCGTCCGCGCAAACGGCCGCCGCAAGGTCCTGTGGCTGTCGGCAGGAGTGCTGGCAGCCGTACCGGTGGGGATGACGTTCTCGCGGATGGCGCTCATCGGGTTGGTCAGCGCGGCAACGGTGCTCGCCGTGGCGCAACGACGAGGGCGGCCGGGTCTCGTGACACCCTTGCTGGTCGTCTTCGCCGGCGCCGCTCTCGCCGGATTCGTGTGCCGGGAGGGATGGGAGGCCCGGGCACGGGCAACGGTCACTCGGGACATCGATGCCCTGACGTCGCGACGGGTGACGATGGCGCGCGAGTCGGTCACGATGGCCCGCCAGGACCCTGTCGTCGGCGCCGGGCCCGGCCGGCTCGCGGCCGACAGAGTGGAGCGGGCCCACGCCGTCCCCCTGCTGATCGCCGTCGAAGGAGGCCTGGCAGCCGGGGTCGCCGCCGCCGGCCTCCTCGTCGTCGTGGGCGTGCGAGCAACGCGAGGTGGTGCGCTCACAGCCGCTGCCTACCTCTCGTACCTGCCCTTCGTGCTGCTCGATCGCTTCCCCTACGACACCGGGCAGGGGCTGACGCTGACCGCGCTCTGGATCGGGTTGTCCACCAGTTCCTCGGCGAAGGGCGAATCACCTGGAGAATCGGGACAAGGTTCCGCCCTTCGGGCTCGACCAAGCCGCTGGCGGGCTATCCGGCGAGGCCCCGCAGGTGAGCTTCGAGGTAGCCACGACCCCATCGCTGACACGGCTCGAGGTGATTTCCCTCGGCCCACTCGTTCCACGCGTTGACAAAGAGCAGGTCAGTCTCGCTGCCGTATCGTCCCACCACTTCGGAGACCCATTTTTCGAACAATGCCGGGGAGGAACCTCTGAGCATGGTGGCTCCCCGCTCTCGTCTGGCCGTGTTGTCCCACGAGGGAGTGACGCCGGGGAAGCGTTGGTATGGAGCGGGTGCCTTCACCAGTGACCGCCTGACGAGGACCTCGTAGTCGAGCCATCGGTGCCGATACCAGCCACGCGAGCTTGTGAGACGACGTCCAACCCGCCACCGAAAGCTCGGCATCGACAGGAGATGATCGGGTTGGAACTCGACGGCCGCGTCGAAGCCGATCGCCCTCGGGTCGCCGCGTTCGTCATCAAAGCTCTCCACTCGACAGAGGAAGAGTTCACCGATCCCCAGTTGCCGTGCCTCGTGCCGCCACCGCTCGGTCGTGGCAACCGGGTCGGGCAGATTGAGGGCCCGGTAGACCAGGAGCACGGGCCGCCCGTCGATTCGAATGTACCGAGGGTCGCGGAAGGCGCGGGCCAGCCACCGCAGGTGCTCGATGTCGTCCTCCGGGCTGTACACCTGGCGGAGCAGGACCTCCTTGTCGCCACCGTCCCACACCCGTGTCCAATTCTCATTCGCCCAACACAAGCAGAATGGGAAATCCGGCGCTCCGGAGGAAAGCACCTCATCGAACGGGCGCTCGAGGATGCGTCGGCCATTGAACCAGTAGTGGTAGTAGCAGAAACCGGAGACGCCGTACTCCGCAGCGAGATCGGCCTGGGCCTGGCGCACCTCCGGAACCCGAAGATCGTAGAATCCGAGATCAGCAGGAAGGTGCGGCTGGTCGTGCCACCGGTACTGCGGCCTACCGTTGACGACGTTGGTCCACTCCGTGAAACCTCTCCCCCACCAGTCATCGTTCTCCGGGACGGGGTGGAACTGTGGCAGGTAGAAGGCGATCGAACGCATGGGCGCCGGAGCGTACCCTCCTCGGACCCCTGAGGGTCGTTCACCACGACAGCCACCGGCGGGGCACCGGCTCGTCGGGCCGTACCTCGCCGAAGGCGGGGAGCGGCCCCCAGCCGTCGGCCACCGCCCGCAGCACCGAACGGGTCCTGTCGTGACCACGCCGCTTCACGAAGTCCGCCAGGGCGACACGCGGCAGCATGACCAGCGCCATCCAGAGCCGGACCGTCACGGCAACGGCTGCCGACCGTCGCCGCCGGCAGAACCAGATGCGGTTGCGGATGGAGTAGTACTGCCAGCGCGACACCGAAATCGTGGTCGACCCCTCGTGCTCACCCACGGCGCCGGCCAGGCATGCCGTCGCCCACCCGGCCGCCGTCGCCCGCTCGCAAAGGTCGGAGTCCTCGTACCCGAGGAAGTAGCTGCCGTCGAATCTCACGCCATGGACCACCTCGCCGCGCGCGAAGAGCGCTGCACCTGTCACCCAGCCGCACAAGGCGACCGGGCGGTCGGGCCATCCCTCGGCCCGGGGTGCCGGGAGCCACCGGGTGAACGATCCGCAGCCCGACTGGAGACGTCCGTCAGGGTGCAGGAGGACGGGGCCGGTGATTCCCACCCCGGGGAGGTCCAGCGCATCCAGGCACTTCGCAGCCGCATCGCACGACAGCACCAGATCGTTGTTCAAGAATGCGTACTTGCCCGCTGCGACGCTGTCGGCGGCAAGTTGGCAGGCGGCGCCATACCCGAGGTTGCGGGGCGGGACCAGCCAGTCGACCGGGGTGTCGGGGCCGGAGTCGGCGTCGGGAGGCCGCTGACGGCCGTCGTTGGCGACGACGACGATCCGGTCGAACACCGGTTGGTCGCCGAGCGTCCTTACCAACGCGAGCGTCCTGTCCGCCTCACCCCAGTGGATGACAACGGCGACCGCCTCGACGCGGGCGTCGACACGCTCCGCGTCACGGCCGATCTCCAGGTCGACCCCTACTTCAGCTGCGGCAGGCGGCGGGGCGACCACTTGCGGCTGCGGCAGCCCGACGTCACCCAGCCACCCAGCCGCCGGCCATGACCGTCACCGATCAGAACAACGGATAGATGAAGGGCCCCACTCCGGCCGCGCTGCCAAGGATGATGAGTACGGCGAAGACCATGAGAATGAAGACCACGGGGTACAACCACCATATGTGCCGGGCCCAGAGATACGAGAAGACCTCCCCGATGGTCGCCGTGATTCCCCGCAACACTGATCGCCGCCTCCCCCGCCCGCGTGCTCAGTCAATAGAAACCTTAGCCTGGATCGGCGTCCGCCGCGAGGCAACGACTGCCACCATTGCCAGGATCAGCCCGTAGACCAGGCTGGCGGCGAGCGCTACTGCGGACCCGAGGATGTGCCCGAGGTGCATTCCCAGGCCTCCACCCAGGCCCACACGGGCGATCACCCAGAGGAACAGACCGTAGAAGACCCCGACCGCGACCAGGCCCCGAGCGGGCGCCCGCGCCTGGCACAGGGCGTACAGGGTGCCCAGCAGGGCCCCAGCGGACAACTGGAGAAGAGCGGCCGGGAGCAGATGGCCCGAACCCGGCCAGATCAGCGATCCGAGCTCCTCGAAGACGGCGACCGGCCGGACGTCGCGCAAGGGAGCGACCAGGAAGTAGAGCGCGGCCGCCACAACAGCGGCGGCTACTCCGGCGAGCGCACCGGCGAGAGGCCGCAGGACCAATTCGCCGGTGCTCGCCCCGTAGGCCGGGTTCTCAGCCATGGGCGCCCACCGGCTCTGCCCCGGAGGCTTGCGTCGGCACGGCCCCGATCAATGCAGCCATGCCGTCAGCGAAGCGGCGGGCCAGCTCGCGGTTGCCTTCCGGGCTGAGGTGGACGTTGTCGATGGGCATGTGGCGAAGGTCCCGTGGAAAGCCGGCGGCCACGTCGACGTAGGGAGCGCCGCGGTCGGAGGCCACCTTTCTCGACACCGCGTTGAACATGTCGTAGACCCGGCCGGTCTGGGCGGGGGTGAAGGGATAGTTATAGCGGTAGACCTGACGGAATACGGCCGGGCTGTCTCGGTAGGAGAGCCGGAGGTGCGGACTGGCGATGGTCACGAACGACGAGAGCACGATCTTGATGCCCGCCTTGTGGGCCACCTGCACGATCTCACGCGTATCCCTGTCGTAACGCGCCAACAGCGAAGGAGTGCGTGCCTTGGTGTCGAAGCGGTAGGAGGCGTGCATGCCGGCAGTCAACCCGCTGACGTCGGAAACCACGCCGAAGAGCGCACTCCTCGTGTACAACTGCGTCCACAGCCCGTGGGTCAGCGATCCCACGCCATGCGTCGCCTTGGCCCCCAGCCATTCCCCCCTGTCGGGGGAGGGTTGGGGGAAGGGCGTGTCGTTGGCCGCCTGGTAGAGCACGACGAAGTCGGGGTCGAGAGGGATCACCCGCAACCGCAGGAGGGCGGCTACATCGTTCGACCGGTACCCGGAATGGCCCGCGTTGATCACCTCTATGCTCCGCCCCGGGAACTGGCGCCGGAGCTGTTGGCCGAGGTAGTAGGGATAGGTTTCGAAGTCGCCCTGGCTCCCCTCGGTCGTGCTGGCTCCGAGGCAGACGATCCGGATCGTCCCCGGTGCCTTGGCCACCGTGAACTCGGCATTGCGGAACGCGTAGCTGTTGGTGGACCACGCGACCTTCTCGCCCGGCCGAAGGGGAAGGCGGCGGCTGTTCATCCGGAGATTGGGCTTAAACTGGTAAAGCGGGTGCTGTTCGGCGCTGGGGAACGTGGCCGGGGATGTCGTGAAGTACTGGTGGTTGTGTTCCAGCCATGCGGCGTTGTAGATCCGCAGGCCCTGGACCACCTGGTACCTGTCTGGCCGGTCCCGCAGTCCCAGACCCACGACCTCGTAGTCTTGTGCGATCCTCGCGTAGATCTCGGCGCCGAACAGGCCGACGCCCAGGATGACGGCCCAGACGATGGCCATCGCGGAGCGCTGGGAACGGCGCCCGAACCATCCTCGCACCCGTCTCCAGCGCAGGACGAAGCTGGCCATGATCAGACCGGCGACGCCCCCTATCGTATAGGTGCAGCCGGGCCCGGCACAGTACCGCGAGGTCCCGAAGGGCGGGAACGAGGTCGCCGCCAGGGCCATGATGACGACGCAGACGAGAACCACGCCCGCCTGCACGAAGGTGGCCAGCCACGGGAAGGAGCGGCCCGGTCCGGCCGCCGTTTCCGGCTTCTCGCTACTTCCGGACAAGGCACGGCCCGATGACGAGGGTGTCCATCTCCGTGCGGCCGAACGACGCCAGCGCGTCGGCGGGGGTCGTGACGATGGGCTCGCCCCGCAGGTTGAAGCTGGTGTTGAGCACGACCGGGATGCCCGTCGCCTCGCCGAACCGCTTGATCACATCGTGGTAGAAGGGGTTCGACTCCGGCGTCACGGTCTGGACCCGGGCCGTGCCCATGTGCACGACCGCCGGGATCTCCTCGGCCCTGTCATCCACCACCGGGGTGACGGCGAGCATGAACCGATTCGGGTAGTGGCCGGTGGGGGGGACGCAGAAGAACCGCGAGGCGGCCTCTTCGGTCACGGCCGGTGCAAATGGCCGGAAGGACTCGCGGAACTTTATCTTGGTGTTCACCACGTCCTTCATCTCTGCCCGGCGGGGATCGGCGAGAACCGAGCGGTTCCCGAGAGCCCGAGGGCCCCACTCGAACCGCCCTCGGGCCACAGCCACCACCTTCCCCTGCTCGAGATCGGCCACCACGAGGCCGGCCAGGTCGCCGGGATCGTCGACCCGCTGGTAGTTGACGCCCTCGCCCAGGAGGTAGGGCTCCACCTCGGCGCCGCCGAACTCCTCCCCGTAGTAGGCGTGCTCCATGACGAAGCGCCGCCGCTCACCGAGGACGACATGGTGGACGTACAGCGCGGCACCCAGGGCGCCCCCGGCATCGCCGGCATTGGGCTGGATGAAGACGTTGTCAAAGGGGCCCTCCCGGATGATGCGCCCGTTGGCCACACTGTTCAGAGCCACCCCGCCCGCCATCACCAGGTTCTTGGATCCCGTGCGGGCGTGAACGGTCCGCACCATCCGCAACAGCACATCCTCGGTCAGGCGCTGGATGCTCGCCGCCACGTCGGCGTAGTACTCGTTGCGGCGAACCTCGTCGTCGACTCCCACATGGCCGGTGGTTCGGGTGAAGAAGGGGGATTCCGGCGGGCGGGGCGGGCCGAAGAGGTCGATGAAGCGGGGGCCGATGGTGTCGGTGAGGGAGTGCTGGAACTTGAAGTAGCTCAGGTCGAGCTGGAAGCTCCCGTCATCGTGGACGTGGACCAGTTTCTCCACCTTGTCGAGGTACCGGGGCTCGCCGTAGGGGGCCATCCCCATGACCTTGTACTCGCCGCTGTTGACCTTGAACCCCAGCCAACCGGTGAAGGCCGAGTACAACAAGCCGAGGGAGTGAGGAAAGCGGATCTCCTCGGTCAACTCGATGCTGTTGGACTTTCCGCCGTCCCAGTCGGCGGTGGCGTGGCCCAGCGCCGCCGTCGTCCACTCGCCCACCCCGTCGACCGTCAGCACGGCCGCCTCGGCGAAGGGAGAGCAGAACATTGCGCTGGCCGCGTGGCTCATGTGGTGGGGGACGAACAAGACCCGGTCGGCCGGGTAATGCAGCGCCTTGGCGATGTTCGTCTTGGTCCAGAGCTTCTCGCCGAGCCACTCGATCATGGACTCTCGGAACACCCGCCAGGCCCTGGGGTAGCCGGCCAGCTGGGTCGACAGGAGCCGCTCGAACTTCGGGATGGGCTGCTCGTAGAACACGACGTAGTCGATGTCGCCCATCGCGATCCCGGCCTGGGCGAGGCAGTAGTCGACGGATCTGGCCGGGAAGGCGGCGTCGAACTTCTTGCGAGTGAATCGCTCCTCCTGGGCAGCCGCAACGAGGTCACCGTCGCGGAGAAGGGCGGCCGCAGAATCGTGGTAATAGGCAGAGATGCCGAGAACGTACAAACTCATTCCCTTCCCAAAGCTGCGCTGGTCAGAACCGGCGGATCACCGGCTCCATTGGCGCTTCACGGACTCCAGGTCGACAAGCTCCGGGGCCGTGCGCGGCAACCATGCCGAGTCTGCCCCGAACTTGCCCCGAGAGCGCTCTCTGGAGAGGAGAAGGGTCAAGAGGGCAAAGGGTGCGAGGACGGTGAAGTACACGACGGTCAGGATCAGGCGCGCCTGGAAATCACCGATGTGCTCCGAGCACTCGACCCAGCCCCGCCAGAGACGTCGTGCGATACCGACCGGCGAGGGCTCAGCCGATGGAGCTGGCTGCACCGTTTGGAACCCCCGTTTTCCCATATATATCGCTGAAGATACCAAGTTTCCCTACCGGCGGCAACCGAGCCCAACGACTGCGGCAGATCGGCTCCCTGATGAAACGAACAACCTCCGCTGTCGCTCCCTCCTACCGCGCCGGAACCGCCGGAGTCGGTGCGGTCCCATCCTGTCCGCTCGACTCCTGGGCGAAGGTAAGGCGCAGTACGACGGCATAGACCAACGTCGCCTGTAGCCCCGTTCGCAGGAGTGTCCCTACGTCGGTGCCGGCGTTGGAGAAGAAGGTCGCCAGGAGCCCGTACAACACCCAACGCCGCTGTGAGGGCCGTGACCCGATCGCCAGCCACACCCAACCGAGGAGGAAACCGACCACCAGCTCGCCGGCGACGACGGCGCCCCAACCTCCGCTCAGATACAGGTCGCCGGGTTGCGTCGGAGGAAATGAGCTCAGCTCCGTGCCGCCGAGGTACTTCGAGTTGACATAGCTCCCGATCTCCACCGGCTCGTCATCCAAGAGGCTGCTCACCGGTAGGAACACGATCGGGTACACAAAGAGCCTCCGTACACCGAGGAACGGCACCTCCTCCGGGGTCTTCTCGAGAATCGCCGCCAGGGCGGTGTTGATGCCCGAATACTCATTGACCACATGGCCATACAGCGTCGAGACCATCTCGTGCGGTGGTGTCCGCAACGCCCCGCTCACGATCCTGGGAATGATCTGCGAGGCGGTCGACACGACCCCCGTTTGCTTCTCGTCGGCGATGATCCCCTGCTGGACGTCGGCACGGTAACGCTCGACGCCGGAGAGGATGACGGCGAGGTACAGGGTCAAGGCACCGACCGCCCTCCAGGGTATCTTCCCTCGACACATGAAATACATGATGGTGACCGGAGACAGGTCGGTGAGCAACTGGCCCTTGAAGCCTGAAGCGATGCCCACGTACACGAGGGCAGGCAGGTTGGCGACGAGAAGAAGGCCGCAACGCCGACGAACGAAGTCGTCCTCACTCCTCGACCAGGCGCCATACGCGAGCAGTGTCAGCCCAACCTGAAGGAGACGGTCGCCAAGGGCCAGGGCACTGAGATAGATCCCGGAGCGGGTATCACCATAGCGGAGATAGCCGAAGTTGCTCTCGGCGAAGAGAAGCAACCGGCATGCCCATCCCACGCCCAGGACGAACAACACGGCGTCGGTCTTCAGACGCTGATTGACCGAAGCCGTCCCGCTTCGCAGGGCACGTGGACGTCGAGTCACGGCGAAATACCCGATGGCTACGAGCACGAGGGAACCGAATGCCACTAGGAGCGAACGAACCGGCGCGAACGACTCAAAATTCAGGCGTTGGTCAGCCTCGGCGCCACTGAGGCTGGCAAGACCTATGATGGCGAAATAGAAGGTCCAGAACAGGGTATAGAGCGAAACAGGCGACACATGACCCCGCACACCCCAGCGGGCACGCTCGGCCCGGTGGACCATGACGGTGAGCAGCACAAAACCGAGGCATATGCCGAAACCTCGCTTGCGTGGATCGTCGGCAAAGAACAACCCCACCGCCACCGCGGCCGTCATGGCGGCGGTAGACGCGAGGACGAGCGGCCTTCGATAAGGCACCGAAGAAACTGGTTGTGCGATCAAGGTCCCCCAAGCCCTCGTCCACTGTCATGAGCGGCGGTGCGAGCTCGGCAGCACGCTACCACTCGACCCTTCGGCTCCCAACGAGCCTCGGGTCGGCCCTCGTCGGCGAGGACCACGGACGCACTTTCCTATCGGTCGCTCTTGATGCCAGCACAAACGCCGGGGCCGACCATCCCTGGACGCGACAGATTATGCGATCATGCCAACAGGCTGCGAAGGTAACGCGTGTGCCGTGTACGAACCGGAGCGGAGGGGGTGCCCGTGGGCAACTGGGTTCGCGCTAATCCGATTCTTCCCCCATCATCGGCCACTCCGGCTAGCGGAAATCGACGCTCAGCGGATGTCGGATGCCGCTCGGTCCTCGCACTCGTGCCCTCCCAAGGTCAGGGCGGCGGCATCGAGTCCTACGTCGAGGCGCTCCTGGGAGAAGCAGAGAAATCGGGCGCCGTCATCGCCAGGTGCGTACTCGTCGATGGGGCAAACGATGGATCGTTGGGACTGCGTGACAAATTCAGATTCGTTATCCGCAGCCTTGGGCGGGCGAGGGGACTCGACGGTCCTTCGGCACAGATTCTCGCGTTCCTGCCCGCCTTCGTCCCACTCGGCCTCGTCGCTCGGGCACTGGCGCGCCGGCCTAGACCTGACGTGGTCGTCTTCTTCCACGGTTGCGAGATCTGGTCGGCAGGAAGGATCAGCCGGTGGATCTGGCGCCGCTCCGGACTGCGCCTGGTCGCTGTCTCGTCGTTCAGCGCGGGCGCACTGGCTGACGTCGGACGGGCTCAGATCCTCCCTCCCGGAATACCGGAGTCGAAATTCGAGATGCTGTCGGCCGTACCTCCCAGTGACTTCGAACTCCGGCGATCGATGCATGTCCTCACCGTGTTCCGTCTGGCTGATGCGGCGTTGAAGGGCGCTTTCGAACTCCTCGCCGCCATCGACCGACTGCGAGACATCGGCGTCGATGCGAAGGTGACCTTCGCCGGCACGGGTCCGGTCCCCGTGGCGCTCCAGAACGCTGTCGAGGAAAGAGCGCCCGCCGCCAGAGTCGTCGTCTCCCCCGACGAAAAGGGTCTCGCGGCGCTCTACGAGGAATCTCATATCCTTGTGCTGGCCACGCGGCTGCAGACGAGACCCGTCCCCTACGGCGAGGGTTTTGGCATCGTTCTCGCGGAAGCAGCCTTAGCGGGTCGTCTCGTCGTGGCACCTGCGTTCGGCGGGTCAGCCGACGCCTTCATTCCCGGCGTCACCGGCCTGAGACCCACGGGCGAGTCGGCCGAGGCATTGTTCGATGTCCTCCAGTGGTGTGCACAACACCCTGAGGAAGTCCAGAGGCTCGCCTCAAATGCTCGGGTTTGGGCCAGAGCGCAGTTTCATCCAATGGGCTATCAGCACAAGGTCGCCCAGGTGGTTTTTGGTGAACGCTTCAGCCACGATGGCCGGCTCGCTGTCGTCGACGACGCCGATGGCGGTCTGGCACGCCCCGCTGGCCCGCGGTAGCCCTAGATCGACTGGAGGCACACATGTGCGGCATCGCGGGGACCGCTACCGAGAAATCTGATCTCCTAGACGAAGACGGGGTCCACGCCGCCGTCGCCCTCCTCCGCCACCGCGGGCCGGACGCCGCCGGGGTCTGCTGCTTCCGCGGCGTGCGGTCCGCTGCCATCGGGGCTGTTCGCCTGCGCATCCTCGACCTGTCGGAGCAGGCCGACCAGCCCATGGGCGACGAGGATGGGAACGTGTGGGTCGCCTACAACGGCGAGTTGTACAACTTCATCGAGCTGCGCCAGGAGCTCAAGGCCGCCGGCCACCGCTTCCGCACCACCACCGACACCGAGTGCCTGGTCCACCTCTACCGCCACGTGGGCGGCGACGCCCCGCAGATGCTCGACCGTCTCCGGGGCATGTTCGCCTTCGCCATCTGGGACGTGCGCCGCCAGCGCCTCGTGCTGGCCCGGGACCGCCTCGGCATCAAGCCCCTGGCCTGGGCCTACAAGGCGGGGACGCTTTCCTTCGCATCCGAGGTGCGGGCGCTGGCCCACAGCGGCCTGTCCGGCACCACGCCGGATCCCGACGCCGTGCGGGGGTACCTGGCCTGGGGCTCGGTTCCCCGGCCGGCGGCGCTGGTTGCAGGTGTGCGCCATCTGGGCCCCGGTGAGTTCATCGCCTGGGATGGCGGCGCTCCCACCCCGCAGACGTGGTGGCGGCCCCGGTTCCGGGCCGACCCGACGCTCTCGGAGCCCGAGGCGGCGGTGCCGGCCCTGCGCCGGGCCCTCCACGATTCGGTGGAGCGCCACCTGGTGGCCGAGCGACCCACCGGGCTGTTCCTGTCGAGCGGCACCGACAGCCAGGCCGTGGCCCGCATCGCCGTGGCCCACCAGCCGGTGCAGGCGCTGACGGTGACCTTCCCCGAGGCCGACGACCTCGACGAAGGGGGCCAGGCGGGCGAGCTGGCCGCCGCCCTCGGGATTCGCCACGTCTCCGTGCCGATGACCGCCCAAGGCCTGGGGCCCCTCCTCCCCGACGTGCTGGCCGGCATGGACCAGCCCACCGTCGACGGTGTCAACTCCTGGGTCGTGTGCCGGGCCGCCCGGGAGGCCGGCTACGTGGTTGCCCTGTCGGGCATGGGCGGCGACGAGCTGTTCGGCGGCTACCCGTCGTTCCGCTCCGCCCCCCGGGTGAACCGGCTGACCGCCGCTCTCGCCACGCTCCCCGCCGGCGCCAGGCGGGGTCTGGCGGCCGGAGCGGCACGCCGGGCGCCGGGGGGCCGCGTAGGCAAGGTGCTCGGAGCGCCCGCCGGCCTCGGCGGCGCCTACGGGGCCGTGCGGCGGTTGTTCAGCGACGCCGACCTGACCGCCTTCGGCCTGCCCGAGTCGCCCGCCCTACCTCCCGCCTCGCTGCCCACCGACGGCGGCGACGCCGTCTCGTCGTTGGAGCTGGGCTGCTACCTGGCCTGGCAGCTACTGCCCGACACCGACAGCGTCTCGATGGCCCACTCCCTCGAGGTCAGGGTCCCCCTGCTCGACGACGAGGTCGTGCGGGTGGCGCTCGCCATCCCCTCCGGTGTCCGGCTCGCGCCCGGAAAGTCGTTGCTGGCGGCGGCGGCCGGCATCACCACCATTCCGGAGAAGCGGGGATTCACCATGCCTTTCGACCAGTGGCTGCGCGGCCCGCTGCGCTCCATCGTCGAAGATGCCGTGTGCTCGGATGCCATGCCCTTCGCCGACCTGCTCGACGGTTCCCGACGACGGGCCCTGTGGTCGGCGTTCCTGGCCGGCCGGGTGCACTGGTCGAGGCCGTGGGCGCTGGCCGTGCTCCGTCTCTGGCCGGCGGCCAACGGGTTCACCTGGTGAGGGCGTCGCGCCCATGAGGGTGGCCGTCGACGCCTCCTCCGCCGCGGTGGGCGGCGGGGTGACCTACCTGCGCAGGCTCCTGCCCCTGCTGGCCGGCGCCCCAGAGGTCGAGATCGGGCCCGTGCTCGTCCGCGAGGCGGTGCTGCAGTCCCTCGGGACCGGGGTGGCGGGCGACCTGCCCTTCTTCCCCACGCCGGGCCGGCTCGGGGCGCTCACTCCAAGGTGGCGCCGTGCCGTGGCGCGGGCGGACGTGGACGTGGTGCTCGCTCCGACGGAGATCTCCTTCGCCTCCTACCGCTGCCCTCTCGTGCTGGCCGTGCGGAACCCGTCGTGGCGGGCCTCGAACGTGCGGGAGTACCCGCCGAGGGCCCGCCGCGCCATCGCCGTGCGCAGGGCGCTGGCCCGTCGGTCGGCTCGCACGGCCGCCGCCCACATCGCGGTGAGCGGCTACGCGCGGGAGCTGGCGCTTGGGGAGCTCGGGATCCCGGCGAATCAGGTCCACGTGGTGTACCACGGAGGGCCGCCGCCCGGCCCGGCCAGACCGGTGGGACCGGTCCGGCGCTTCCTGTTCGTGTCGAACCTGTACCGCTACAAGAACCTGCACCGTCTGCTCGCGGCCCTCGCCGGCGTGGACGGGCCGTGGCACCTCGAGGTGGTCGGTGCGCCCGTCGAGCCTGCGTTCGCGACGGAACTCGGCGACCTGGTCCGCCACCACGGTCTCGCTACCAAGGTGACATTCGCTGGACCACTCTCCGGGGCGGCCCTTGACGCCGCCTACGCCGGGGCCGACTGCTTTTTGTGGCCTCCATACGCGGAGACGTTCGGCCACCCCCTCCTCGAGGCCCACAGCTTCGGACTGCCAATTCTCGCGGCGCGGGCGGCGAGCAACGAGGAGATCGCCGGCGAGGCCGCCCGGTACTTCGACCCGTTCGACGTCGAGGCCCAGCGCACGCTGCTGCACGAGGCCGTCCGGCACGGCATCGCATGCGGCGACCTGCCCAGGGACTACAGCTGGGAGGCGTGCGCTACGCAGACGGTCTCGGTGCTCCGCGCCGTTGTGGACGATCGGAAGCCCTGATTCTATGGGCAAAATCCCGGTAGCCTCTGCCGGGTGACCGGCCAGGCGGCAAGCCCGCAGCTCGAGCTCCGCGACTACCTGGGAGTGCTGCGCAGGAGGCGATGGGTCATCGCTTTGACGGCCCTCGTGATCACCAGTGTCGCCGTCGCCGCGTCACTCCTCCAGACACCGGTCTATGAGGGGACGGCCGAGCTGCTCCTGCAGCCCCGGTCCACCGAGTCGCTCTTCGACCCCAACAGCGGCCAGCGCAACGATCCCGCCCGGGCCGTGCAGACCGAGATCCGGGTGCTCGAGAGCCAGCCCGTGCAGGACGCCGTGCGCAAGAAGCTCGGCGCCGCCCACAAGGTGTCGGCCTCACCGGTGGGGCTGACCGATGTCATCGAGGTGCGGGCCACCAGCATCCATCCGCGCCGGGCCGCCGAGGTCGCCAACGCCTACGCCACGGCCTACATCGAGTTCCGGCGCAAGCAGTCGGTGGAAGGGATCCTGACCGCCAGCAAGGAGGTCCAGGACAAGGTCGACGACCTCCAGAAGCAGCTCGACGACCTCGCCACCCGGGTGGGCGCGGCCGCGCCGCCCGAGCGGCTCCAGGTGGAGCAACGGGTCGCCGGCCAGCGCGAGGCGCTGCTCACCCAGCAGATCCTGTTCAACCAGAAGCTCGACGAGTTGCAGGTCGACTCCGCCCTCAAGACAGGCGGGGCCCAGCTGGTGACGCCGGCCGCCGTGCCCGTCTCGCCGTTCAAGCCCACGCCCCGGCGCACCGCCGTGATGGGCCTGCTCGTCGGCCTGCTCCTCGGCGCCGGGCTGGCATTCCTGCGCGACTACCTCGACGACTCGGTAAAGAGCAAGGACGATCTGGCCCGGGTGGTCGGCGGCCTGCCCAACCTCGCCCTCGTGCCCCCCGTGCCCGGGTGGAAGGACCGCGCCAAGCCCCTCGTGGTGTCGACAACAGATCCCAAGTCGCCGGCAGCCGAGGCCTACCGCAGCCTGCGGACGTCCATCCAGTTCCTGGGCCTCGACCGGCCGTTGCGCACCATCCAGGTCACCAGCGCATCGGCCAGCGAGGGCAAGTCCACCACCATCGCCAACCTCGGGGTGGCCCTCGCCCAGGCCGGCCAGCGGGTGGTGATCGTGTGCTGTGACCTGCGTCAGCCCCGCATCCACGAGTTCTTCGGGCTCGACAACGCCAAGGGCTTCACCTCCGTACTCCTCGGCGACGTAAGTCTCTCGGCCGCCCTCCAGGAGGTGGCGGGCCAGGACCACCTGCGCCTCCTGGCGTCGGGCCCGGTCCCCCCCAACCCCTCCGAGCTGCTGTCGGGCCGGCGGACGGTGGACGTGCTCACCGCCCTGCAGGCGGAGTGCGACGTGGTGCTCGTCGACTGCCCGCCCATCCTGCCGGTGACCGACGCCGCCGTGCTGTCCAACCGGGTCGACGCCACGCTTCTCGTCGTCACCGCCGGCATCACCACCGGCAAGGAACTGCAGCGGAGCCTCGAGCTGCTCAACCAGGTGGGCGCACCCATCATCGGCACGGTGCTCAACGGTGTGCGCGGTGAGCACTCCTACGGCTACTCCTACCGCTACTCCTCGGACCACGACGAGGAGAAGAAGGGGCGCGCGCCGCTGGCGGCCAAGGGCTGACCGTGACCCACCGGCGGCGACCATGGCGACGGTGGTGGGTGGGCGCCCTGCTCGTGGGAGTCCTCGGACTCGTGACGGCGGCGGCGGCGTGGCAGGACGTGTCCCGGGCCAGGGCCCAGCTGGGCGAGGCCCGCGTGGCCCTGGTGGGGGTGGTGGGTCGTCCGGCGGCCCTTCGCAGCCCCGCCGGGCGGTCCGCCGCCCGTTCGTCGGCAGCCGAGGTGGCGGAACGGATCGACGGGGTCGACCGGCGTCTGCGGCACTCCCTCCCGCTGCGCCTGGCGGGTGTGCTTCCCGGCCTCTCCACACAGCGTCGCGGCATCCTGCGCCTGGTAGCCGACGCCCGGACGGCGGCGGGGATCGGGCGGCGCCTGGTGGAGGACGTGGACGCCTTCACCCGGCGCGACCGCATCCGCCAGAGCGAGGTGCCGCTCGAGGGTGTGCGGCGGCTGCGGCTGCGGCTGGCGGCGGCCGGCGCCGGGCTGGACGGCCTGGCTGCCGGCGACGACGGCCTCTGGGGCGGCCTGGCTGCCGCCCGCCGCCGCCTGGACACCAGCACCCGGGAAATCGCCGGCCAGCTCCGGGGCGCGGTGGAGGCGATGGGGGCGGCCGACACCTACCTCGGCACCGCAGGTCCCCGGCGCTACCTCCTCGCCCTCCAGAACAACGCCGAGATGCGCGACCAGGGCATGGTGCTCTCGTTCGCCGTGGTGCGGGCGGAGAACGGGCGGTTGGCGGTGGAGCGCTCCGGGCCCATCACCGAGCTGGCCCTGTCCGGTCCGATCTCCTACCCCGTGCCGGCCGGCATGGACGCCGTGTTCGGTGGTCTGGCCCCGAACCGGCTCTGGCAGTCGGTCAACGCCACCGCCGACTTCGCGTGGAGCGGGAGGGCGATGGCGGAGATGGCGCAGCAGGCCACGGGCTCACCGGTCGACGGTGTGATCGCCCTCGACGTCCCCGGGCTGGCCGGCCTGCTGGACGTGGTCGGGCCCGTGACCGTCGAGGGCGTTCCCCGTCCCGTGGATGCCGGGAACGCCGCCGCCGTGCTGCTCGACGAGTTGTACGCCGACTTCCCCCGTCTCCGCGAGCAGGGTGAGCGCAGGGAGCAGCTGGGGCGGGTGGCCGCCGCCGTGGTGGCCCGCGTGGCCGAGGGAAATTACGACGCCCTCGGGCTGGGGGGGGCGCTGGGGGACGCGGCGGCCGGGGGCCACTTCCGCCTCTGGAGCGCCGACCGGAGCGAGCAAGCCGTCTTCGAGCGGCGTGGCCTCGGAGGCAGCCCGGCGGCGCGAGCGGCCGACCGCACGCTGCACCTTTCGGTGCAGAACGCCACCGCCACCAAGCTCGACTACTTCGTGAAGCCAAGGGTGGAGATGCGGGTGGCGGTGACTCCGGCCGGCGTCGCCGTGGTCGACACCGAGGTCATCGTGGCCAACACCGCCCCGCTCCGTCCACCGGCGTCCTACCAGTTCGGCCCCGACGGCTTCTCCCAGACCCGGGCCGGCCAGTACATCGGGCGCGTCTACTTCTGGGGCCCTCGAGGCGCCGTGCAGGCCGGCAGCGTGGAGGAGTCGGGGTTGCGGCTCAACCAGGGACCGACCACGGTCGAGCCGGGACAGGAGCGGGTGGTGCGCTTCCAGACGGTGATCCCCTCCGCCGTGCGCCACGGGCGCCTCGACCTGCGCCTGGTGCCCCAGCCCAGGCTGGAGCCGATGGCCCTGACCGTGCGGATCTCGGCCCCCGGCTGGCGCCTCGACGGGGCGAGGGTGTTTGAGGCGCCCTGGGACCGGGTGGTCGACGTGTCGTGGAAGCTCCGCAGATGACCGACCGCACGCGGAGACTCTTGCGAAATAGGTGCGGTCCACCTAGTCTGACGTACCCGGCGGGGCGGAAGGATCGATGATGCGGAACGTTGGTGTGCTGCTCGGGGTGCTGGCGGGGGCCGTCGGCCTCGCCCTCCCTGCGCATGCCCAGTACCCGGGCACCACCAGCACCACCGCCGTCACCCCGGCCGTCTCCGTCGCCTCGCAGTCTGCCGGGACCATCGGGGTGGGCCAGACCACCACGGTCGCCAGCTGCGGCCTGCAGCAGGGATCGGTCACCGTCGCCGTCAACGGTCGCATGGCCCCCCCCGACACGGTCGACGCCGACGGATGCGCCCGTGCCACCATCGCCGTCCTCGGCGTCACCCTGGTGCGGGTGGACGGCGCCGAGTTCGCCGCCGACTGCGGGCCGGGCGCCAACACGCTGTCCGTGTCCGGCACCGGCGCCGGCGGCGCTCCCCGCGTCGTCAACACCGTGTTCGGCATCACCTGCCCGGCCGACGCGACCGGCGGGTTGCTCCCCCGCACCGGTGCGCTGGTGCTGCGGTGGTCGCTGCTCGGCGGTGCGCTGATCGCCGTGGGCGCGCTCGTCGTGCTGGCCGAGCGCGGCCGGCCGAGCCCCCAGAGCTGGTAGCCGGGGGGGCACCGGGCGCGCCGGGCGGTCCCCTGCCTCAAGGCCTCAGCCGGCGTCGGGACCGGCCGCCGCGGCCAGGTCGAGGGCGTCCACCAGCTCACGCTCATCGCTCCAGCCCACACCGACGGGCTGCACCAGGCGCATGACGTCGGCCAAGCCGTCGAGGGTCCTCTGGCCACCGATCTGATGGCGGTTGAGCACCAGCATGGTGGCCCACAGCACGGCCTGGGCACGGGGGAGGGGCCCCGGCTGCCCGTCGGGCGTGAGCAGGGCCCAGCCCGTCAGCGGGTAGGCGCCGGGCGCCACTGCCGGGTCGGGCCTGGCGGGGCGCGCCACGATGCCGTCGAGGACGTCGAAAGCCGACCAGTCGACGTCCAGGGCCGGTGCCTGCACCACCAGCGTCCCGGCCACGGGGTCGAGCCGTAGCCAGGGCGAGTCGACGACCTGGAAGCCCCGGATGTTCAGACGGCGCTCCACCACCTTCAACCACGAGGTGACGGCGCTCGGGGCGACCAGCGCCCGGCCCTGCTTCACCAGCGCCGTGCCCTCCACCACGAGGTGGGGTGTGTCCTCCTCCGGCGCGAAGCGGGCCAGGTGGGACAGCAGGCCCCGCACCAGCCGTTCGAGGTCCCGCGTCCGCACCACGGCGTTGGCGGCCTCGTAGAGGAAGTGGAACCTGTCGGCCGGCCCGCTGCCGTCCGGTTCCCCGAGGAGTACGGAGTAGTAGGGGTCCGCCGGTTCGTCCCGCAGGTGGGCGGCCAACAGCCGGCGCAGGAACTGGTGCATCTGCGGCGTGCTCGACCGCACCCCGAGGTGGAGGCCGCCGACCTCGAATGTGCTCGTACCCGCCCACACGAGGCGGTCCAGTTCGTCCAGTCAGAGGCTGGCGGGCCGCTCCAGGAACCGTGGCTCCTCCACGTCGGCGTCGATCGCCACGTCCGCCCCGGTCGCCTCGTCCGGCGAGACCGACGACAGGGGGGCCGGCTCCGCCCACGCGCCACCGGCCCCGCCGGCCAGGGCATGGACCAGTCCGCGCCCGAACAGGTCCCGCGCCAGCTCCACCACGTCGGCGCGCACCTGGGCCGGTTCCGCCCCGAAGGCGTCGCTGAGGTCGGTGGTCAGCTCGTCGAGGGTGGCGGCGCCGTCGAGGCACGACCACACGATGGCGCCCACCGGGTCGAGCACGTGCAGGGAGCCGCTGGCCCCGTCGAACAGCACGCTCTCCCCGTCGATCTCCACGGTGGCGACCGATGGCAGGCGGGCCAGCACGAACGAGTCGTCGATCTCGCCCGGGGCGAGGTCGAGCGCATCCGGCCCGGCGCCGTCGAGCGTGCTCATCGTGGGTCTCCTTTCCGGTCCGTTCCGGCCGGGGGGACGGGGAACCGGATCGTCCGGTCACGGTCGAGGGTGACATGGCGCGTGCTGGTGGTCCGCCCGCCCCGCCCCGGCCCCCCCACGGTCAGGGTAGCCCGCACGTCCTCGGCTGCGACCGACGGCTGGCGGTGCAGGTCGAGCTGGTAGCGCCTGCCCACCTCGGTCCGCCCCGACAGTCGCAGGTCGACCGCCACCGAACCACCGGCTGGGATCACGACCACGGCGGAGTAGACCCGCCGTTCGAGCTCGTGCTCCTGTTCGATCCTGGCCGGGACGCCATCGATCCGCGCCTCGTCGAGCGACCACGGCGTGTAGACGGACAGGTAGAGCCGGTTGTCCCCCGGCGCCACCGACAGGTCGGGCGGGTTGCCGATCACGTACGCCGGGAGCCCCGACGACGGGGCGTCGTTGTGCAGCACGACCTTGAGACGCGCCCGCACATCCCCCGTGGCCGGGTCGAGGGTGGCCGAGTAGTCCACCTGCCGGCGCAGGAACCAGTCGATCTTGTTCTCGCCGGTGTTCTGGGTCACCACCCCCACGAAGTCGTCCTTCACCGCCGCCATCCGCCCGGCCACGCCGGCCTCCTCGAACACCCGCTGCTCGCTGGCCCTGGTGCTCGCCAACATGAGGTGCTTGCCCGGCACCACCGGCCCGACGGCGTTCAGCACGTCCGCCGCGCCGGGCAGCGCTCCGGTCGTGAGCCGGCTCCACAGCTGCTCGACCGTGTCACCCAGGAACTGCACACGGGCGTCCTTGTCGAGGTTCACGTACTGGTCGAACAGCAGGACCCTGGCGGCATTCTGGGCCGTGAGGGGCTCGGGCCAAGGGGGGACGGTGAGGGGGCCCACCACGCTCAGGAGAGCGGCGATGGTGCTCGGGTCCACGGCGATCACGCCGTCCACCGCGACGCCTCCCGACTGGGGATAGAGATTGGCGATCACGCCGGCGACGGTGGGGAAGTCGGGCGAGGCGGTGACGTTCTGCCACAGCGTCTCGGGGCTGAGACGCGAGTACCTCGCCACGTAGTCGTCGGGGGCGACGAGCGTGCGGGTGGCCGGGTCGCCGGCTTCGTTCAACTCGCCGAGGCGGCCGAAACGGGCGAGGCGGAGGCGGCCGCCCTCGGCGGTGATCTCGCCGTAGTTGCCGATCATCCCGCCGCTGCCCCGCAGCTCGGCCGGAGTCTGCACGGCGAGGAAGTAGCGCCGGGGCCCGGCTGCCCCGAGCAGGGCGGGCAGTTCGTGGAGCACCCCCCGGGCCCGTTCGGCCGTGCCCTGGGCGTCGGCCAGGCGGGCCTGCTGGGCGGCCAAACGGCGGGTGAGGGGAGCGACGAGCCACGGCGAACGGGCAGCCGCCAGCTGGCGGCGGGCGCGGGCCAGCCCGGCCACCGCCCGGCCGGCCGACCGCTCGAGCGCCGGGATGCGATCGAGGGGCACCTGCCCGTCGACCACCTTGATGCTCTGGAGGTTGCCGCCGCGGGCGGCGTCGGCCCCGAGGACGGACAGCTCGCGACCGGTCGCGGCCACCGCCCGCAGGCTGCGGACGTGCTGGGCCGCCACCGGTACGCCGTCGGCGGGCCTCGCCCACCAGCTGTCCAGCGTGCGGCGGGCCTGGGCGAAGGAGCGGGCGGCGTCCGACAGCTGCCTGGCGGCCCCCGCCGTGTCGCCGCGCCGGGCGGCGGCGATGCCGGCGCTGGTGCCCTCGAGCCCCCGGTTGAGCGAGGGGCGCGCCACCAGCGCCGACACCACGCCGAGGCATCCGGCGGCGACGGCGAGGGCACCGAGGCCGGCGGCGCCCCGCAGCACCCGGCGGCGGCCCACCGGGTCGAGACGGACGAGGCCCCACACGGCGACCGGGGCCATGACCCAGGCCGCCCCTGTCGCAGTCGAGGGCCACGCCCCCCCACTCCGGAGGTGCAGGGCCACCTGGGCCAGCGCCGCCCCCCCGCCGGCGGTGAGGAGCGGGGCCCGCCGGAGGCGAAAAGCGGGGATCGCCAGCCCAGCGAGGGTGACCCCGGCCAGGGCCTGGACCGGCGACCCCACCGAGACGACCACCGCGGCGGCGGCGGCCAGGAGGAGGGCGACCAGGCCGGCGTGGGCGGCCAGCAGCACGAACCCCGCCCCGAGGGCAGCCCGAGCGGCGACATCCACCGCCGCGTTCCCCGTGGGGGCGCCGGCGGCCGCCACGGCAGCCGCCGCCGAGGCGGCGGCCAGCAGGCCCACCAGGGCGCGTGGGGGCATCAGCACGAGGCGCGGCCGGCACAGCGCGACAACGCCGCCGCCGGCCAGGCCGGCGGCGAGGAGGAGGAGGTTCACACCCCGGCGGTGGCCGCGCCGACGGGCCTCACCGGTGCAGCTCGGGAAGGCATGTCGTCGTCACCGCCGCTCGATGCGCGAACCCCGCCCGGCCGCGATCACCCGGGCCGGGGGGAGCGGCGGAGGTCTACTTGCACCCGCAGTTGCACTGGACGACGGCGACGCAGGTGAACTCCTTGGCGCCGAGCACGTACCCTCCGGTCGCGGGGCAGCCGAGAAGGTTCAGGGTCTCGGTGCAGATGACGGTCCCGATGAGGGTGTACGGCGTCGTCTTGTTGGGGACGCACGAAGGGGTGGCCGGAGCGCAGCCCGCCGCATCTGCGCACTTTCTCGTACAGAAGTTCTTGAGCGTCGACTTGAAGGCGGCGGTCGCCTTGGCGTTGGTCGTGTCGCACACCAGCCCGGTATTGGTGAGGTTGGGGGTCTTCTCGCAGGTCTGGGGGAACGCCGCCAGCGTGAGCCTGGTGGGGGCGTCGTCGTTCTGAACGGCCATCTTGATCAACGGCACACCCCACACCGCCACCCCGCCGATGATCGCCCCCCGCTTGATCATCTCACGGCGCGTTACCCGCATCGGGCTGCTCTCAGTGCTCGTCTCGTCACTCATGGCGTCAGTCCCCCAGTGATTATGCGACCGGTCTGGAGGGCGAGGGTGTCCATTTCCCCATGGGCTACTTCGCCCCTATGGCCAACTGAGTGAGAACGTAGCTGGCCGGGGCGACAGCGTCAAACGATGCTTTTGGGAATTCTGTCGTTCCGCCGGCGGGGCGGGGAGGGTCATGGCGGTGGAAGCCGGCCCGACCAGCCTGGCCTCGCCGCGACTCAGCCGCACCCACAGTTGCAGACGACCTCGGCCACGCACGAGAACTCCTTCGCCTGTCGAACGTACCCGGCGTGCGGAGGGCAACCGGCGGGGTTGGCGGTCTCGGTGCACACGATCTCTCCGACGCTCGTGGGGGTGAGCTTCTTCGGCCTGCAGCCGGGGTCCGAGGCGCAATCCTCCGACTCGCACCTGGCCCCGCAGTCGTTCCTCACCTGGGCGCGGAAGGCCGCCGCTGCGCTGTTCTCGTTCGGAGCACACACGAGGCGCGTGCTGGAAGGGTCGTCCAGCAGCCTCGGCTCGCAGGCGGGCGGTATCGGCTTGGCCTCGGGGCCGGCGACGGCACCTGTGGTCACCCGCACACCCGCCGAGCTTCCCCCACCTACGACCGCCAGCCGGACCAGTGGCGCCCCCCATGCGGCGACACCACCCACGATGGCGCCCCGTTTGATGAGCTGACGACGGGTCAGCCGTCGCTGGCCTTCGGCACTCGCTCGTCCATCCATTGTGACCACCGGGGAATAGGAGAAGCAAGAGTTTACAACGGGAAGCCGAACGGTCAACCGGTACCGGCGACGGAAATGTCCTCGGGTACCAGCGGGGTCGCCGCCCGGGCCGCGGACTGACGCACCACCCGGCCCGCCCCTCTTTCGTAGACCGGCATGCGCAGGAGGGCGGCCAACGCGGCCGTGCCCACGACCGTCACGCCGGCCACGACCGGCCCCACGGGAAGCACGTGGCGCCCGACCGCCAGCCCGAGCCCTGCGGACGCAGCGGTGCCCAGGGCCAGCAGGCCGGCCACGCGTCGACAGCTCAGGCCCAGTATGAGCAGGCGGTGGGCAAGGTGGTCGGTGCCCCCCACGTGGAGGGGGCGCCCGGCGCGCAGGCGGGACACCACGACGAGGGTCGTGTCGAACAACGCCAACCCGACGACCAGGCCCACCGCGGCGATGCTGGCAGGGGGCTCGACCACGAAACGCAGCTTGAGGGCGATGGCCGCCAACAAAAAGCCGACGAACAGCGACCCGGCGTCGCCGAGGAAGATCCTGGCCGGGTGCCAGTTGTAGACCAGGAAGCCCATGCAGGCGCCGGCGACCAGGGCGGCAAGTGCGGCCACCAGCACCTGTTCGTGGAGGACGGCGGCGGCAACGAGGGCGAGAGCCGTGGTCGTGCCGATCACACCCGCCGCCCCGTCCATGTTGTCGAGCAGGTTGAACGAGTTGGTGAGCAGGACCAACACCCCCACCGTGAGCACGAAGTCGACGATGCCGCCGGCCACCTCGACCCGGGCGCCGCCGGCGAAGGCGACCGATGCGGCCACGGCCTCCACCGCCACCCGGGAGCCGGGGCCGATCGTGCCCATGTCGTCCACCAGGCCGACCACGCCCACGAGCAGGGCGCCCACCAGGATGGCGGCGCCCTCCTCCGACCAGCCGGGGAGGAACGCCGACGTGCCGGCGATTGCGAGGGCGACGGCGATGCCGCCCAGGTAGGGCGTGGCGGTGGAGTGGAGCTTGCCCTGGCTGGGTTTGTCGGTCACCCCATAGGCGATGGCCAGCCGGCGGACGAGGGGGACGAGCGCAACCACGGCCAAGAAGGCCAGCACGCCGACGGCGATGGTTCCCGCCTGCTCAGAAGTCACAGGTCACCTCCTCACACCGTCCCCGTCCGCTCAGACGCGGAGCATTTGCTCGGCGGCCGCCTCTGCGATGGTCGCTTCGAGGATCTCGTCGAGGCTCTTGGTGGGCGACCAGCCAGTGCGGGCGTGCACCTTGGCGATGTTCGGCACCCGCCGGCGCATGTCCTCGAACCCGGTCTCGTACGCCTGCTCGTAGGGGATCAGTTCGATGGTCGAGGTGCTGGCGGTGCGCTCGACGATGCGCTCGGCCAGGGCGCGGATGCTTATCTCCTCGGTGGAGCCGATGTTGAACACGTCGCCGACAGCCGCTTCGTCGTAGAGCAGGCGGGTGAGGGCGTCGACGACGTCGGAAACGTGGCAGAAGCACCGGGTCTGGGCGCCGTCGCCGTAGACGGTGATGGGCTCGTTGGCGACGGCCTGGCGCACCAGGCGGGGCATCACCATGCCGTAGGCGGGGCTCTGGCGGGGTCCGACGGTGTTGAACAGCCGCACCACGATCGTGGGCAGCCCCCGCTCCCTGTGGTATGCGTAGGCGAGGATCTCGTCCACCGCCTTGGCTGTCGAGTACGCCCAGCGGGCGACGGTGGGAGACCCGAGGATGCGGTCGGCGGTCTCGACCAGTGGGCCACTCGAGTTTTTGCCGTAGATCTCCGAGGTGCTGGCCAGCAGGATCTTCTTGCGGTAGCGGTGGGCCGCCTCCATGACGATCTCCGAGCCGCGGATGTTGGTGGTGAGCGACCGCAGCGGCTGCTCGACGATGAGCTTCACGCCGACGGCGGCAGCCAGGTGCACCACCATGTCGCACTCGTGCACCAACTCGTCGACCATCAGCTCGTCGAGCACCGAACCGTGCACGAAGCGGAACCTCGGGTTCCTGGCCGCCGCATCGAGGTTCTGGAGCCGGCCGGTCGCCAGAGAATCGAGAGCCAGGACCCCGTGGCCGAGCGCCAGCAAGTGGTCGGTCAGGTGCGACCCGATGAAGCCCGCCCCACCAGTGATCAGAACAGTTCCAGCCTTCTGCACGCCGATCCCCCGATGGCTAGTTCGCACTTATGCTAGCCGCTCGAACCCGGAGGGTCCATGGCGTTCACCGAATTTCCGAGCATCTTCCAGAGCCGACCCGCGTGGGCGGTCGGCGAACCGTGCGGGGTAGCTCCAGTGACCGGCCCGGGAGGACGGTCCATGAGTAACTCGCTGGTGCGACATCCCGAAGGGATGGTGCACCAGTGACCGGACGTGTCCTCGTGCTCGGTGGCGCCGGCATGCTCGGCCACAAGCTCGGCCAGGTGTTCGAGCAGCATTTCGAGACGTGGGTCACGGTGCGCTCGCTCCATCCGGCCTGGCCGCAGACAGGGCTGTCCCCAGCGGAGCGCACGCTGGTGGGCGTCGATGCGTCCTACGGTGACAGCGTCGGACACGCCATCACGACGGTGCGGCCCGATGTGGTCGTGAACGCGATCGGGATCGTCAAGCAGAGCCCGACCGCGCTCGATCCGGTGGCCACCGTGACCATCAACGCCCTCCTCCCCCACCAGGTCGCCGCCGCCTGCCGCTCCGTCGACGCACGTCTCGTCCACGTCAGCACAGACTGCGTCTTCGCCGGGCGTTCCGGGATGTACCGGGAGTCCGACGTGGCCGATGCCGAGGACCTGTACGGGCGCTCGAAGCTGCTGGGGGAGGTCGCTACCGCACCCGACCTCACCATCCGCACGTCGATCATCGGGCGCGAGCTGTCCGGCGCACGCGGCCTGCTGGAGTGGTTCCTCTCCACCTCGGGCCGCAGCATCGACGGGTTCACGGACGCCATCTTCTCCGGGCTACCCACCATCGTGCTGGCCCGGCTGCTCGTCGACGTCATCGCCCGGGAACCGCCGCTGTCGGGGCTTTACCATGTATCTTCCGATCCGATCAGCAAGCACGACCTCCTGTGCCTGCTGAAGTCGGCCTATGGGCTGGCGGTGGAGATCGAGCCGGTCTCCCGCGTTTGCATCGACCGCAGCCTGGATTCGCGGAGGTTCAGATCGGAGACCGGGTTCGTGCCCCCGAGCTGGGAGACCATGATCGACACCATGCGCCACGACCCCTCGCCCTACGAGGACTGGAGACGGATACTTGCCTCTTGAGGGAAAGCGAGTTCTGGTCACAGGCGGGACCGGTTCACTCGGCCATGCGCTGGTGGGCCGGATCCTCAGCGGCGAGATGGGCCGCCCGGCCCGCATCACGGTCTTCTCGCGGGACGAGGCCAAGCAGCACCAGATGCGGCTCGGGTACCTGCACCGCCGTGCCATGACCGACGACGTGATCTACCAGAACTCCCAGGAGCTCCTCTCGTTCCGGATCGGCGACGTGCGCGACCCCCGGTCGCTCCACGGGGCGCTGCGGGAGGCGGAGGTCGTCTTCAACGCGGCGGCCCTCAAGCAGGTGCCCACCTGCGAGTACTTCCCGTCCGAGGCCGTGCAGACCAACATCGTGGGCCCACAGAACCTGGTGACCATCGTCCGGGACTTCGACACGCCCGTGGAGACGGTCGTGGGGATGTCGACGGACAAGGCATGCAAGCCGATCAACGTGATGGGAATGACCAAGGCGATCCAGGAGCGGGTGTTCATCCAGGCCAATATGGAGTGCACCGACACCAGATTCGTCTGCGTTCGCTACGGCAACGTCCTGGCGTCGCGGGGGTCGGTGATCCCGCTGTTCCTCGATCAGGTCGAGAGCGGTGGTCCGGTCACCATCACCCTTCCCGAGATGACGCGCTTCCTGCTCAGCCTGGACGGCGCCGTCGACACGGTCTTCGCCGCCGTCCGGTCGGCGAGAGCGGGCGAGACGTTCATCCCCGTGGTGCCGTCGGCCAGGGTCGTGGACATCGCCGAAATCATCGTGGCCGGGCGCGACATCCCGATCGTGAACACGGGCATACGGCCGGGCGAGAAGATCCACGAGATCCTGGTCTCCGAGGAGGAGTGCTTCCGCACCGTCGAACGCGACGGGTACTACGTCATCCAGCCGCTCCTTCCCGAGCTGCGCAGTGCTATGGAGGGACCGCCGCCCCTGACCGGGGAGTACTCCTCACGGGCTGCCAACCTGGGCCTCGACGATCTCCGTCTCCTGCTCTCGCAGCACCTTCCGGGGGTGGCCGCCGGTGTCGCCTCGTGAAGCTGCTGACGATCTTCGGGACGAGGCCGGAGATCATCCGCCTCAGCCTCATCATCGGCCAGCTCGACCGCTTCTGCGACCAGGTCCTCGTCCACACGGGCCAGAACTTCGATGCCGCGTTGAGCGATGTGTTCTTCGCCGAACTGGGGTTGCGCCCGCCCGACCGCCACCTGGCGGTGCGGGGGGACAGCTTCGCCGACCAGGCCGGCCAGATCCTGTCCCGGTGCGGCGAGGTGATGGCCGCCGAGCGGCCCGACGCCGTCCTGGTGCTCGGCGACACCAATAGCGGGCTGGCGGCCATCGTGGCGGCCCGCCACGGCATTCCGGTCTTCCACCTCGAGGCGGGCAACCGCTGCTACGACGACCGCGTGCCCGAGGAGCTCAACCGCCGGCTCATCGACCACAGCAGCACCGTGCTGCTGCCGTACACCGAGCGGAGCAAGGAGAACCTCGTCCGGGAGGGCATCGACAGGCATCGCATCTTCGTCGTCGGGAACCCGATCCTCGAGGTACTCGACGCCCACCGGGCGGCCATCGACGCGAGCTCCATCCGGACCGACATGGGCCTCGAGGCCGGGCGCTTCGTACTGGCCACCATGCACCGGGCCGAGAACGTCGACAGGCCGGAGCGGCTGGCCCAGCTCGTCGAGGTGATGGATCGGATCGACAGGGATCTCGGGATGCCGGTCGTGGTGAGCCTCCACCCCCGGACCGCCGACCGGATGGCGCGGCTCGGCCTGGAGAGCCGGTCGGACAACGTCCGCCTGTGCCCGCCACTCGGCTTCTTCGACTTCGTCTCCCTGGAGCGACAGGCCTTCTGCGTGGTCAGCGACAGCGGGACGGTCCAGGAGGAATGCTGCATCTTCGGTGTCCCGAACGTCACCGTCCGCGACGTCACCGAGCGCCCGGAGACGATCGAGTGCGGGAGCAACATCCTGTCGGGGACGGACCCCGACGCCGTGCTCCGAGCCGTAAGCATCGCCACCTCGTCGCCCACCGACTGGACGCCGCCGCCCGAGTACCTCGAACGGCGCGTGTCGAGGGCGGTGGTCAAGATCGTCCTGGGACATCGGCCGGCAACGACCGGGTAGCCCCGGCGCCGGCCTCCCCTGAGGCGGCGGGCCCACGGGTGACCGGCCCCGATCAGCTGCCGCGCCGGCGCTCGGACCTCGCTCAGGTGGAGCGACCTGCCGCGCCCATCTCCTCGAGGAGCAGACGGTACCCGGCGGTGACGACCCCCCGGTCGTAGCGCCTCTCGAACTCCTCCCGGCCCCGACGTCCCATGTCGGCCGCCATCTCCCCCGTCACCGCGGCGATGGCCTCCGCCAGTGCCTGCCCGTCGCCGGCTGGCACCCGGACCCCGCAGCCGGTCTCCCGGGCCACGCGGTCGGGCTCCGATCCTGGGTCGACGGCAGCCACGAAGGGTCGGCCCGCCGCCATGATCGAATAGAGCTTGCTCGGTGCCGCGCACCCCCCGAGGCCGGGGGCGAGCGACACCACGTGGAGGTCGGCCGCCGCCATCCACGACTCCGCTTCATCCTTCGCCCGGTAGGAGACGAAGACCACGTTGTCCAGGCCCTCGGTCCGCACGGCGTCCTGCAGGCCGCCCTTCGCGGCGCCGTCGCCGAGGATCACTATGAGGATGTCGGGGCGATGGCGAAGGCGGCCGGCGGCATCCACGAGGGTCCCCAACTGCTGGGCCAGCCCGACGTTGCCGGCGTGCATGACGACGAAGCGGTCCTCCCACCCCATCGACGCGCGTACCGCTTGGGCGGCGCCCGGGGCCAGGGCCGGTGCCGAAGCCCAGTTCGGGAGCCAGCGGAGCTTGTCCGGCTCGACGCCTTCGTCGGCGAGCTTCTCCTGCATGTCGCGGCCCACGACCACGATGCGCGACGCTCTCCGCCGCACCGCCCGGTTCAGCCGCCGCCAGACCCACACGAGCGGCCGGCTTCTCATACGGCCGAGGGCGAGGGCGATGTCGGGGTACACGTCGTGGCAAACAAAGAGAAACGGGCGGCGGTGCCGCCATGCCGTGATGGCCGCGATCACGCCGATAACGGGTGGGTCGGTGAGGCACATCACCAGATCGGGACGGGGAACGGCGAGCGCGCGGAAGCCCGACGACACCAGGAAGCTGGCGTAGTTGAAGGCCCGTCCCGCCGTTCGGGAGCGATCGAATGACGTGGACCACGCCCGGACGACCCTCGGACCCGAGGGCACGAAGGTCGAGCTCTCGGGGTTGTAGCTCGGGCGGCCGGCGACCACCCAGATCTCATGGGCGGCGGCCAAGTCCTCGGTCAGCTCCCCGAGAAGGTAGGCGGTCGCCGATGCGTCGGGCGGGAAGTACTGGTTGAGGATCAGGATGCGCACGGTCTCTCCCCCGCTCCCTCGGTGGCCTGCGGTCGGATACTCGATGTCGGCGGGACGGCGGCCTCGAGTCCCGGCCCGGCCGTGCGATCGTGAGCGGCGCCGGCGGGCGCGGCTACGGCGTCCGGTACCGGCGATTGAGATAGGCGCCAAGGATGGCGAGGTTGGCTCCCACCGACGCCGTCAACAGGACGACGACCCAATTCGGGATCGTCTCCTCCGCTTCTACGGGAAGCGGAGGGAGGGCGGCCGGCGCAGTCGTCGTCGTCGTCGTCGTCGTGGTCGTCGTGGTCGACGCCTCGGTGCTCGAGGTCGTGGCGGGAGCGGTGGTCGCCACCGTTGCCGGGGCGGTCCGACGCGGCGCCGTCGCTCTGGTGGTAGGAGCCGTGCTGGCCGGTGGAGCAGTGGGGAAGACCGGTGGCGGGGGCGGCTGGGGTTGTTCCTGTGCGGCGGCGGAGGACATTGGCACGGCGATGACGACGACGACGACGGCAAGCCCTCGGAGCAGCGCCGCCCATGACCGATGCACCGCCATTTTGTTAATCGTCCGACCCCCATGCGGATGTGGCCCAGCCGACGCTACCACCTGCGTACGCCGGAATGGGTGGATCGCCCACATAGGCGCGACCTCAGACGTCCACCTACAAGGGCCGCCGGCTCATCGTCCGCCGCACCCGCCTCACCGACCGCCGCCAGGCCCAGCTGTGGCCGGACTGGCGCCACTTCGCCTTCCTCACCGATCTGGCCGGCGCCGCCGTGGAGGTCGATGCCTTCCACCGAAACCACGCCGTGGTGGAACTCGCCATCCGCGACCTGAAGGAAGGCGCCGGCATGGAGCGCGTGCCGTCGGGCAACTTCAGCGCCAACGGCGCCGGTGTTGCCGCCCTATGTGAACCGAGACAAGTGGCTTCGTCCGGGCGGCATCCGACGCCCGGGTGTCCATCGAGCCGTCCCTTGCGCACTGCCATGGCCACCGGTAGGCGCCGATGGCCTACGGATCACTCACTGATCGAGCAGAAGACCCTCAAAATACCGCTAGAAACAGGGTTCCCCGCCATCTATGGTGGCGAATAGTTAGCTTTGGCCACGCGGGGCCGGGAGGTCACAAGGAGGGCGTTCTGCCGCCCCGGTGTGCACCTCGCTCCGTCACGGCCGACCTACTTCGAGGGGGCCGGGATGAGCACGACGAGCAGCGGGTCACGTTCGGACGACACGGGCGACGGGCCGGGCGGGCCGGTGCAGCAGCCGGCGACGGCGGGTGTCGTCGTCACCGAGAGCGTCGGTGGGTGCCCACTGAGCCGGCGCCGCTTCCTCCAGAGCCTGGGCCTCGGAGCGGCCGCGTCGGCGGTGACTCTCGTCCCCGGCCACACCGCCACCGCAGCGGCCGCCACGACCACCACGGCGGCGGCGGCGAAGCCGGCCTTCCAGACGACCTTCGGCCGCATGTTCCCGAAGCTGCCTCCCTTCGCCCAGCCCAGTCAGGCGCTCACCGATGCGCTCCTCGACCTAGCCCGGCCCGGCGGCGTGCTCGACGCCGCGGACGACCTGTCGGCCGGCCCAGTGGCCTTGATCACCAACCCGGCGTTGAGTGTCAACAATCCGAACCACCCGACCCACACGGCGGGGACGACCTTCATGGGTCAGTTCTTCGACCACGACGTCACCTTCGACGTCGCCTCCACCCTGGGCGTCCCGAGCGATCCCAACCGCTCCAGGAACGGGCGCACGCCCACGCTCGACCTCGACTCGGTCTACGGCGCCGGCCCGGTGGAGTCTCCCCATCTGTACGACCCCGCCGACAGGGCCAAGCTCAAGGTCGAGAGCGGTGGCCGGTTCGAGGACCTCCCCCGCGGGAGCGACCTCACGGCCATCATCGCCGACCCCCGCAACGACGAGCACATGATCATCGCCGGCCTCCAGTGCGCCTTCTTGAAGTTCCACAACCGGGCCGTCGACCGGGTGCGGGGTGGAAGCAGGGCGCGCGCCGGTGACTTCGCGGCCGCCCGCCAGCTCACCACGTGGCACTACCAGTGGATGCTCGTCAACGAGTTCCTGCCGCTATTCGTCGGCCAAGCGATGGTCGACGACATCATGGTGAACGGGCGCCGCTCGTACCGGCCGAACGACGGCGCCGTCATCCCCGTGGAGTTCCAGGGCGCGGCCTACCGTTTCGGTCACAGCATGGTGCGGCCTTCCTACCGGGCCAATTTGGCCGGCAATGCCGACGGGAGCGCGTTCTTCGGCTTCATCTTCGACGCCGCCGCCGCCCCCAGCCCCGACCCCGACGATCTCGTGGGCGGCCACCGGGCGCCGCGCCGGTTCATCGGTTGGCAGACGTTCTTTGACTTCGGCGACGGCCAGGTGAAACCGAACAAGCTCATCGACACCAAGCTGTCGACCCCGCTGTTCCACCTGCCCCTCAGCGCCATCGCCAGCGGCGACCAGCCCACCGTCCTGGCACAGCGCACGCTGCTGCGCCACGTCACCTGGTCGATGCCCTCGGGTCAGGACATCGCCCGCACAATGGGCGTGGCGCCTCTGGCTGCCGCCGACTTCCCCGAGCTGAACGGGTACGGGCTGGGCCTCGAGTCGAGCACGCCGCTGTTCCATTACGTGCTGAAGGAGGCCAAGCTCGTTGCCAACGGGCTTCACCTGGGACCCGTTGGCGGGCGCATCGTGGCCGAGGTCTTCGTGGGCCTGCTCCAGCTCGACGCCAGCTCCTACCTCAACGCCCGTCCGGGTTGGCGCCCCACGCTCCCCACCAGGTCCGGAACGGTGACCGGCGACTTCCGCATGGTCGACTTCCTCACCTTCGCCGGCGTCGACCCGGCATCCCGTGGCCAGTGAGCCGTGGCGCTCGTCCACGGCCTCGGTCAGTGGCGACGCACGACGGCAGTCGACGCCTCCAGCCGTAGCATCGGCACCCCCTCGCTCAGGCGGTCCCGCCTCGGTTGTGCACGGTCGCGCCCCGGTAGCCCCGCCCGCGCCCGCAAGCCTTCTGCCGCGTGTGTCATGTCGGTGTGGAGCTGAGCGAGGAGGGCCTGGCAGAGTTCTTCTCCACGACGTTCCCGTTGCTCAACGAGCGCCAGCGGCGGCTAACAGCGGCAGCGATGGTGGGCGCCTGGGCCGGGGTGGCCAGGCCCAGGTGGCGGAGGCCGCTGGCGTGTCCCGCAACACGGCCTTCTAACAACTCAGGACACTAGATGTCGGTAAACATGAACGCGACGAGCCCTGCGGGAAACGCATGCACAGCTGGGCTCTCGCAGTCGCTGCCTCGGCGGTCCAGCGATCCGCTACGGGCACCGCCAGCGGGTTGTGACTCAATTCGGGCAACGAGCCGGCGTCGCGAGGCTTGTGTCACCGATGATCGCTCGATCAGATGTAGCGAATCATGAAGACAAGCTTCCCACTCCGATTCGGAGCCTCCCTGTTGGCCGCGAGCCAGGGGCCCTCAGAGGCGCGTGAACTCGAGATCGACAGCCGGATACCTCGGGCTGTCGCTGACGCCCGGGACCAGGAGTACTCATGGGCTGAGATCGGTGATCTCCTCGGTGTCACGCGGGCCAGCGCCTGGCAGCGCTACGTCGGCGGCCTGGACAAGAAGCGGAGCCCGCTCGATCCCGACTGACCGCGCGCCCAGGGCGTCGGTGCAGACCACGGCGTCGCCGCTCGGCTACGGTCGGTCACGCGTGCGCTGACCGCTGGAACTGGCCGTGCGCTTGACGACCGCTCCATATCAGGCGCTCCATAACGGGCTCTACGCGTTCAAGTGGGGAGCTGACGCCCCAGTGGTGATCCAAGGGCCGCTCACGCCGTCCAGTCGAGGACGACCACCGGCGGCGGTCCCCCGTCGGCCGACATGTCGACGTCCTCCTTGCCGGCAGTGATCGGAAATGCTCCGTTGAAGACACCCATCGCTGTTACCTCCTGTGCCCCGCCGATAGTCGGCCTGGCGTCACAGGAGCCTACGGCGCGGGGCAACGCCGCGCGCTCGTATGTCCGGTGCTCGGCAACCAATTTGCGTCGGCCACCGAATGTCGGGACGGAGCCCACGCCGAATGTTCCATCGGCGACGCGCGACCCCGCTCCAGGGTTCCGGCGTTCGGTCGTGGGGTCGACCCCCGCCCTCGATGCAGCAGCGGAAGGATGCTGCCGGCGCCGAGAAGACTCCAATCGACAATCTGCGACCCTGCCTGAGCGGACCGCCGTTCAGGATCCTGCGCCGATCCTCGTCACGGGCCAGGCAGGGTGCGGGTAGCAGACGGGATGAATCGGCCATTGCAATGGTTCCCAGCCGCTCATGGCCGATCGGTGCCGGTCGCAACGCTGTCGGCGTCGGACTGCCCTGGTTCGCCGGGTGCCGGATCGCCGGCTTGGATATCGGTGCGGGCAGTGACCCGCAGGGAAGCGACGATGGCGGCGGTGAGGGTGAGGGCGATGGCGGCGAGGGAGGCCCACACGGGGATCTTGTAGAGGTCGCTGATGAGCATCTTGGCGCCGACGAACACGAGGATGGCTGCGAGGCCGGTCTTGAGGTAGGTGAATCGGCCGATCATGCCGGCGAGCAGGAAGTACAGCGCTCGTAGGCCGAGGATGGCGAAGGCGTTGGAGGTGAACACGATGAACGGCTCGCGTGTGATGGCGAAGATGGCGGGGATGGAGTCGACCGCGAAGATGATGTCGGTTGTTTCGATGATGATGAGGACGGCGAGCATCGGGGTGGCGACGCGTCGGCCCGCCTCACGGGCGAAGAACCGCTGCCCGTGGTAGTCGCTGGTGATGGGCATGACCCGACGCAAGAGTCGCAGTAGGGGGTTGTGCTCGGGGTGGACCTCGATGTCCTTGTGGCGGGCCATCTTGATGCCGGTGAGAACGAGGAACCCCCCGAACAGGTAGATCATCCAGTGGAACTGGTCGAGGAGGGCGGCGCCTGCGCCGATGAAGATCGCTCGGAACACCAGGGCGCCGAAGATCCCCCAGAACAGGACGCGGTGCTGGTACGCGACGGGGACGGAGAAGTACGAGAAGATCAGAGCGAAGACGAAGATGTTGTCCACCGACAGGCTCTTCTCGATGAGGTAGCCGGCCAGGTACTCACCGCCCGCAGACGGCCCGCCCCACGCCCAGATGAGTGCGCCGAAGCTGAGCCCCATGGCGATCCACACCGCGCTCCAGGTGGCCGCTTCGCGCATCGACACCTCGTGCGCCTCGCGGTGCAGCACGAACAGGTCTAGGAGCAGCATGGCGACCACGAAGGCCACGAACGCCGCCCACGCCCACCATTCAACCTCCATTGTCGACTCCTCGCCTTGGGCTACGGGCCCGCCGGTCGTGTGTGAGATTCATCGTTGGCTGATCTCGCCGACGCGGGCGGTCGGGCCGGGGCGTTCGGCACTGAGCACCCGGCATCGGTAGGACCCGCCGGGGCGCGGACATCGACCAGTTCGCCGATCCGGCGTCCGAGGACAGCCTGGCCGAGCGGCGATCGGGTGGTGATCCGCATGCCGCCCAGCGTCGCTTCGGACGGGTCGACCACCAGGTAGCGCTCGAGGCGGCCATCGTCGAGCGCGACGGTGACGGCTTCGCCCACCTCCACGACGCGGGGATCGTCGGGGGTGGACTCGACAGCACGGGCGTGAACGAGAAGCGCACGGAGACGGGAGAGCTCGTGTGTGGCCCGTTGATGGTCGTCGTCGACGCTTGCGTCGTGCTCGGAGTCGCCGCGCAGGGCGAGCAGCCGGGGCAGCGTCACGTCGCGCAGGCGGTCCGCTCGGGCGGCCAGGGAGCGTCTTCCTTCGCGGGTCAGGATTGGGTTCCCGGCGGTCTCGGCGTTGAACAGGTCGGTCATCGGATGCTCCTGGGGGTGTGGGCGCCGCCAGATCGGCAGACGCAGGACGAGAGGACGAGAGGAAAAGGGTGGGGGGCTTGGCCGTGTCGGGGACCGGCGCGGGCACCGGCCGGCGGTTTTGAACAGGTCGCGGGTCATCACCAACCGCGGTCGGACGCGTCCACGGGATCGCGCATGGGGACCTTGACGACGGCGGGCGGCCCGTCAAGATCGAGGCGGACGAGCCGGACCCGCAGGGCCGGGAACCGGCCGGCGACGATCTCTCCGGCCATGGCGAGGGCTGTGTCGAGGGTGGCGATCTCGGCTTGGCGGCCCGGAAAGCAGGCCGAGCCGCCAAGCCGGCCGCAGTCGTGGTGGGCGACGAGCAGGATGTCGGCAGGGTCGTGCAGCTCGCACGCCAAGCCGATGGCCACGACGAGGGCGTCACGGTCGGGGGTGGTGAGCGCCGCTGCGCCGCCGGGCCAGGCGATCAGGTCGACGGCGCCGGTCAGCCGGTGGCCGGCGAGGAAGCGCCGCAACGGCTCGACGAAGCGGTAGTCGATGCAGGACACCACCACCGCCCGACACTGGCCTAGCGGCCCGGTGTGCTGGCCGACGCTGGTAACCGAGCTGATGTCGGTGCGGGCGTCGGACTCCTCTGAATGCCGCGCGCGTGTCATGGATCACATCGTGAAGTGCGATCCCTCGGAAGGCAATGCGCAGAGTTCCACGGAATGTCGGCAGGTAGCCTTCCGAAATGCGGAGGAATCTGGACTTTGGAGTTCGGGGGTCGGGGTTCCCGAAACGCGCGACGCGACCCTTGCGGTCATCGGAGCGTTTGGTCTGGGTTCGACGAAGCAGAACGCGATGACCGCTGCTGACGCCTCCGGGCGGCTGCCTACATCTCGGCTCGCCCCGTCGCAGATCGAGTCGCTGGTAGCCCCGTCCCGCGGCAGTGGCATCGCGCGGGTGGTGGCGAAAGCGGCCCGCGACGCGGGCGTCGAGCTAGCCATGCTCGGCGACTACCTGGAGTCCGCGCTCGCCGCTGCTGCCCGCGGGCGGAGGTTGGGGCGGTCCGACCGGGCCGTGTGCCGTCAGATGGGCGAGGCCGCCGCCGATCAGGGGATCGCGTTGTCCTCGTTGCTGGACCTGTACTTGAGCGCGACGTGGCGGCTTTGGGAAGACATCGCCAGCCGAGCGGGCAACGCGGCGGCGCCGGTCGTGGCGACGGTGGCCAGCGGGTTGTTCCGGGCGGCGGACGATGCCGCTGAGGCGTTGGCCGAGGGCTACGAGGCGGCCCAGCGCCAGACCGTGCGGCGCGAGGAGTCGCTGCGACGCGAGTTCGTCGACGACCTGCTCGCCGGTGCGGGAGACCCCGACCTACTAGGCGATCGGGCCGCCCGGTTCGGGTTCAACCTGGCCGGCACGCACCTGGTGGTCGTAGCCCGCACGGGTCGAGCGTTGGTCGACGCAGGGCCGGTCCACGCCCGGGTCGAGACGCATGTGCTGGTGACCTTCGGCGGGCGTGACGTGGTGGTCGCCACCAAGGAGGGCACCCTGGTGTGCGTGGTCCCAGCGACCGCCGTCGACCCGGCTGGGGACCTCGTCAGCACGCTCGACGAAAGCGGGGAGGGGCCGTGGCAGGTCGGCGTCGGCCGCCCCTATGCCGGGCCGGGTGGCCTGGTCCGCTCTTACAGCGAAGCCCGCGAAACGCTGGACCTGGCGCGCCGCCTCGGGCTGACCGACCCGCTGGTCCGGTTTGAGTCGCTGCTGCCCTACCGGGTCCTCGCCCTTGACCCGATCACCGCGGCCGAGATGGTCCAGGTCGTGCTCGGCCCGCTCGAACGCGCCCGGGGCGGCGGCGGGCCGCTCGTCGAGACCCTGGCAGCGTACTTCGCGTCGTCCGGCAACGCGTCGGCCACCGCCCGGCGCCTCCATCTCAGTCCCCGCGCCGTCGTGTACCGGCTCGAACGGATCGCCCAGCTCACCGGGCACGCCGCCGATCACCCCGAGGGCCGCTTCATCCTCGAGCTCGCCGTGCGGGCACGGCAGATTCTCGGCGACATCTGAGCGCGTTCGTGCCACATCCGCGGTCCGGTCAGCGATCCGCTGCCTCGCCGAAGCCGAGGAGACTCGGCTCCTGCTCGCCGACCCCGGGCCGGGGGTCGTCTTCCTCCTGGTCTTCGGCGGCCGCGGCCCTGCCCAACGCCAACACGACAGAGCATCCCCGACGGACGAGACAGCGGAGCAGGCACCCGAGCCGTGACGCGGACGAGGGGCGCGCCCGGCGGAAGGCACGCCCCTCGGCAACGCTGGCGAGGTCTACTCGTTCGCGGCCTCGGTGGCGTCGTCGGCACCGTCCTGCGGGTTGGCGGCCGGGCCGCCGTCGCACTCGGCGCCGGTGGCAGCGTCGATCCCGTTCTCGCAGTCGACACCGTCGACCTCCTCCGCGGCGTCAGAGGTCTCCGACTCCTCGGCCTCGGTTCCCTCGGTGTCGGCCTCGGCCAGGTCGTTGGCGGCGTTGGCGGCAGGGCCACCGTCGCACTCGGCGCCGGTGGCGGCATCGAGCCCGTCGACGCAATCCACCCCGGAGACCACTTCGCTCGCCGGCGCGTTGCCGCCGGTCGACGATGCCGGGTTCTGGGCGGCGGACACGATGCCGGCGGCGCCCAGCGACAACGAGACCGTCGCCAGCGATGCCAGCAGCAACTTGTGACGCCTGGTGAACTTCGTGGGTGCTTCGGACATGGGGTGTGCCTCTCCGGTTGTGGGTGGTGTGAGGCCCACCGTGCGCCGCCGGCACTGGACCCACGCTGAACAACCCTGAACGCCGTGACGGAAGCTGTTCAGCGAACGTCCAGGTTCGGTCTGCGACGCTGAGGACGCTCCGCGCGAGGAGCATGAGGAGCGACCGTGGCCCGTGTGCTGGTCATCGACGATGAGAAGCGGGTGGCGACGGCGATCAAACGCGGACTGGAAGCCGAGGGGTTCGCCGTCGACGCCGTATTCAACGGTGACGACGGCCTGTGGATGGCACGCGAGCAGACCTATGACGCCATCGTCTTGGACGTGATGCTCCCGGGTGTCAACGGCTACCAGGTGTGCGCGGCTCTGCGTGAAGAGGGCAACTGGACCCCGATCCTCATGCTCACCGCCAAGACCGGCGAGTACGACGAAGCCGAGGCGCTCGACACCGGCGCCGACGACTTCTTGTCCAAGCCATTCTCCTACGTCGTGCTCGTGGCTCGCCTCCGTTCGCTGCTCCGCAGGGGCGCCCGCGAACGACCCGTCGAGCTCACTGCTGCCGGCCTCCGCCTCGACCCCGCCGGCCGGCGCGTGTGGCGCGGAGCCACCGAGATCCGGCTGACCGCCCGGGAGTTCGCGGTGCTCGAGTTCCTCGTCCGCCGGGCCGACGAGGTCGTCACCAAGACCGAGATCCTCGGTGCCGTGTGGGACTTCGAGTTCGAGGGCGACCCCAACAACGTCGAGGTCTACGTGCGCCGCCTCAGACGCAAGATCGATGAGCCCTTCGGTGTCTCGACCATCGAGACGATTCGCGGCGCCGGTTACCGCCTCAACGGCCGGGCCGACTGACACGCGATGCGACGCCGCGGGATGACCGTACGGGTGCGGATCACCTTCGGCGTCGCCGTCGTCTTCGCGCTCGCACTCGCAGGGGCGTCGACGTTCCTCCTCACCCGCCAACGGGCCGCGCTCACCGACGACATCGAGACCACGATCCGCCTCCGGGCCGACGATCTTGTCGCCGCGCTCGAAGGCGGATCGCTTCCGTCGTCCATCGCCATCCCCTTCGAAGACGCGTCGTTCGTCCAGATCGTCGACGCCACGGGGGCAGTGGTGCGATCCAGCCCCAACATCGAGGGCGAACCCGCCGTCGCCACCTTCCACCCCGGCGGGTCGCGCACGGCAGCACGTACCCTCCACGACCTCCCGATCGGCGACGACCCATTCCGCGTCGTCGCCGAGCGCGCCGGAACAGGCGCAATGGACTTCACCGTCTATGTCGGCGGCAGCCTCGAACCCGTCGACGATGCCGTCCGCAACCTCCTGGTCGCCCTCGCGCTCGGTGCGCCCGCGCTGCTCGCTGTCGTCATCGCACTGACGTGGGTCGCGGTGGACCGCGCCCTGCGTCCGGTCGAGCAGATCCGCGCCGAGGTCGACAGCATCAACGAGAGCGAGCTCCACCGGCGCGTCCCCCAACCTCCCGGCGGTGACGAGATCGCCCGGTTGGCAATCACGATGAACAACATGCTGGCCTGCCTCGAGGACGCCGCCGCCCGCAACCGCCGCTTCCTCGCCGACGCCTCCCATGAGCTCCGCAGCCCGCTCGCCGGGATCCGATCACAGCTCGAAGTCGACCTCGCCCACCCCGACCGGGCCAACTGGCAAACCACCGAACGCGACGTGCTCGACGAAACGCTGCACATGCAGCGCCTCGTGGACGACCTCCTCACCCTCGCGGACCTCGACGAACCCTCGACGCCGCCACGACACGACCTGCTCGACCTCGACGAGCTCGTCATCAGCGAGGTCCGCCGGCTCCGAACCCGCGGCAAGGTCACCATCGACGCCCGCAACGTCAGAGCAGCACAGACGACAGGCGACGCCGCCTCGCTCGGGCGAGCGGTCCGGAACCTCCTCGACAACGCCGAACGCCACGCCACCGAGATGGTGACCGTCAGCGTGGTCGAGAACGACTCCGAGATCCGGATCGTGGTCAGCGACGACGGATCGGGCGTCCCGGCGGGGGACAGGGAGCGGATCTTCCAGCGCTTCGCCCGATCCGACGAATCCCGATCGCGGGACGGCGGTGGCAGGGGGCTCGGCCTGGCGATCGCCCGCGACATCGTCGCCGCCCACGGTGGAACCCTCGGCCTCGAAGACTCAGCGGGCGGAGCAGCCTTCGTGATCTCCCTGCCACGGGTCGACACCCCCAGTCGGTGAACCCGTGACCCGACGGGCCCTGGGGCCCGTCGCTGCGAGCCTGCTCGAGCGCCACCGACGAGTCGGGCTCACGGGCACGGGTCGTGCTGGCGGAGGACGGTGATGTTGCCGTCGGTGAAGAAGTGGTCCCCGGCGGCGTTGGTGCCCAGGGTGGGTCCGACGAAGGGTCGGGTTTCGATGTCGTCGAGCACGCCGCTGGCGGTGAGGGTGCCCAGCACGTGGGTCCGTTCGGTGTCGATGTCGGGGGCGATGTGGTGGTTGGGGAAGATCGTGCGGAGGGTCCATTCGACTCGGTCGTCGAGTGAAGCGGTGACGGCCCACACCGAACACCCGTCGGAGGTGACGAGGGGCAGCTGCCACAGCCGGGCGTGGTGGCGGGATCTGACACCGGGGCCGGAGTTTGGCTGTTCGATGGCGATGTTCTGGAGCCGGGTGTCGAGGAAGGTGGGGGTGAC
>JBKJNA010000086.1:0-5210 GCA_046596195.1 Acidimicrobiales bacterium | reverse complement strand
CTCGAGGGGAGCGGCGAGGTGGTCGAGTTCCACAACCCCTCCGAGATGCCCGACATCCACAAGGTCGAGGCCGTCGAGGAGCCGATGCTGCGCATCTCGATCCTGCTCCCGGCCGACTACACCGGGACGGTGATGGACCTGGCCCAGAGCCGGCGGGGCGAGATGGTGCGCATGGAGTACCTGTCGACCGAACGGCTCGAGATCGTGTACCGGATCCCGCTCGGCGAGGTGGTGGTCGACTTCTTCGACGCCCTGAAGAGCCGGACCAAGGGCTATGCCTCGCTCGACTACGAGCCCGACGGCTACGCCGCGGCCGACCTGGTGAAGCTCGACATCCTGCTGAACGGCCAGCCGGTCGACGCCTTCTCCGCCGTGCTGCACCGCGACAAGGCCCAGGCCCACGGGCGGGCCATGGCCGAGAAGCTGCGCGAGCTCATCCCCCGCCAGATGTTCGACGTGCCGATCCAGGCCGCCATCGGGGGCCGCATCGTCGCCCGCGAGACCGTCAAGGCCAAGCGCAAGGACGTCCTGGCCAAGTGCTACGGCGGCGACATCACCCGCAAGCGCAAGCTCCTGGACAAGCAGAAGGAGGGCAAGAAGAAGATGAAGTCGATCGGCCGGGTCGAGGTCCCCCAGGAGGCGTTCGTCGCCGCCCTCCGCCTCGATGACTGACCGGGTGGTATGTGTGCTGAACACCTATTGCGACCGTTTAGGAAGCTTTTGCTAAGGTCCGTGTCGGCCGTTCCACCCGGGGACGCCAAACGGGGGGAATCTCTTTCATGAGACGTGTGTTTGGTGTCGTGGTCCTGCTGGCGATGACGGTGACCGGAATGGCCACCTCAGTGCCAAAGGCGCTCGCCGCCGTGGTGGGGGAGATCACCGAATACCCCGTCGCCTCTGGCGGCGGGCTCAACCGGATCACCACCGGCCCGGACGGCAACCTGTGGTTCACCGAGAGCGGCATCGGCAAGATCGGGCGCATGACCCCGGCGACCTCGGCGACCCCCGGTGTCGTGACCGAGTTCACCATCCCCACCCCGGACAGCAGCCCGATCGACATCACGACCGGACCCGACGGCGCCCTGTGGTTCACCGAGTTCGCCGGCCGGATCGGCCGGATCACCACGGCTGGTCAGATCACCGAGTACCCCATCGCCCCGCGCAAGGCCAACGACAAGGGCGTGAAGCCGAAGGACCAGGTCCACGCCTTCGGCATCACCACGGGCTCGGACGGTGCGCTCTGGTTCATCACGAACTGCTGTGACCCGGGAAACCCGCTGGTGAGCAGCATCGGCCGGATCACCACGGCGGGCGAGATCACCCTCTTCCCGGTTCCGGCGGACACCTCGCCGGCGGTCGGCATCACCTCGGGCCCCGATGGCAACCTCTGGTACCCGGCCACCAACACCGTGTGCAGCAACAAGAACCTGCCCTGCTCGACACGCGTCGAGGGGCGGATCCAGCGGATGACCACGAGTGGCGTCGTCACCGGCGACTTCGTCATCCCCACCCCGTACAGCGACCCGAGCCGCATCGTGACCGGACCCGACGGCAACCTGTGGTTCACCGAGCAGGGCTCGATCGGCGCCAACGGCTGCTGCGAGTCGACGCTGCCGGCGCCAGGGAAGATCGGGCGCATCACCCCGGCTGGCGTGATCACCGAGTTCCCGACGCCGCCGAACGTCGAGGGCAGCACCAACACCAACCCGGCGGGAATCGCCGTCGGCCCTGACGGCAACATCTGGTGGACCGAGTACTCGTTCACCACCCGGCCCCGCGACGCCGAGCCCGGCGGCCGGCTCCACGGTGCCAACCGGATCGGGCGCATCAGCCCCACCACCTTCGCCATGACTGAGTTCCCCATCCCGACGCCGAACGCCCGCGCCGACGGCATCACCGCCGGCCCCCCCGGCGACGGCGGTGTCTACTTCACCGAGAGCCCGGCCAACTTCTCGCTCTCGGCCGTAGGTCGCATCCAGGCCGTCTGAACTCGGGCGGGGAAGACCTTCGGCGGCCGGCGGGGCCGTCGGGGGGACACCCGATCGAAGCCTTTCGCAGGAGAAGATCTGCCTGTTCGGGCACCGCTTGCGGCTCATACTGACCGAATGCCGGGCACTGCAGCTGGCCGATGAGCACGACCGCGAAGCAGGGCCCGGCAGCCCGGGAGGCCGCGGCGCAGGCGACGCCGGCGGCGGCCGTCGCCGCCCTCCAGGGAGCGGCCGGCAATCGGGCCGTCCAGCAGCTGGTGGCCGCTGGTGGCCGGCCGCCGGTCCAGCGAGATCTGGTCGGTGACACCCGGCGGAGCCTGCGCACTCCGCTGACGCAGGCCAGCGCCCAGCTGATCCTGGTGATGATGTACACCTCCGACGAGGCGACCCTTGTCCGGGCCTGTCGGCTCGTCACCGCTGCCCAGTGGCTCGAGATCATCCGCCTGGTGCCGGACGGGTTGTCGCCGGCCGAGGGCTCCGCCCGCATCATCTGGGCCCGCACCCGCAACGCCAGCGTCTTCGACATGCTGGCGCAGATCCCCGAGTCCAACGTCCAGTCGTTCATGCGGTGGCTGGGGGAGGCCAACCGGCGTCGCCTCGCCGCCGCCGTCACCCACGCCATGGTCACCACCGACCAGCGCCGGCGAGCGGTGCGGGCGATGTTCGACGCGACGCCGGACGGCGAGTTCCGCACGCTCGTCGCCGTCTTCACGGCCCGCTTCCGGGTGCGACCCACCGGCGGTGGCGACTCGCCGCGGCCCTTCACCGCCCCCGCCGTGCGGCGGCTCTACAACCTCTTCCAGGCCCTTCCAGAGGGCGCAGTGGCCGACAACCCCAGCTTCGGGTCGCTCGGACGGGAGCGGGGGCGCGACGGCTCGGGGTACTACGTCGACTCCTCGGGTGCCGTCGTCATCTCCTACACCCGCCTCACCGAGCGGTGGGACCGCACCGACGCCACGGCCGGACGTGTGTCGAGCGGGCGCGGGATGGGGGTCAACAACGCCCTCACGGGCCAGAACGTCTTCGACAGCGTCGTCCGCCACGAGGTCGGCCACGCCGTCGACAACCGCCTGAACCTGAACGCCACATACTGCGTGGGCACCGGGAACGCCCGGGGAGGGGCGTGGGTGCGCCAGGCCACGGCCACCATGGCCAACGACATCGTCACGGCCTCTGGCGGCTTCATCAACGGCCTGCCGGCTGCTCGTCGCACCGCCGTCGTCAGCGCCGTGCAGTGGTGCGTCACCAACCGCCAGCCCGATCGCATCCGGGCCCGGGTCACCGCCGCCCTGGCCATCGTTCCGTTGGCCCAGCGCCCGGCCGCCATCACCGCGGCGATGGCCGACCCGGCGGTGGCCGCTCTCCAGATCGCCTTCTCGGACAAGACGCCGGGCAACCCGTGGTACCGCAGCCAGGACGACGGCGGCTCGCCGGTCGGGGCGCGGATCTTCCAGGAGGCCTATCCGGGCGAGTGGTGGAGCTACGCCAGCGCGGCGCGAGCCAGGAAGGTGTCGCAGTACCAGTTCCGCTCGCCGTACGAGTGGATCGCCGAGGCCTACAACGCCTACTACGCCCCACCGACCCGGGGCAGCGTGCTGAGGAGCCGCGACGCCGCCACCACGACCTGGTTCGACACGAGCGTCCACACCGCCACCGCCGGCATCAGCGGGGCGCGCGAGCAGGCGCCGCCGGCGGCCGGCTCCGGCCCGGGCTTCAGCTGATGGCGGCCCACCCCGCCGATCCTGATGTCGTGCGTGACGCAGTGGCCGTCCGGGTGGAGGCGGCCCCCGGCGAGGTGCTGGTCGAGCTGACCGAGGCCGACGTGCCGGGGCTGACCGTCTTCACCGCCCACATCGGGCGGCGGTCCACCGCCGGGGTGTGGGACGGCACTGTCGTCGAGCTCGATCCCGAGCTCGCCGTCCAGCGGGTGGCCGACGCCTGGGGCTACGGGCCGGATCGGGGCGTCCCGGCCGTCGAGGTGGCCGAGGTCATCGGCGTCCTCGAGGGCCACCCGGGCGCGGCGTTCCTCGACCAGGAGGCGCTCGAGCTCGGCGGCGACCCGAGCACGATGCACGTGCCCGAGGAGGTTGTGGTCGACGGCGCCCCCGGGGTGCGGTTCTGGAACGGCAGCTCCCGCCTGTCGCCCTACCGCTGCACCTTCCTCGTGCACGACGGGGGGAAGGCCGAGGCCCGGCGGGGGTGAGCGTCTACCAGGACCGTGAGCTGGCCTGCCCCCGCTGCGGGGCGGTGCTGCGCCGGTCGGTGTGCGTCAGCCTCAACGGAAACCGGGTCCCGGCGGTGATCGACGAGATCCGGGCCGGGAGGTTCCAGCGGTTCCCGTGTGACGGCTGCGGGCAGGTGATCGTCGCCGACGGCCCGCTCATCTACACCGACTTCGAGCGCCGGCACTGGGTGGGGTGCTTCCCGCGCACGGCGGAGGGGGCCTGGCGGCTGCTCGAGCACCAGCCGGCCGAGTCGTTCCGGCGGGCGATGGTGGACCACGCCGCCCCGATCATCCGGGCCGAGGCCGACGGCTACCTCATCCGCACCGTGTTCGGGCTCCCGGCGCTGGCCGAGAAGATCCTGGTCTGGGACCACGCTCTCGACGATGTCACCCTCGAGATCCTCAAGCTCGAGGTGCTGCGGTCGCCCGACGGCCCGCCCTTCGACCTGGAGCACCGCCTCCGCTTCCTGGGCGTGGGCGGCGCCGGCGAAGGCGACGTGCTGCGGCTCGCTCTGGCGGGCGACGAGGTCCTTCGGGTGCCCCGAGCCTGGTACGAAGACATCGCCGGCTCGCTCGATCGCCACGCCGCGGTGATCGACGCCGTGGCCTCCGGTCCGTACGTCGACGTCGGCCGCGGAGTTCTCCCTGGCGACGAGGACCCCACCTGGGCGGACGTGAAGGCGACCGACACCTTCGCCAACCTGGGCCCTGCGCCGGGCTGAGAAGAACGATGAGTCTGCCCACTCTTGGTCCCTGGGGACACCAGAAGTGGGCAAACTCGGATGAGTTGTGGCCGGCCGGCTGTCGTGGTTGCCGGCCACCGCCTCCCGGCACCAGCTACCGGACCGACTTCGACCTCGTCGACCGCAGGGTCGCCGGCGTCGGCGGCGCGACAGCGCCCGGAGGTGGCGGAGCGGACGAGGTCGTCGGCGCAGAGGGAACCGTCGCCGCCTTCGCCTCTGGCGACGGAGGGGTCCAGACCCAGGCGTCGGTCAGCA
>JBKJNA010000028.1:0-44933 GCA_046596195.1 Acidimicrobiales bacterium | reverse complement strand
GCTAGGGCGCTACCTGGCTGACAAGTCGGCATTCGAGCAGCAGCGCCACAGCGACGCCGCGGCCGGGCTGCTGGCGGCGCTCGCTGCCGACGGCGCGCTCTACATGACGGAGATCGTTGCGCTGGAACTGCTCTACTCGGCCCGCAGCTCGCAGGACTACGACGAACGCCGGAAGGATCTGCTGAGTCTTCCCTGGCTCCCGCTAACCCAAGCAGTTGCAGCACGTGCGCTCACGATTCAGCACGAGCTGGCCGGGAGGGGACAGCACCGCCGGCCGATCCCCGATCTCTTGGTGGCCGCCACCGCCCTCGAACACGACGCGGTGGTTCTCCATTACGACCGGGACTTCGACGTCATCGCGGAGGCGACCGTGCTTTCGGCCCGCTGGATAATCCCGGCCGGGACCGGCCACGGCGGCGCGGACTGATGTCGACGACACACCCGTCCCCCCTCCAAACGCATGGGACCGGCGCGGCAGGACTTCTGATCCGAGCATCCTCCCCGGGGGTCAGTACAGCCCGGCCAGGCGGTAGAGGACCAGCGAGCCGGCGACGGCCACGTTGAGGCTGGCCCCCCTGCCGACCATGGGGATCTCGACCCCTGGTCGAGCAGCTCCCACACGTCCTCCGGCACGCCGCCGTGCTCGTGGCCGAGGAGCACGATGGTGCGGGTCCAGGCGGGTGAGGGGCATGGCGTCGTCGGCCAGCTCGACCGCCATGATGACGGTGCCCAGCGCCCGTTGCCGCTTGATCCATGCCGCCCTCGACGAGGTGATCCAGTGGATGTGGGGGCGCCGCACGAGGGTGTCGCCTCGGTCGAGCGCCGTGCGGTAGTGGACCGAGTCGGGCACCGCCATGCACGCCCCGACGGCGTCGCACGTGCGCAGGAGGGTTCCGAGGTTGGCCTCGTAGGCGACCCAGAGCGGGGCGACGACGAGATGTCCAGCACGAGTGCTGGCGCCGGCGTCGGCGGCCGCGGATGTCGGAGGGGCGGGACTTGGCGCCGGCCGTCACGCCGGTGTGGGGAGAACCCTTTCGAGGTGCATGGAGGGCGTCTTGGCGGCGACGCCGGGCCATCGACGGGCGCGGTGGCCGTCGACGTCTACTGAGGGCCGCCCATGTCGACCGTGCGGCGCTCGACCTCCAGGTGCGCCGGTGCCACCGCAGCCGGCGCCGGCCCGTCCGGAGCGCAGCCGGCAGCGGCCGCCACGAGGAGGACGGTAAGAACGGCCGGGCAGGAGCGATTCTATGGAGTCCTACGTCCGGTATCCGGACGTAGGACTCCACAGAATTGAGTGTCGGCGTGGGGGCCCCGGGGCCGGCGCACGTCAGCGGGCGCCGATGCGGGCGGTGAGGGTGTCGACGAGGGGGACCAGGCGGGCCCGCTCCGGCACCAGGGGCGCCACCACGCCTTCCTCCAGGGCCGCCTCGGCGCACACCGGCCCGACGCAGGCGGCCACGACCGGTCCGTTGAACGCGTCGCTCAGCGCGTCCCGGTGCCCTGCACCGGCGGCCACGGTGAAGAGGTTGTGCACCGCCGGAGCGGTGGTGAAGGTGACGGCGGCCAGAGCGGCAGCGCAGGCCGCCTCGGCCAGGGCGAGGGCGGGGCCGGTGTCGTCGGGCATGGTGGAGCTGTAGGCGTCGATCTCGATCACGGTGGCGCCGGCCGCAGCCAGGCGGACGACGGAGCGGGGAATCCGTGCGCCGTGCAACTGGAGGACGACACGGGCGCCGGCCAGCGGCTCTGTCAGCAGGCGGTCGACCAGCTCCTCGAAGCGCTCGTTCGGCGCCCGCCACCATTCGGACAGGCCTACTGCCGTGTTGGCCGACGCCGCCTTGGCGCCCCGATTGGCCACCTGCGCCGACCCCAGGGCGCGCAGCAGATCCTCCCGGCGCCCCCAGCCGTCGGCCGCCGCCAGCCATGCCCGCATGCCGTAGCCGGTGGAGGCAAGGAGGTAGTCGGGCGGGTCGGCGAGGACCGCCTCGGTGGCCGCCCGCAGCGCGGTGTCGTCGCCGGCGGTGGACAGCGCCAGGGTCGGGCCGTGCAGGGTCTCGGCCCCTCGGGTGTGGAACATGCGCGCCTGCTCGTCGGCCCGCCGTTGGGCGGTGATGCCGATGATGAGACCGGCCAGCGCGGCTCCGTCCACCTCCTTATCCTCGCACCGCTGCAGCGGGACGGCCCGATCTCGTGCTGCGTCAGGCCGGACCCGGGCCGGGGGAGCGGTCGACCAGGCGGTAGCCCACGCCCGGCTCGGTGACCAGGCGGGGGGCGGCGGGGTCCTCGTCCAGCTTGCGCCGTAGCTGGCTGGCATAGACGCGCAGGTACTGCGTCTCCGTGCCGTTCGCAGGTCCCCACACCTCCTGGAGGATCGTGCGGTGGGTGACCACCCGGCCTGGGCGGCGGGCCAGCACGGCGAGGAAGCCGAACTCCTTGGGCGTCAGGTCGATGGGCCGGCCGGCCACCGTGACCTCGTGGTGGGGCAGGTCGACCCGTACGTCACCGACCTCGAGCACGACGTCGTCGAGGTCGCCCGCCCGGGGCCCGTGGCGCATGGCCACGCGGACCCGGGCCATGAGCTCGGGCATGGAGAACGGCTTGGTGACGTAGTCGTCGGCGCCTTCGTCGAGGGCGGCCACCTTGCGGTCGTCGGCGCCCTCGTCGCTCAGCACGATGATCGGGACACCGGTGATGGCCCGCAGGCGCGGGCACACCTCGATGTCGTCGATGTCTGGCAGGCCGAGGTCGAGCACGATCACCGCAGGAGGGTCGGGCGCCGCCGCGAGGGCGAGGGCCTGGCGGCCACCGACGGCGGCGACCACCTCGTAGCCGCGGGCGGTGAGGGCGGCGGTGAGCACCTGCACGATGGCGGGCTCGTCGTCCACCACCAGCACGCGGTTCGTCCGCTCAGTCACGGCGCACCGGGAGAGTGAAGCAGAACCGGGCGCCGCCGCCGGGGACCGACTCCACGTCGATGGCGCCGCTGTGCGCCTCCACGATGGCCCGGCAGATGGCCAGGCCCACCCCGCTCGACGCGCTGCCCTCGCCCCGCCGGAAGGGCTCGAAGATCCGCTCCCGCTCGAACCGGGCCACCCCCACACCTTCGTCGGCCACCGTCACCTCCACCATCCCGCCCTTGTCGCGGGCCCCGATGCGCCCGGTGGAGCGGGGCGGGGCGTGACGGGCGGCGTTCTCGAGGAGGTTGGTGAGGACCTGGTCGATCTGGGTGTAGTCGGCGTCGACCAGCGGCAGGTCGGGCGGTAGGTCGGCCTGCACCCGGACCTGGCGGAACAGGCGGGCCAGCCGCCGCACCCGGTTGGCCACCAGCTCGTCGAGGGCCACCGCCTGGCGGTCCGGGCGCAGGGCCCCCGCCTCGATCCGGCTGAGGTCGAGCAGGTTGGCCACGATGCGGTCGAGGCGCTCGGCCTCGTCGCCCACCAGCGCCAGCAGCTCCTGCTTGGTGGCCTCGTCGTAGGCCGTGCTTCCGCCGAGGTCGGAGGTGACGGCGCGGATGGTGGCCAGCGGCGTGCGCAGGTCGTGCGACACCGAGCGGAGCAGTGCCGACCGCTGCTTGTCGACCTGCTCGAGCACGGCCAGCCGGTTGGTCTCCTCGGTCAGCCGCTCCCGCTCCGCCTCCACCGCCGTGTAGCGGTCGTGCAGCGTGGAGATCTCCTCGGTGGCCCGGTCGACGCTGCGCCGGCGGTCCTCCTCGCGGGCCACCAGGGTGCCAACCACACTGGCCACGGCGAGGAACACGGCGAGGGCGACGACGTCCTCCTCGACGGCCACCTTCACGGTCCAGAAGGGCCGCAGGAAGGCCACGTTGTAGGCGGCGGTGGCCACCCCGGCGGTGACCAGCGCGGCCCGGCGGCCGCCGCACACCGCGGCTGCCACCCGCCGGCGCCACCAGCAGCAGGGCAGGGGTCGCAGGGCTGAACGAGCTGCGCACCGCCACCAGTGCGGCGGTGACCACGACGGTGAGGCCAATGCCAACCAGCAGGCCCGTGCCGAAGGTGGCTGGGCGGGGCGGAGCGGGTCGCACGGAGTGATCCTTGCGCGATCACCGCTCGTCGCACGAAGTGCAGCTCCGAGGCCGGTGCGCGGCGGCTTGTGCGGGAGGGCGATCGACGACCATGCTTCGCCCGTGCCGCGCCTGCGCGTTCTGCTGGTCACCGTCGTCCGTGACGGCCGTTGGTTGGCTCCCTCCTGCCTTTCGTCGGCTGCAACCACGCGCGAGGGCGTCCACCACGTCGACGCTCTGGTGATCGACGACCGCCACCCCGACGAGGCGAGCAGCCGCGACCTCCACGACAGGTGCGACGAGCTCAGCCTCACGTACTACCGCTCGCCCCGCCGGCTCGGCGTGGCGCGCGGCATGAACCTGGGCCTCGGCCGGGCCGTCACCGAGGGGTACGACCACGCCCTCCTGGTCCGGTCGCCGGCGGTGCTGCCGCAGCGGATCGCCGACGCGATGATTCGGGTCACCGAGGCGAATGCCGGTATCGGGTCGGTCACCGCGTGGTCGAACCTCGGGTCGTCGCTGGTGGTGCCGAGCGGCGACGGCATGGGGATGCTCCGGCGCGCCGGCATGGTGGACTGGGTCGCCACGCAGCTGGCGGACGAGTTCGGCTCGTCGGCGCTCGACATCCCGGCCGGGGCCGGGCCCTGCATGTTGATCCCGGTGCCCGCAGTGGTGAAGGTGGGCCAATTCGATCCCGTGTACCGCTCGGGCGGGTTCGAGACGGTCGACTGGTGCCTGCGAAGCCGCGAGCGGGGCTGCCGTGCCGTCCTTGCGCCCTCGGCTTTCGTGCTCGAGGACGACCGGAGCGGCGTCCGGACTGCCGAGGCCCACGGCGAGGTCACCGTTACCGACGACGAGGAACGGGTCGTCGATCTCCGCTATCCGTGGCGTCGCGCCGACGAGAGTGCCTTCACGGCCGCAGGAGCGCTCGATGGCATGGCGGAGCGGGCCGTGCGCTCGATCGTCGTCGGGGCCATCGCCCGCACGGGCTACGAGGTGGTGGCCACGTGGGTCCCCGGCCCGCCCGACGGCGAGGGCGTGCGGTTCGTGGTGGACCCCGACGGACGCTCGCTGACCGCCCACGTCGACTACTGCGGGTTCCGGACCGACCTCGACGTGCCGGGCGGTGACCTCCCGGCGATGCTCACGGAGCTGACGGGGATCGCCCCGACCCGAGTCGCCCTTCATGACCGGGGGCTGTTCGCGGACCAGCTGAGCGCGACGTGGGCGGGCACCATTCCCTTCGACGACCGGCGCCGCTACCCGCAGCGCATCTGAAGCCGGCTCAGCGGCCGCCCGCCGGCCGCCGGAGCGAGCCGTAGAGCCGGCGCAACTCGGCTGTGTAGCGGAACGTGGCCGTGCCCCTGAGGCCTTCCAGCTCGCCGGCCGCCTCGGCCGCCGCCTTCTCCGCCACCACGCGACGCAGGCCCTCCCGGGCGGCGACGCCACGGGCCGCCTCTGCTGCTCGTTCGATGCAGCCGAGTTCGTCGCGCAGCTCGTCGACGGTGTCCTGCGCGGCATGCAGCTCCGCCTCTGCCCGGCGGGCGCGGGCCTCGCTCTGATCCGTGGAGAAGCGGAACGGCACGAAGTCGTCGAGGACGTTGGCCGGCGCCGACAGGGCGGGGCCGAGGTCGTCCCGGTCCTCCTCCCGCACGTAGAAGCGGTTGAGCCCGTCGAACAACCGGTGCTCGTAGCCGTGCGACACCAGGAGCGGCTCCCACGCCTCGTGGGATGCCACGGTCGAACTCGGCAGGGTCGCCTCGACCACCACGACTCGCGGCCGCCAGACCCCGAGGTCCACGCCCCGCAGCACCTGCTCCTCGTGGCCCTCCACGTCGATCCTGAGGAAGTCGATCGCGGCGTCTGCGTATGCGTCGAGGACGGCTTGGAGGGTCGATTCGGCGAGCGCCGTCCCCACGTTCACGTCGCGCGGCCGTTCCTCGCTGAGCAGCGCCAGCTCCTCGGCAGCGGCTCCACGTTGATGCCCCGCCACCCGAGGTCGTAGAAGTGCTTGGTGACGGAGTCGACCACCGGATGGCCGGCCCCGACGTCGACGTAGAAGCCCGCCCGCCGGTCACCGAACACCCGCGCCAGCACGACGTCCTCGCCGTTTTGGGCATACGAGACCATGGGCATGCAGCTGTTCCCCTTGACCGTCGGCCGCGGTGCCGCGACGACCGGTCATCCGGACCGGGTGGTGCGTCGGCCCGCCAGTCAACCCGTGGTCCTGCCTGGCCGACCCAGAGTGTAGTGGCCGACTCCACGGGGGCCCTGATCCGTCGGGCGCCGGGCGGCACCGGGTAGCCTCGGGCTGCGTGAGGATCGCCGTCGACCTCAGGATCCTCGTGGTGGGCGAGCGGTGGATCAACCGTGGCATGGGGAGGTTCACCCAGCAGCAGCTCAGCGCCGTTCTCGCCCTCGACCAGGCCAACGACTACCTCGTCCTGTGCGACCCGACGGCCGACGTTTCCCTCCTTGCTCCGGGTATCCGGTCGGCGGAGAACGCCTTCGTCACGGTTCCCCCGGCCTGGACGTCGGAGCCGGCGTGCGGCTTCGACGAAACGCTGCGCAGGGGCGAGGAGCTCCAGGAGTGGCTTTGCAGCCTTGATGTCGGGCTCTACCACGCGGCCACACCGTTCCTGCTCTGGGAGCCGCTGTTGCCGCAGTTCGACGCCTGCCCCGTGGTGGCCACGCTCTACGACCTCATTCCCCTCGTGTACCCCTCGCACTATTTGAGCGACGGGCACGAAGGGCCGTACTTCCGCGCTCTCGAGCTGGTGACGCGGGCGGACCGGGTGCTCGCCATCTCGGATTCGGCCAAGAAGGACGCCGAGCTCTACGTGGGCATCCAGCCCCACCGGGTCGACGTCGCCTACCCGGCGGCCGACGAGGTCTTCGCGCCCATGCCCCCAGACCTGGCCCGCGCCGTGCTCTCCCGATGGGGGCGGGCCCCGGAGTCGTTCGCCTTCGCCGTCTCTGCGCTCCACCAGTCGAAGAACGTGGTGGTCCTGCTGGAGGCGTACGCCGGCCTGCCGGCGCCTGTCCGTAGACGCCTCCCACTGCTGCTCGGGGGCCACTTCGGCCCGCCGGAGGAAGCCACCATCCGGGGTATCGCCTCCCGTCTGGGGATCGTCGACGATCTGGTGTTCGTGGGTGTCGTCACCGATCAGCAGCTGGCTGCGCTCTACGGTCTCGCCACGGTCGTCGTGCACCCTTCCCGGTACGAGGGCTTCGGGTACCCCGTCCTCGAGGCGATGAGCTGCGGGGCGCCGGTGATCACGAGCACCTCGTCGTCGCTCCCTGAGGTGGCCGGCGATGCCGCCATCCTGGTGGATCCCGACGATGTCGACGGTCTCACATCGGCCATGCACGACGTCGCTGCCGACGGGGGCCTGCGGCGCAGGATGCGGGAGGAGGGCCTGGAGCAGGCCACCCGGTTCAGCACAGCCGCGCTGGGCGAGGCCACCCTGCGGTGCTATCAGCGGACTGCCGCGAGCGAGCAGCCCGGGCGTCCTGCCGCCGTCGTCGCTGCGCCGGGCCGCATGCGGGTGGCCATGTGGACGCCGCTGCCTCCCCTGCAGACGGGCATCGCCGACTACGCGGTCGAGTTGTTGCAGCAGCTCGACCGCCGCTTCGAGATCGAGGTCTTCGTCGACGACGGGTATCTGCCCGATGCCGCCCTCCTCGAACGTTTCCGCGTCTATCACGCGTCAGCCTTCGACCGGCGGCACGCCCAGCACCCGTTCGACGTGACGATCTACCAGATGGGCAACTCGAAGTTCCACTGGTACGTCCACCAGCAGCTGCAGCGCCACCCGGGGATCGTGGTGCTCCACGATCTCGCGGTGAGCCCGATCCTCTACGACCGCTGCTATGCGTCCGGTGACTTCGAGCCGTTCCTGCATGCGCTGGAGGCGATCGAGGGCGGGGCCGTCCGGCGCCAGTTCGCCGAGCGCTTCGCCGCCCTGCAGGGCGCAGAGCGGGACGCCTTCAGCGTCGACTTCCTCCGGAGCCACCCGATGCTGCGCAGCGTCACGGCCGGTTCGCACGCAGTCGTGGTCCACACCGAGGATGCGGCACGACGGCTCCGGCGTGCGTGCCCGGATGCCGAGGTGACGATTGTCGGCATGGGCGTCGCCGCCCCGCCCCCCGTCCGCGGCACAGTCCGCCGGGACCGGGCCAAGCGGGCGCTCGGCTACCCGCCCGACGCATTCATCGTCTCGGCATTCGGCATCGTGCACGAGACCAAGCGCCTGGCGCAGTGCATCCTCGCTCTGCCCGAGCTCGTCGCGCAGCGTCCGGACGCGCTGCTCGTCGTCGTGGGGCGGGCACTGACGCCCAGCTATGCTGACGGCTTGGTGGAGTTGGCACACGACGTCGGCGTGGCCGAGCACCTCCGATTCCGGGGACATGTGCGGCGCGAAGCTTTCGATCTGGAGTTGGCCGCCTGCGATGTCGTCGTGAACCTTCGGGCACCGTCGGCCAGCCACATGTCGGCGATCCTCATGCGGGCCCTCGGCGCCGGCAAGCCAGTGGTGATGAGCTCCCTCGACGACTGGGCGTCCATACCCGACGGCGCCTGCCTCCGGGTCCCGTCCGGCACCGGGGAGGTCGCGGCGGTGGCCGGGCACCTCACCGCCCTGGCCTGTGACCCGGGCCTGGTGGCCCGCATCTCGGCCGCCGCCCAGTCCTGGTTCGGGCGGCACGGCACGGTGGCCGCCATGGCGGAGGGATACAGCAGGGTCATGCACGAAGCCAGGTTGCGCGCCGCTACGGTCGAGGGGTCGGCGTCGCCGGTCCCCCGCACGCACGATGCCGGAGCGATGGCGTGAGGTTCAACAAGCTGTGCGAGCTGGAGGATTTCTCCGACCCCGAGTTGGCGTCCGTCATCCGCGAGATCTCGAGCTACAAGGTCGCGTCCTTCTCGGAGGACTTCCCGGTCGGGAGCGAGCACCGCAAGGACTGGGAGGTCGCGATGGCCGTGCGCACGCTGCGCGACCACGGCGCCCTGCGGCCCGACGCCACGATCCTCGGTGTCGCCGTCGGCACGGAGGACACTGTCTTCTACCTCAGCCGCCACGTGCACCAGGTCTTTGCGACCGACCGCTACCTGTTCGCCGAGGAGTGGGACGCCATAGCGCCCATGACCATGCTCGTGGAGCCAGAGGCGCTGGCGCCGTACGACTTCGACCCCACACGCCTCGTGGTCCAGCACATGGACGCCAGATCCCTGCGGTACCCGGACAACATGTTCGACGGCATCTTCTCGTCGGGCTCCATCGAGCACTTCGGGCAGCTGCTCGACGTCGCCCATGCGGCCTACGAGATGGGCCGCGTGCTCAAGCCGGGCGGCATCCTGAGCGTCTCCACCGAGTTCAAGCTGACCGGCCCGCCCGGCGGGATGGGCTGGCCCGGGCTCACGCTGCTGTTCTCGGCGGAGCAGATCCGTCGGTTCATCGTCGAGGCCAGCGGCCTGGAGCCGGTCGACGAGTTCGACGACACCGTGTCGGAGGCCACCCTGGCCACCCAGCGCGGGCTGGTGGCGTCGAAGATTGACCACGACGCGCGGATGGCGGAGATCGGCCCCGCCGCCCAGCCCACCGAGTTCGCCTTCTGGGACTTCCCCCACGTCGTGATGGTGCACGACGGGTACGTGTTCGGCTCGGTGCACCTGGCGCTGCGCAAGCCCGACAACTACCCGGTCACCCCGAACGAGTGGGCCCGCCCCACCGGCGAGGTCCAGCTGTCCATCGCCGAGAGCAACAAGGCCGCCGCCCTCTGCCGGGCAGGTGCATCGGGCGCCAAGGCCGACGAGCCGGCGCCCGCAGCCCCGGCCGTGTCGAGCCCGGCACCCGTTTCGTGGGCGGACCACGCCGAGCGACTCGAGGAAGACGTGGCCGTGATCGCCTCGAGCGAAGAGAGAGCCGCCGTGAGGGTGGCCGTGCTCGACGATCAGGTCTCGAAGGTCGGGCGCTGGGTCGACACCACGCGCGAGTTCGCGTCGGTGGTCGAGGCGAACTGTGACGAGGTCATCCGGCTCGCCACCACGCAGCTCGCCCTCCTCGACAGGGCTGATGGCGCCGTCGACTTTGAGCTTGCGCCGAACTGGACGGTCGCCGAGGTGGTCTTCAACGAGGACATCCGGTTCAAGGTCGTGGTCGACCCCACCATCGGGGATCCCATTGCCGACTACTTCGCCGCCGGCCACGGGATCGTCCCCGCCAACCTGTTCCTGGTCGACCTGATGCTGGCCATGGTGGTTCCCGGTCAGTGCGTCCTCGACCTGGGGGCGCACGTCGGCACCTTCGCGCTGGCGGCGGCCGCTCTCGGGTGCAAGGTCCTGGCCGTCGAGGCGTCGGCGGAGAACGCGGCCATGCTGCGGGCCAGCGCCGCGCTCAACGGCTTCAGCGAGCTGCACGTGGTCCGTGCCGCCGCCATGGACGGGCCGGCCGACGTCACGTTCTCGTCCAATGGTCCGTGGGGCCGTGTCACGTCCGACGACGCGACTCCGTCGGAGACCACCGTGCCGGCGGTCACCGTCGACGAGCTGTTGTTCGAGTTCGGATGGGGTGGCGCCGCCTTCGTGAAGATGGACGTCGAGGGGTCCGAGCTGCGCGCCCTGCGGGGGATGAGCAGGATGCTCGCCGGGCCCGCCGCGCCGGCTCTGCTGTTCGAGTCCAACGGGCACACGCTCCGCCTGGCCGGCATCGAGCCCAACGACATCGTGCGCGAGCTGGAGGCGGCGGGGTACACCGGCTACATCGTCGAGCCCGACCGGCTGATCCACGTCCGCACCGGCGACGCCCAGCCCCAGACCGAGGTCGACCTGCTGGCGCTCAAGAAGGGCGCCTCCCGGCCCGCGCGGTGGACCGTTGAGCCGTCATTGTCGCCGGCGGCGCGTATCGACAGGTTCGTGGCCGAGAGCGCCAGCCCCAACCTGCACTGCCGCGCCTACATCGCCCAGGTGCTGTCGGCCGAGGCGCCCGACACCTTGGCCCACCCGGCCATCGCCGCTGCCCTCACCCGTCTCCAGGCCGACCCGGAAGAAACCGTGCGGGCGGCTGCCGGTTGGTGGGCGCCCACGCACAGCAACGGAAGGAACGGCAGATGAGCTTCACCTCCTTCGCCCAGAACCGTGAGGACGTCCTGCTGGACCGTGCCTTCGCCCGGGGGATCAAAGGCTTCTACATCGACGTCGGCGCCCACGACCCGGTGGTCCACTCGGTCACCAAGCACTTCTACGACCAGGGCTGGCACGGCATCAACATCGAGCCGGTGCCCGAGGTGTTCGGCCGGCTGGCGGCGGACCGCGACCGCGACGTCAACCTCAACGTGGGCATCTCCGACGAGGAGGGCTCGCTCACGCTGTTCGAGTCGCCGCCGGGCACGGGGCTGTCGTCGTTCTCGCCCGAGATCGCCCGCCACCACCGCGAGGCCGGCTGGAAGCTCGTCGAGCGCACCGTCCCGGTCACGACTCTTGCCGCCGTCTGCGAGGAGCACGTCGGCACGACCACCATCGACTTCCTGTCCGTCGACGTCGAGGGCTTCGAGCGCCACGTCCTGGAGGGCGCCGACTTCGAGCGCTTCCGGCCCCGCATCGTGCTCGTCGAGGCAACCAAGCCAGGTTCGGCCGTGCCCGCCCACGAGGACTGGGAGAAGATCCTCCTGGCCGCCGGCTACACCTTCGCCACCTTCGACGGCCTCAACCGCTATTACATCCGCGAGGAGGACCTGCACCTGCGCGAGGTGTTCGAGGTCCCTGTGAACATCTTCGACAACTACGTGGTGCACGAGCACGTGCGCCAACTCGAGGACCTGCGGCTGGCGGCGACGTCGTACGAGCGGTACCTGGCCGCCGCCCGGGCCAAGAACGAGGCGCTGCAGGCGCAACTCGGGTCGATGCCGGACCAGCTCGGCCGCCTGCGGGCGGAGTACGAGAAAATGGACCGCGCCCTCACCAACATCCGGACCGAGTGCGAGGCGCTCCGCCACGGCGCCCTCCAGGCGGCGGAGGACCACGCCGCCGTGCTGCAGCGCACGGTCATCGCCGTACGCGAGGACCTCGACTCCACCCGCAGGCTGCTCGGGGGCCTCGGCCCCACCGGTATCGCCGTGGCCCGCCGGCTGTCCCGGGTATCGAGCGGGTTCCCGGCGGCGGCGTCGATCGCCAAGCGGGGCCTCCGCGTGCTGGGGAGGCGGCCCGCGGCGTAGGCGGGCGGGCCGGCGTTCAGCCGGCCTGGCCGAGGTGGCGGGACGAGGCCAGGAAGGCTTCGACGAGCGGCCGTGCAGCCTCGATGTCGGGCGGGGCGAGGATGTCGCAGTAGCCGTGGTCGACTGACCACCGCACGGCCTGCCCGGCGTCTTCGGTGACCCCGACGGCGTGGCCGAGGTGGTCGAAGCAGACGAGCTGGGGGTACCCGGCGGCCTGGAGCCAGTCCAGCTCGACAATCGGGTCGGCGATCATGAGGCTCGGGCAGAATTCGAAGAACACCGCCGGCCGGTCACGGGCGAGGATCCCGGCGGCCCCCCGGAGCACCTCGACGTCGTTGCCGTCGGTGTCGATCTTGATGAACCGCACCGGCGCGCAGCCCTCCAGGATCTCGTCGAGGCTCACCACCCGCGCCGGCTGGCTGTGGGCGTAGTGCGGCAGGTCCTGCACCGAGCCGCTGGTGGCGTCGGTGTAGATAAAGCCCTCGCCGGGCGCCGAACCGACGATGTAGGGCAGCACCTCCTGCGTAGCGAAGCCGGCCAGGCGGAGGTTCTCCAGCAGCACCGCCCGGAAGGCGTCGGAGGGCTCGAAGGAGAAGATGCGCGCCTTCGGTTTCACCATCAGGATCTCGAGGATGCTCGCCCCGATGTTGGTCCCGACCTCGCAGATGATCGGGTCGACCTCGGCCACCAGCGCCTCCACCATGGGGCGGAGCACGGCGTCCCACTCCCACTCCCTGCCGATGGCCTGCCCCACAGCGCTGTCCGGCGGGTAGACGAACGGGTGCCCCAGGTAGGTGACCGAGCGCACCGGGATGTGGCCCACTGACTCGGCGAACACGGTTCGCTCGTCGCCGGCCGGTTGGTTGCCCCGGCGGTTGTGGCCGAACGGGAGTCGCACCAGGAAAAGGTAGTGCTCCGCGTCCGTGAGCAGCATCTACCCTTGAGGAAGAGCGGAATGACCACGACCAGGACCACCAAGCGACGCCGCCTCGGCGCTCTTGCCGCGACCGTCGTCCTGCTCGCAGGCGCGGCGGTCGCTGTCTCGGCCGGTCAGAGTTCGGCACCGAAGTCCACCCGCTGCGAGGCCCTCCCTTACCTGTGGACCGGCGCCCAAGAGATCAACTACGACGCACAGGCCCGCACCGTGACCTTCGTGTGGGACGACGCCCAGGCCACAATGCGCGACACCGATCCGGGCTGCTCGAGCCAACCGGGCCTCGACGCCGAACTGCTCGGCAACCGCGAGGGCTGGCTCGCCAGCGAGCGGGCCAGTTGCCAGGATCTGCAGAATCTCGTCGACGCGGTGAAGGCGGAACGGCGAGCGACGGGCGCGAGCACAAGCGGCCGGGTGCCCGTCAGCGACCAAGCGGCGGTCGCTGCGCCCCGCCAGAACCCGTCGGGCGGCGCTGAGCTGGCCAGCTCGGGCGCCATCGAGATCAAGAATCACGCCGCCGGCCAGCGCTTCATCGACCTCGACCACTCGCAGGCGGTGCTGGAGAAGTGCCCGCTCTGAGGCAGGCAATGCTCTTCACGGTCGACTGCATCGACGGCGTCTACGTCTTGTTGCGCCGCCCTGAAGGCGACCTGGAGGGCATCACCGGCCGCACCGCTTGGCAGAAGGCCGGCGACGACAGCCCGGAGACGGGCCGGACGCCGTTTGCCTTCGATGAGTGCAAGGAGCACGACTGATGGGACGGTTGGCGGCCGCCTGCACAACCTGCTGTTGCGGTCTCAGGGCACCAGTGCGGCGCCCCTGGCGCGGATGTCCCGCAGCCGGGACTCGATGAAGGCGGCGGTGCGGGCGGGCGTGTTGCGCTCGGAGACCGCCCGCCGGGCCGCCAGGCCACGGGCGACGCCCGCCTGGCGGTTGTCGACCACGAGGCGCATGAGGCGGGCGGCATCGTCGACGCGGGGCTGGGCCCAGCGGGCATGGGCCGGGTAGGGCTCGTTGCCGCCGCCGACCGGCACCAGGTCGTAGCCGACGAGGAAGCTGTTCTCGTCGTCCATGAAGGCCAGGTTGCCGGAGTAGCCGGTGGCGATCACGGGCTTGGCCAAGGCCATGGCCTCGAGAAGGGACAGGCCCAACCCCTCTGAACGGTGGAGCGACACGACGCAGTCGGCCAGGCCGGTCAGGGCCCGCATGGTGGCCGCCGGCAGGTACCCGTCCAGCACGTGGATATCGGGGTGACAGGACGCGTGCTTCCGCAGCGCCTCCAGGCTCCCTTCGACGTCCGACCCGTTGATCGTCTTGAGGACCAGCGCCGCCTCGCCGGGCGCGAACTCCTTGGCGAAGGCGTCGATGAGGTCGACCGGGTTCTTGCGTCCCACCACGCTGTAGAAGTCGAACGAGCTCAGGAAGAGGAAGGCGTCAGGCAGGTCCAAATCCTGGCGGGTGACGTGGGTCGGGTGCGATGGGACGAGGGCCGGCAGGGGCACGACGTGGACGGGCTTGGCGGTGAGCGGCCGCAGCGTCTCGGCGACGAACTCGCTAGCCACCCACACCTCGTCCACGTGGTCGAAGGCCCCGTGCATCGAAGGCGGGAGGACCTCGACCTCCCAGAACCACAGCCCGATGTTGTACGGCCCCCGCATGAACCGTTCGCCCATGTCCCGGGCGAAGATCGGCGTCTGATCGGCGTTGACGCAGATGATGTTCACGTCGAACCGCTGGGCCTCGCCGTGGGAACGGAACGGGTGGGCCTGCGAGCTCGGGGTGCGCTCATACGTGACGGTGGAGAACGGGATGCCCGCCTCCTCGATGCCGGCCAGCAGGAGACGGGCGGCCTGGCCCACGCCGAGCTCGGCCGTGAAATAGCCGGCCACGGTGACGCCGGGTGCCAGGACGTCGACGGAGGCCGGCGGCGGGGCGGTGACGTGTCGGGCGGACTTCTCCGGTGCGCTCCCTGCCGTCGTCCGCAGCGAAGGGTGGCCGACCTCGGCGTCCAGAGCGGGGTCATGGGCGGCCCACTCGAGGAATCGCCCGCCGGTGGGGCCGCTGAGCTCCGGGAACGCGGACCGGACGTCGGGCCGCTCGTTCCAGAAGGCGGCGAGGTACCGCGAGGCAACGCCGGTGCCGTCGCCGGTGGCGTCGGGCGTGCGGAGCCAATGCAGCAGCCGGTCGGGACCGCCTGGCGTGAACGGGTCCGGCGGAGCACCCTCGCCGGGTGGGTCGTCGATAACGGCCCGGAGGACCTGCCGCTCTCGAGTGTCGAGGCGCAGGCCGTTGGGGAAGGTCCCCAGGCCGTACGGGGCCATGCAGGCGTCGTGGTGGCCGGCGGCGAGCAGGCGGCCGGCGTAGTTGCGGCAGAGCCGGGCCAGGACGGGGGAGCCGTCCAGCGATGTCCGCGGGCGCTTCCCCGCGTGCTTGGAGAGGGTCTCGGGGCTCCGGTGGTCGAAGCCGCTGAAGTGGTAGAAGCGCAGCGGTTCGCCGTCGACCTCGTAGCCGCCGGCCCCGATGGTGAGGGACCGCTGGAAGATGTTCCAGTAGGCCACGTTGTAGGCCGGGCTGCGCACGATGTGATGGTCGAACAGCACCGGTACGAAGTCGATCCAGCGCTGGTCGGTGAACAGGCCCCGGCGCGGGTCGATGACGGCATCGCGCCGCAGGCGCTCGCCCCACCAGTCGAGGAAGGGGGCGGCTGTCGGGCCCACCGCTATGAAGCCCAGGTTGTAGATGCCTGAGATGAGGATGTTCGCCTCCGTCGGCGTGTACCCGTCGCGCGGCATCGGTCGGAGCACATGCGGCGTGAGGACGATGCCGTGCCGGAGCGCCAGGCCGGCCACCTCGCCGAACGGGGCGTGCACCTCGATGTCAGGGTCCAGGTAGACGATCGGGCCGGGTTCCTCGGCGAGGAGATGGCGGAGGACGAACGGCTTCAATGCGGTGGAGAACTCGGTGACGTCGTAGATCGTCGCCATTCGGTGCCACTCGTCGTCCGGGATGCCCAACTCGGCCGGTCGCAGCACGCGGAACGCCTCGCCGGTGCCGATCTCGCCAGGTTCGGCATCGACCACCACGACGGTGAACCGCCACCCCGGATGGTGCTCGAGGAACGACGCCGCCAGGACGCGTGCGTAGGCGAGGTAGTTCCTCGCGACGATGGTGCACGCCTGGGCCGTGCCGGCCCTAGAGAAGATTGCGGATGGCCCCGATCCGGGTGGCCAGCTTGAACGCCCGGGAGCGCTGGATCTGCTCGTGGGCGATGCGCAGGGTCTCGTATTCGCCCTGCAGCGCGGCCACGTCCTCCTTGGCCGCCGCCAGCTCGCGACCGGTACCGATGAGGCGCTGGGTGAGGTCGACCACCCGGGCGTTGGCCACCTCGAAGTCGTGGAGGGCATGGATGAGCGAGAGTCGGTCGATGTCCGGCGCCGGGTCGCCGGCGGGCTCGGTGCCCTCGGAGTCCGGCTTGATCATCCTCATGTCGTGCTCCGTCATCGTCCTTCGCCGCCTCCTCTGGCCGGTGCCGCCAGGAGCGACCGGTAGACGTCGACCAGCTTGGCAGCGGTGGCGGCCCACGTGAAATCCCGGCCCGCTCGCAGGGCGGCGACGACTTGGAGCTGGGCGACCTCCGGATCGTCAAGCAACTGCTCGGCGGCGTCGGCGAGCGCTTTCGGGCTCCAATCACGCGCGTGGACGGGAAGGTCGCCGCCGACCTCGCCCAGGGGCCCGAACGGCACCATGACCGTGGGCGTGCCGAATCGCGCCGCCTCGTAGGGGACCATCCCGAATCCCTCGGCGGAGGTGGGGTACACCACCATGGCGGCGTGGCGGAGGAGCCAGTTGCGCTCCGCCGATGTGGCATCGGGGATGGCGAACACCCAGCCCTCGCCCGGTGCCCGCTGCGCCTCCTGGGCCCGCGACGACCCGAACGGCACTGCGGCTCCGGCCAGTACGAGCGACAGGTCGTGGCCGCGCTTGCGCAGGTCCACCACGACGTCGATGGCCAGGTCCCGGTTCTTGTGGGCGTAGTTCGTGCCGAGCACCAGGGCGAAATCGGTGGCCGCGAAGTCGCGCGCCAGCAGCTCGCGGGGCGTCGTTTCCAGCTCGTCGCCGTGCCTGTGGTCCGTGCCGAGGCCCACCACCGCCACCCGCTCGGCCTCGATGGGAAGGCGCTCGAGCCGCACGTGGTGCCTGACGTCGTGGGAGATGGTGACGATGCCGTCCACCGTGCCGGCGACGGCACGGACGGCGGCGCGGTGCTTCATCCAGTCCTCCGCCGAGGCATGGTAGATGCCTACCTGGTAGGAGATGAGGTCGAGGATGGTGACGACGGTCCGCGTGGCGACCGACGACCACGACTGCGGGAGGGGGCCCACAGCCTGGAACGGGCGGTGGGCCACGTCGACCTTCCCGAACGCCGACACGTCGCCGTCGACCACCTGACGGGCGTCGACCTTCGGGTGGGACAGGGCCGCTGCCGCGTACGGAGGGATGTCGCCGGCCAGCGGCACGCAGACACGTTCCACGTCCGCCCGCTCGGCCAGGGCGCCGATCAGGGCGGCCGTCTGCACCTGCGTGCCCATCTCCTTGGGCCCGAGGCACGAGCCGTCCACCAGCAACCGCAGGCCCATCAGCTTCGACCTCGCCGTGGCGTGGACGGTCGCAAGGGCCGAGCAGTCGGACATGGACTCCTCGCGCAGGATGGCGGCGAAGTACGGATGGCGGTCCACGAGCCAGGACTGCTCGGCCGCGCTCAGCCACGGGTCGCGGAGGGGGCCCAGGTCGTAGGGGCGGGCGACGAACGTGGACGGATCGACGATGTCGAGAAAGCCCTTGGACCGCCCCCGCAGGCTGAAGTCGACAAGGGCGAGGGCGCCCCGGTGGCCCCCGACGTCCGACAGCGGGCCCACCGCCGACAGGGCGTACGACGACAACAGGACGGCGGGCCCTGCGCAGAAGGGGATAGGCGCCGGAACCTGGTTGGGCGAGGTCGTGCGCAGCACTCGGGTAATCGACTGCTCGTCGAAGCTCTCGATCTGGTGGGAAACGCTGGTGTTGCGCGTCGGGAAGCTGAGGAAGGCGGCGGCGTTGCACAGGAACGACACGGTGGCCGCCCGCATGTCCTCCTCCACCAGTGCCATGGCCGGCTCGAGGGCGGCGGCGGGGAAGACGGCGGCGTCGGTGACCGCGAGGACATGGCATCGGCGCTCGGCCCAGACGCGGTTGACGAGCTCCGGCGCCGATGCGGCCGTCTCCACCGTCGCCCCGAGTGCGGCGAGTGATTCCACCTCACCGGCGGCGGCGGCGGCAACCACCACCGGCAGGTCGGGATGGGCACGTCGGAGCGATGCCACGGTGGGCGCGTAGGAGACGCCCCGGTCCTCCGCGAACACCACTGCGACGAAGCCCAGGCCGGTCCTCACCGCGCCGGCGGCGAGCAGCCCAGGGGGACGGCCGACGGGCTGATCCGCCGCGACCTGCGCCTCCGCATGGCTTCACCCTAGGTGTCGGCGGGTCCCGACCCCCAACCCGATGGCATACCCGACGGCGTCCGGCATGCAAGGCTGGTCGGGCGCGACCGGCAGTCCGGACGTCGAGAATGGGGGACACATGCTCAGGGACTTCAAGGCCTTCCTGCTTCGAGGCAACGTCGTCGACCTGGCGGTGGCGGTCGTGATCGGCGCCGCCTTCGGGACGGTGATCACCTCGCTCGTCGAGAACCTCATCACGCCCATCCTCGCCATTCCCGGCAGCGCTGACTTCTCTGACCTCGACTTCACCATCAGCGGCAGCCGGTTCCAGTACGGCCTGTTCCTCAATGCGATCATCTCCTTTGTCAGCATCGCGGGCGCCATCTTCTTCTTCGTGGTGAAGCCGGTGAACGCCCTCATGTCCCGGCGCAAGACCGAGCCCGACGTGGAGAGCACCACCCGTGACTGTCCGGAGTGCCTCAGCTCGATCCCGAGGGCGGCCACCCGCTGCGCCTTCTGCACCGCCGCCTCGCAGCCGGCCTGATCCCGCCGTGACCGACGCATCCTCGTTCGCCGCCCGCATCACCGCCGCCTACGCCGCACAGGGGCCTGTCGTCGACCTCGGGCGAGGCGTCCTCGGCGGGGAGACGCTGCCCGGAGCCGTGGTGCAGTTGCCCGCCGCCATGTGCAACCGCCACGGCCTGATAGCGGGGGCCACCGGCACCGGCAAGACGAAGACGCTCCAGCTGCTGGCCGAGCAGCTGTCCGCCATCGGCGTGCCCGTGTTCGCAGCCGACGTGAAGGGCGACCTCTCCGGGCTCATGAAGCCGGGCGAGGCGGGTGACCGGGTCACCGCTCGCGTCGAGGAGCTGGGCGTGGAGTACGCGCCGGCCGGGCACCCGGTGACCTTCCTCGCCCTGGGTGGCATCGGCCCCGGCGTGCCGGTGCGGGCCACGGTCTCGTCGTTCGGTCCCCGGCTCCTGGCCAAGGTGCTGGGCGCCAACGAGACCCAGGCATCGTCGTTGTCGCTGGTGTTCCACTACGCCGACGACAGCGGCCTGGCCCTGCTCGACCTGTCGGACCTGCGGGCTGTGCTGCAGTACCTCACCAGCGACGACGGCAAGGCCGAGCTGGCCGGCATCGGCGGCATCTCGTCCGCCACCGCCGGTGTCCTGCTGCGGTCGGTCACCCAGCTGGCCGACGAGGGCGGCGACGACTTCTTCGGCGAGCCCGAGCTCGACGTGCACGACCTTCTGCGCACCACCGACGGCGCCGGCGTCATCAGCTGCCTCGAGCTCGCCGCCGTACAGGACAAGCCCCGCTTGTTCTCCACCTTCCTCATGTGGCTGCTGGCCGAGCTGTTCCAGGAGCTGCCCGAGGTGGGTGACCTCGACAAGCCCAAGCTCGTCTTCTTCTTCGACGAGGCCCACCTGCTGTTCGACGATGCCCCCAAGGAGTTCGTGGATCAGGTCGCGCAGACGGTGCGTCTGGTGCGGTCCAAGGGCGTCGGCGTGTTCTTCGTCACCCAGCTGCCCGACGACGTGCCGGACGAGGTCCTGGCCCAGCTCGGCAACCGGGTCCAGCACGCCCTGCGGGCCTACACCCCACGCGACGCCAAGGCACTGAAAGCGGCGGTCACCACCTACCCGAAGACCGACGACTACGACCTGGAGGAGGACCTGACCCAGCTCGGCACGGGCGAGGCCATGGTCACCATCCTCTCGGAGCGGGGCGCGCCCACGCCGGTGGTGTGGACGAAGTTGCTGCCCCCGACGTCGCTCATGGCCGCCCTCGATCCGTCCGAGATCGACCGGCTGGCCAAGAAGTCGCCCCTTTGGGGCACGTACGCCGAGGAGATCGACCGGGAGTCGGCCCGGGAGCGGCTGGCGGCCAAGATGGCGGCCGGGGCGGAGCCGGCGGCGCCGGCCGAGGGAGGCGCCAAGGAGGCCAAGCCAGCGCCCCGTCCGCAGCCCAAGGGGAAGAAGAAGGACGAGAACGCCGTGATCAGCTACGTCAAGAGCCGGGAAGGCCGCTCCATGATGAACACCGTCGTGCGTGGCGTGTTCGGCCTGCTGAGGAAGCGCCGGTAAGCCCGCTCGCCGGCTCTGGTCAGCCGGGACGGACCGCCCAGGTACCGATCGGCTGACCGGTCGAGCGCCGTTCCGTAGCCGCGCCGTGCATCAGCCCGACAGGAGGCGGTCGCGGGTGAAGCGGTTGGCGCCGCGGACGATGAGCAGGACGGCGATCGCCCAGACAGCGGCACCGATCCCGACGGCGATGGGCAGGGTGACGAGGAGCAGGCCGGTGGACTGGCCGACGGCCAGGAAGAGCAGGGGGAGGATGACGGCGCCGCCGAGCTGGTTGGCCTCCTGGGCAGTCTTGGCCCGGGCCGAGACCCGCACCATCACGCCCATGCCAAGGGCGGCCACCGCAGGCGCCACCCACAAGATGACGACCGCCCACAGCCGGGTGGGGACGAAGATCCGGTGGGTCACCGGCCACGCCACGGTGTTGGTGACGACGGCGAACAGGAGGAAGCCCAACCACGACACGGCAACCGCCGGGAGGAATGCGCCGAGCACCTTGGCGTAGAACAGCTGGCGGTCGGGGATGGGCAGGTGGAGCAGCGTCTCGATGGTGCGCCGTTCCTTCTCGCCGGCGAAGGCGTCGGCGGCCAGGACAGCAGCCACCATGAGGGGCACGATCAGGAACAGCGGCGCCAGCAGGTAGCCGCTCACCAGCACCACCAGCTGCTCGTTCGCCGGCAGGCGCACGATGGGCGCCACCACGTTGTCCGGGAGACGGCCGAGGAAGCCGCTCACGTCGGCGTGCTTCTGGGACCGGGCGGCCAGGCCGATGCCGATGGGCAGGACCACAAGGAGCAGGAATGGGACGGCGATCATGGGGATGATCACCGCCTTGGACCGGCGGATGGCGGTGAGGTCCTTCCGAATGACGGCGGCGACCGGGCTCGACCCCATCACGGGCGGGCCGCCGCACCGTCCGCATGCCCGCCCTCTTGGAGGGCGAAGTAGACGTCCTCCAGGGTGGGCGGGCGGGGCACGGCCGCGTACACGGGGACGTCCCGAGCGACCAGCGCGGCCACGAGCGGCGGCACCGCCTCCCGGTCCAGCACCCGCACCCGTGCTCCGCCCGGAGTCGGCTGGCTGTCGAGCACGCCGGCACACGCGGCCATGGCCGCCACCTCCCGCTCCTCGGCCTGCCGGCCCAGGTCGATGTCGACCACGGTGCCCCGCCACAGTGCAGCCGCCAGTTCCTCGGTGGTGCCGAAGGCCCGCAGCCGGCCCCGGTCGAGCACGGCCATGCGGTGGCAGAGACGGCCGGCGTCGCCCAGGAAGTGCGTGCACACGACGACGGTGCGGCGCCGCTCACGGGCCAGGTCGGCGATGAGCTCCACCACGTCGCGCGAGGCAGCCGGGTCGAGGCCGGACGTGGGCTCGTCGAGGAAGAGGACCTCGGGATCGTGGAGGAGCGCCAGGGCCAGCGCCACCCGCTTGCGCTGGCCGGTGGAGAACCCCTGCACGAGGCGGTCGGCGTCGGCCGCCATGCCGAGGCGCTCGAGCAGGTCGCCCGCCCGCCGTCGGGCCTCGGCCGCCTCCATCCCCCGGATGCCGGCCACCAGCACCAGGTTCTCCCGTGCCGTGAGCCGGTCGTCGAGGCCGGCCGTCTCGGTGAGGACTCCCGTGCGCCGGCGCAGGGCCGTGCCGTCGACGGACGGATCGAGGCCGAGCACGGTGGCGTGGCCCCTGTCAGGCCGGAGCACCCCGTTGAGGAGACGGACGGTGGTGGTCTTGCCGGCACCGTTGGGCCCGAGCAGGGCGACGATCTCACCTTCTTCGACATCGAAGGCCAGGCCGTCGAGGGCCGCCCGCCCGCCGAAGCTCCTGCTCAGATCCTCGGTCGTGATGACGGAGCCCATGCTGCGAGTGTCCCAGAGCCCAGCGGCAACCGTGGGCGGCGGCGCTGGTGCCGCCACCTACGAAGAGCCAGCAGCCTCGCCGTCCTCGGACGGGCGCAGCGTCTCGAGGTCTGCATCCAGCTCGGCCGTCCGGGTGGCCACGGCCTCGGGCGCCACGGACCAGCCGCCCGAGTACTCCACGATGTGTCGCAGCAGCGTGTAGTGGTCCTCCGACGGGGACTCGCCACTGGTGTGCACGGCGCGCTGGAGCGCCTCGGTGAGGAGCCGGAGCGTGCGCTCGTTGCCGGTGTCGTACGGCATGTCCCTGGCCAGCGACAGGGCGTAGGTGCACGCTCCCATCAGGGTTGTGGCGCTGCCGCCGGCGGCCATGACAACGGAGCGGACGATGTCGTCGTCGTCAGTCCCCTCGGCGGCGAGTTCCAGCACCAGCGCCAGAAGGTCTGCTCCCTCCATCGGCATGGATCCATTGTCGCGCCCGGCCGCCCGCTCCTAGGATCAACCGCCATGCCTGACGACAATGACGGCCTCGCCGACGTGGTGGCCCAGCTGACGACGATCCTCGAGCAGGCCGTCGACAGCCGCAAGCCGGTGCTGCCCCGGATCGCCCAGGCCAATACGGCCGGGCCGTACCTGGAGACGATCCTGCGCATCATGGTGGGCCAGGCCCGCACAAAGGGACATACGTGGCAGGAGCTGGCCGACGTGTTCGTGACCAGCCCCATGGGCGTGCAGAGCCGGTTCGGCGCCATCCGCACCTACGAGGGCGAAGAACTTGACGACTAGCGCCCGCCGGGTGCAGCCGCTCAGAAGGCCTGGGTGCCCACCGTCCACATGGTGGGGAACGCGAACAGCGCGAGGCCGAGGGGCACGAGCAAGAGGCGCGGGGGAGACCCCCGGCGCCCGAGGCTGCCGTACTTCCATGCCTCGCCGGCCGCTGCCAGCACGAAGCAGATCACCGCCGCCAGGTAGAACCAGAACGCGACCTTCGGGTCCATTGAACCTCCGTTCGGGGGCACTCCCCACGTCGGGTGTTCCCGGGCCGGCCGGTCGCCAACCACCGATCGGCCCGCCAGCATGAATCTCCTCGGCAACCGCAACTGGTACCTGCCAAGCTGGCTGGAGTGGCTGCCCCACTTCGGCGTCGAGGGGCCGTCCACCCACGTCTACGACCTGCGGGAGACCGCGCCGGCTCCGGCCGGGCACACGGCCACGGTCAACGGGAACCCGCCCGACGTCCCCGTCGCCGCGGGCGGCCCCAAGGGCGAAGCCTGATCCAGGCCCGTGGGCGATGGCGCCTGGCCGCCGCCCTTGTCCTCGTCGAGGGCCTGCTCGGCCTCGCCACGGCCGCGTGCGGCCGCCAGAGCGCCGAGTCGCAGGCGGCCGAGCACGCCCAGGACGCCTGCATCGGCGCGCTCTCGCCGGTGGCCGACCAGAAGTTTCCGTCGAACGAGGTGCTGGACAAGGCCCTGTCGGATGCCCGTGCGGCGGCCGAGGTCGACGACCGCTGGGCGCCGCTGCTGTCGCGGCTGGAGGCGCTGGAAGGTGCCCGGGACACACCCGGGATCGATGCCGCCGTCGACGAACTGACGGCCGAGTGCGGGCGGGTCAACGGGATCATCCGCCGGGGCGGCAAGGACCCGGACACCGCCTGACGCCGCTACGCCGCCTTCTCGTCGATGCAACGGGGCGACGTTCGCGGCAGTCCGTGCCACCATCGGTGGGGTGGACGGCGACGGGGGGCGGCTGCGCTCTTCGTTGGTCGACGTGGTGGGGCCGGACCACGTGCTCACCGACGCCGACGTCGTGGCCGGCTACTGCGTCGACTGGACGGGTCGCTACGCCGGCGCAACGCCGGCGGTGGTGCGGCCCGGGTCGACCACTGAGGTGGCGGCGGTGGTCGACGTGTGCCGGGCGGCCGGCGCCGCCGTGGTGGCCCAGGGCGGCAACACCGGCCTGGTGGGCGGGGGAGTGCCCCTCGCCGGCGAGGTGGTGGTGAGCCTGCGCCGCTTGTCGGCGCTCGACTCTGTCGACCAGCGGGTAGGCCAGGTGACGGCCGGCGCCGGCGCCACCCTCGGCGCCGTGCAGCGGGCGGCCGCCGAGGCGGGCTGGGCCTACGGCGTCGACTTCGCCAGCCGCGACTCGGCCACCATCGGCGGCTCTGTCGCCACCAACGCGGGCGGCGCCAGGGTGCTGCGCTACGGCGACACCAGGGCGCAACTGGTGGGGGTGGAGGCGGTGCTGGGCGGCGGCTCGGTGGTGTCGCATCTGGGCGGGCTGGTGAAGGACAACACCGGCTACCACCTGCCGTCCCTTCTCTGCGGCAGCGAGGGCACGCTCGGTATCGTCACCGCCGTTCGCCTCCGCCTCGTACCCCCGGCCGGCGAGCGGGTCGTGGCCCTCCTTGCATTCGACGATGTGACGGCGGCCGTGGAGGCGGCGGGGGCGCTGCGCCGTGCCGTGCCGTCCCTGGAGGCGGCCGAACTGTTCCTGGACGACGGGCTGGCCCTTGTGTGCGAAGCGTTCGGGTTGGCCCCGCCCTTCCCCGCCGCCCACCGGGCGTACCTGCTGGTGGAGGCGGCCGGCCGCACCAGCCCGCTCACCGAACTGGCTGACGCAGTCAGCTCGCTGGCGGCGGTGGCCGACGTGGCCGTGGCCGAGAACTCAGTGCGCCGGGCCGACCTCTGGCGCTACCGGGAGGCCCACACCGAGGCCCTCACCACACTTGGCATCCCCCACAAGCTCGACGTCACCCTGCCCCTCGGGGCCCTGGCCGCCTTCGTCGCCGCCGTCCCCGGCGTCGTCGAGGCGGTGGCGCCGACCGCCCGCACGTGGCTGTTCGGCCACGCCGGCGACGGCAACGTCCACGTCAATGTCACCGGCGTCGGCCCGGACGACGTGGCGGTCGACGACGCCGTGTTCGCACTGGTGGTCGGGATGGACGGCAGCATCAGCGCCGAGCACGGGATCGGCACGGCCAAGAAGGCGTGGCTCGCCCGCACCCGCAGCCCGGCCGAGATCGCCGCCTTCCGCGCCGTCAAGGCCGCCCTCGATCCCGCCGCCATCCTCAACCCCAACGCCCTCCTCCCACCGCTTTCGAGTAAATAACCCTCGGATTCCGAGGGTTATTTACTCGAAAGCGGGAACTCGACGCCCTGGGCGAGGGGGAGGTCGTCGGAGGCATTGACCGTGCAGGTCATGCGGCGCATGTAGGCGCGCCAGGCGTCGGAGCCGGCCTCCCGGCCGCCGCCGGTGTCCTTCTCGCCACCGAAGGCGCCGCCGATCTCGGCGCCGGAGGGGCCGATGTTGACGTTGGCGATGCCGCAGTCGGACCCCGCGGGCCCGGTGAAGCGCTCGGCCTCCCGCAGGTCGGTGGTGAACACCGACGAGGAAAGGCCGTGGTTGGCGGCATTGTGCATGGCCACCGCCTCGTCCCAGTCGTCGTAGGCGAGGACGTAGAGGAGCGGGGCAAACGTCTCGTGGAGCACCAGGTCGGTCTGCGCCGGCATCACGGCGAGGGCGGGCCGGACGTAGAAAGCGTGGGGGGCTTCGTCCGCCAGCACCCGCTCGCCGCCGCACACCACCGTGCCGCCATCGGCGGTGACGCGCGACACGGCGGCGGCGAAGCCGTCGTGGGCCGCACCGTCGATCAGTGGCCCCACCAGGGTGGCGCCGTCCAGCGGGTTGCCCACGGGAAGGGTGGCGTACGCAGCGGCCAGGCGGTCGACCATCTCGGCCTGCCGCGAGCGGTGGACGATGAGCCGGCGCAGGGTGGTGCAGCGCTGGCCGGCGGTGCCAGCGGCGGCGAAGGCGACGGCGCGGGTGGCGAGGTCGAGGTCGGCCGACGGCGTCACGACGGCCGCGTTGTTGCCGCTCAACTCCAGCAGGCTGCGGCCGAACCGGGCTGCAACCAGCGGCGCCACGACCCTGCCCATGGCGGTGGAGCCGGTGGCCGATACCAGCGGCACGGCCGGCGACCCGGCCAGACGCCGGCCGGCCTCGGCGCCACCTACCACAACCTGGACGAGGTCGGCCGGGGCGCCCGCCGCGGTCGTCGCCCGCTCGGCCAGTGCGGCGCAGGCGAGCGCCGTGAGGGCGGTCTTCTCCGAGGGTTTCCACACCACCGGGTCGCCGCACACCAGAGCCAGCGCCGCGTTCCACGCCCACACCGCCACAGGGAAGTTGAACGAGGTGACCACGCCGCACACCCCGAGCGGGTGCCAGACCTCCATCATGCGGTGGGCCGGTCGCTCCGACGCCATGGTGAGCCCGTAGAGCTGGCGGGAGAGGCCGACGGCGAAGTCGCACATGTCGATCATCTCCTGGACCTCGCCCAGGGCCTCGGAACCGATCTTGCCCGCCTCCAACGTGACCAGGGCAGCCAGGTCATCCTTGTGGGAGCGGAGGAGGACGCCGAGGCGGCGCACCACGTCGCACCGCACAGGAGCGGGCACTATGCGCCAGGCCAGGAAGGCGGCGGACGCACGCTCGATGGCCATATCGACGCCGGCCGCGTTGACCACGGCGAGCGTGGTGAGGGTGCCGCCGGTGATCGGCGTGCGGGCGGCGAGCCCGCCCAGGTGATCGCCGGGCCACGGGACGCCCAGCCGCTCGAAGGCGAGGCGGGCCGACTGCGCCAGGTGGTCGGTGCTGGGAAGCGGGCTCATGGTGAGGTGAACCCATGATGACAGGAGCCTCGTACCATGTGGAGGTGGCTCGGGTGTTCTCGAGGGTCCTCGTGGTCGGGCTTGGGAACGTGGGAGAGCTGCTGGCCCGGTTGCTGCACAGCGCCGGCCTCGCTGTCACCGGCGCCGACGTGGCGGCCCGGGCGTCGGTGCCGTTCCCGATGGTCGCTCTCGACGTGGGCGACCCCGACGCCCTGAAGAACGCCCTGGCCGACACGGAGGCGGTCGTGTCGTGCCTGCCCTTCCGGTTCAACCGGGTGGTGGCCGACGCGGCGGTGGACGCCGGCGTGCACTACTTCGACCTGTCCGAGGACGTCACCAGCGCCCACCGGGTGGCCGAGCTGGCGGCCGGCGCACCAAGGGCCTTCGTCCCCGGTTGCGGCCTCGCCCCCGGTCTCATCGCCATCGTGGGCGCCGCCCTCGGGAGGGGCTTCGAGGAGCTCCACTCACTCGAGCTCAAGGTGGGGGCGCTGCCCCGCAACCCGAGCGGCCTCCTCGGCTACGCCTTCAACTGGTCGCCCGAAGGCGTGGTGAACGAGTACCTCAACGACTGCGAGGTCGTCCGCGACGGACACGTCCGGCTGGTGCCGGCCATGAGTGACCTCGAGACGGTGTGGATCGGCGGAACCCAGCTGGAGGCGTTCGCCACCTCGGGCGGCCTCGGCACCATGTGCGAGACGTTCGCGGGCCGCCTCGACCGCCTCGACTACAAGACCCTGCGTTACCCGGGCCACTGCCAGCTCATGCGCTTCTTCTTCGACGAGCTGCACCTGCGCCAGGACCGGGCCCTGGCCGGGCGCATCCTGGTGCAGGCCAAGCCGCCGGTGGACGACGACGTGGTGTACCTCTACGCCGCCGCCGAAGGGGTGCGGGCAGGCCTGGCGGTGCGCGAGCAGGTGGTGCGCTCCTACGTGCCGCTCCGGTTCGACGGGCGCTGGTGGCGGGCTATCTCGTGGACCACGGCGGCGTCGGCCTGCGCGGTGGTCGAGCTCGTCGCCGGTGGTGCGCTGCCCGGCCGGGGCCTCGTCCGCCAGGAGGACGTGAGTTACGAGGCCCTGGCCGCCACCACCGCCGGCCGCCTGTTCGCCGACAGCCCGCTCCTGGCTGCATGACCGGCCCGGGAGGACGGTCCATGAGCGACTCGCTGATGCGACATCCCGAAGGGGATGGTGCACCAGTGACCGGCCCGGGAGGACGGTCCATCAAGCAAGTCGCCGGTGCGACCGGCCCGGGAGGACGGTCTGCCCTCCACGCCCTGGTGGCGCCGCTCCTGGGTGAGGAGCGGGCGGGGGAGCTGCTTTCCGGGCTGGAGCTCCACCCCGACGTGCTGGCGCCGGCCGCCGCCACCGTTCCCCGGGCCGTGCTCGCCCAGGCTCTGGGTGTCCTGCTGCTCGACGACCTGCTGGCGCGGGTGCCGTCCGGCGCCGCCTACGTGGCCGACTGCTGGGCGGGCGGAGGCTCCCTCTTCCTCGACCACGGTGCGGTGCGAACGGTGGAGGGGGTCGACTGTGGCGCCCTGCCGCAGGGACAGGAGGGCGTGACCCGCGTCCTGGCCGCCCTCGGCTACGCCCACAGGCACACCTACGACCTCACCCGCCTGCGCATGACCGGCCGCTCCTGGTGTCACCTGGACCTGCCCGCCGCCGTTCCCCAGTACTTCGTGAGCGAGCTCCACGCCGAGCGCTTCTCGCCCGCCTTCGGGAAGGCGGCGGCGCGGGTGCTGTCCACGTCGACCGACCCCGTGGGCGACGAGGCGCGGGGCGACCTTGCCCGGCTGGAGGCCGACGGCGCCCTCCCGGCCGACCGGGCCGCCGCCGTACTCCCGGTGCTGGCCGCCTGCTTCGGCCGCCAGCACGCCCACCCGTCGGTGGACGACTACGAGGCGCTGCTGGCCGAGTCGGCCGAGATGGCGTGGATCGCCACCGAGGGCACGGTCTTCAACCACGCCACCGACCGGGTGGCCGATGTGGTGGCCGTGGCCGAGGCCGAGCGGGCGGCGGGGCGGCCGATCAAGGACGACGTCGAGGTGTCGGGCACGGGCCGCGTCCTCCAGACGGCGCACCGGGCGGCGGTGGTGGAGCGCATGTTCGGGGCGGCGGACGGGTCCACCGTCACCCGACGGGTACCCGGCTCGTTCTACGAGTTCATCACCCGCAAGATGTTGCCCGACGGCTCGGGGCCCGACCTGGCCTTCGACGCCGCCAACGCCCAGCAGATCTTCGCCATGACGCGGAGAGCGGAACCGGGGGCGTCCGGGTCCTGAGCCGTTACGGCGGTGGCCGGCGGAGGACGGCGGCGAAGGCGTCCGCCACAGCCTTGTGGCCTGCCGTGCTCGGGTGGAAGCCGTCCTTGCCCACCAGGGTGGCGTCGGTGCCAGCGGTCCGCGCCGCCTGCACCACGGCGTCAAGGTCCACCACCTCGGCCCCGGCGCCGGCGGCGACCCGGGCGATGGCGTCGTTGTAGCCGGCCACGGCGGCCACCACCCCGGCCGATCCCGGCAGGCTGTCTGCGTCCCCGCACCCTTCCCCCGCAGTGGCGTCGGCTCTGCAGTTCAGATAGGCGGGGAGCCGCTCGAGGGGCGGCGTGTTGGCCACCAGCACCCGTGTCCGCCCCCCTCGCCGGAGCCCGGTCAGCAGCGTGGTCAGGTCCGCCTCGTAGCCGGCCGCCGGAACCTGGTCCACCAGGTCGTTGACGTTGAGCCACACGGTCACGACGGTCGGGCGCAGGCGCTGCGCCTCCGGCAGTTGCTCGACAAGGGCCTGGCGCACGGTGGCGCCGGGGACGCCCAGGTTGAAGAAGGTGGTGCGCCGGGGGAAGGCGCTGCGGTACAGCTCCTGGGGCCAGCTGTCCACGAATGGTCGCTCGGCTCCGGCGCCCACCGTCTCGCTGGCCCCGACGGCCACGTACACCCCACCGGCGCCGGCCGCCGCGGCGGGGACCTCGACCCTGTCCTCGGCGCCGAAGCTGCAGCCTGCGGCCAGGGGGGCCATGGCCATGAGTGCGGCCACGACGGGTCGCGCCATCCACGCCCGGGTCCACGTCATCCGCCCGCCACCGCCTCACGCGCCGGGAGGCGGGCCGCTCGCCGGGCCGGCAGCCATCCGGCCAGGCCGGCGATGGCGGTGGACCCGAGCACGCCGCCGGCCAGCACGCCCAGCGGCACCGATGGCGTCACGCCGGCCAACCCCTGGGCGGTGAGGTAGCCGTTCACCACGGTGGCGACTCCGAGGGCCAGGGCCAGGCCCCCGGCCGAGCCGATCACCCCGCCCACGAAGCCGAGGGCGGCCGCCTCCAGCACGATGATGCGGCGCACGTCCCGGTCGCGCGCGCCGATGGCCTTCAGGACGCCGATCTCGCGCCGCCGCTCCCGCACCGCCGCGAACAGGGCATTGGCGATCCCGAGGGCGGCGATGGCCAGGGCGATGATGCCGATGGCGGCGAGGACGATCTCGACGACCCGCAGGTAGCGGCTCACCGACGCCAGCAGGTTCTCGGGCGCTGAGGTCGAGTAGCCGATGGCGGTGATGCGGGCCCGCACGTCGCCCACCCGGTCAATGCCCTCGGCGATCACGAACAGGCCGGCGTAGGGCGACGTGGGCGGGTCGAAGCGGGTGCCCTCCACGCTGGCCGCCGACCACTCCCGGGCCGGCTCCACCGCCTCGGCTGCCATCAGGAGCTGGCCGGTGGCGGCCTCCTGGGCGACGACGCCCACCACCGCCACCCGGGTCCACCTGGCCCGCAGGCGCACGTTGTTGCCCAGGCGGACGGCCCGGGGTGAGCCCACCTGGAGCTCGGTGCCGACCACGCTCGCTGCGTCCGCCAGGTCCACGTCGAGCCGCTTGAGGTAGCCCTCGGTGACGGCCACCTCCACCGGGCTGCGGGGTGCCGGCAGCCGTCCCGCCACAAGCGTGATCGGCAACTGGGCGGCCTGGCGCAGGTCGGCCCCGACGACGGTGTCGAAGAAGAACTCCTCGCCCGCCGGCGGCAGCACCAGCACGGGGGCGGTGACGATGGGCACCACCGTCCGCACGCCCGGGAGGGCGGCGATGCGGCGCCGGGCGTCGTCGTCGAGGTCCCGCCTGGCGCCGGGACGGGCATCGTCTTCGTCCACCTGGTCGGGCCGGGCGGCGGCGGCGGCCACCTTGATGCCCGCCAGGGGACCGCCCTCGCTCAGCTCGTCGAGCACGCGCGTGCGCGCCGTGCCGGCGATGGTGAGCAGGGCGGTGAGGAGGGTGGCGGCGAGGGCGACGGCCCCTACGGTGAGCCCCGCCCGCCCGAGGCGGCGCCGCACCCCGTGCACGGCCAGGGCGGCGGCGTCGCGCCAGGTCACTGCGCCACCAGCCGGCCGTGGCCGAGCGTGAGCACGGTGTCGGCCCGGGCAGCCAGGGTCCGGTTGTGGGTCACCACGACCAGGCTGCACTCCCGCGCTGCGGGCAAGGTGGCGAGGAGTTCGCCGACCTGCTCGGCGGCGGCATCGTCGAGGTTGCCGGTGGGCTCGTCAGCCAGCACCAGGCGGGGCCGGTTGGTGAGGGCCCGGGCCACCGCCACCCGCTGGCGTTCGCCGCCGCTCAGCTCGGACGGCCGGTGGCCGGCCCGGGCGGCCAGCCCGACGGCGTCGAGCAACTCGGCCGACCGGGCCCGGCGTTCGGCCCGTGACATCCCGGCAAGGGTGCCCGCCAGCTCCACATTCTCGGCTGCGGTGAGGGCGTCGAGCAGGCCGAAGTGCTGGAAGACGAAGCCGACGGTGGAGCGCCGGTAGGCGGCCAGGTCGTCGCCGGCCAGGCCACCGAGCTCGGTGCCGTCGACCACGACGGTGCCCGCCTGCGGCGACTCCAGCCCGCCCAGCACCGACAGCAGGGTGGTCTTGCCGGTGCCCGAGGGCCCGACCACGGCGACGTGCGCGCCGGGCGCCACGTCGAGGTCGAGGCCGTCGAGCACGTCGAGCCGCCCGGAGGGTGAGGCGAAGGTGTGGCGCAGGCCACGCACGACGATGGCGGCGCCGGGCACCGGTCCAGCGTGGCACCAACTCGCGGCGGGGAGTCGGCGGGCGAAGGGAGCACGCCGCCCGGCGTGCTCCCGGCGTAGCACCAACCCGCAGCGAGACGTCCGCGCGGGCGGAGGTATCACGGCGCCGGCGGCGCGCTCCGTCTTACCGGTAGGGGGCGGTAGGCGCAGCGGCCGTCCCGGGAGGGGGATTCCCGGGACGGCCGCTCACGCCGGGTCGCGTCGGCCTGGTCCGGCCCGGAGGACGACCGGCACCGACGTGCCCGCCACCGCCGGCGACCCGCCCGCGCCGCCGGCCGGCCCGGCACCGGCGCCGGCGGTGGCGTCGGCGAAGGCCACCGCCAGCGCCTCCTGGGCGGGAGCCGCGCTGGCCCGGGCCAGGCGCCGGACGTCGTCCATAGATGCCTCGTAGCCGTTGCCGGGGTAGAGATGGAGGCGGCTGTAGTGCTTGTCGTAGTTGCTGGCGGCGGCGGCCAGGGCCATGTTGAAGCGGGGGTCGCGCCGGCCCGTCTCCCGCAGGAAGCGCCGGGCCCGGCGGGACCGGGCGTAGTACCACTTGTACGCCTTGCGCAGCCCGTCCTCCAGCTGCTGGGCCGACATCTGGGCCGGCTCGAACACGGCGTTGTAGAGGTTGTAGCGCCGCCAGTCGAACGAGGTGATCCGGTCGTCGGCCAGCATGCGGGAGTAGGTGTGGGTGCCTGGGTAGGGCGTGAGGATCGAGAAATGGGCCACGTCGACGCCGATGTTGTCCACGAACTCCACCGTGTCCTGGAACACGTCGGCCCGGTCGGTGTCGAAGCCGAAGATGAACCCGCCCTCGACGCCGATGCCCCGGGTGTGGAGGCGGTCGACCAGCTCGCCGTACTGGCCCGGCCGGTTCTTCTTGTTGCACTCGATGAGGGCCTCGCGCGACACGCTCTCGAAGCCGGTGAACAGCACCCGGCAGCCGCTGCGGCGCGCCAGGTCGAGCAGCTCGGTGTCGCGGGCCAGGCCGATGGACGCCTGGGCGCCCCAGGTGACGTGCACCTTGGAGCGCACCAGCGCCTCGCACAGCTCTCGGGTGTAGTCGAGGTCGGCGGCCAGGTCGTCGTCGAGGAAGAAGACGTAGGCGAAGCGGCCCAGGTGCTGGCCCGCCTTCTTCAGCACCCGTAGCTCCTCCACCACCTGCTCGGGGTCGCGGTGGCGCGAGCCCCTGCCGTTGATGCGGATGACCGAGCAGAAGTCGCAGTTGAAGCGGCAGCCCCGGGTGGTCTGCAGCGTGTTGAGCGGGGCGTAGCGGGTGAGCGGCATGCGCTTGATGTCGGCCGCCCACTCGTCGGCCGTGGGGACGGTGTCCATGCCCTGCCACTCGCCCTGGTAGAGCGGCTTGAGACTGCCGGCCAGGGCGTCGGCCAGCACGGTGGCCAGGATGCCCTCGGCCTCGCCGGACACGACCGCATCTGCGTGGCGCAGCGCCTCGGTGGGCAGGAGTGACGGGTGGACGCCGCCCACGACGACCGGCACGCCACGGGCCCGGTAGGCGTCGGCCAGCTGATAGGCGCGATTGGCCACGGGCGTCCAGACGGTAAAGGCAACCAGGTCGGGCCGCTCGTCGGGGATGCGGTCGAAGTTCTCGTCGATGACCACGGCGTCCCAGCCGGCCCGGCGGGCAAGGGCGGCAAGGACGAGCAGCGCCATGGGCGGCATGCGATGCCCGAAGGTGAGCTGGAGACCGGTGCCCTGCCACTTGGGGAAGATCAGGTGCAGCAGCGGCCGCTCGCCTCGCGAAGCGTTCCTCACCTCGCCGAGTCTGCCACGACCCGCGTCCTAGTCACGATGCAGGCTGCCGGCGCGTGCCGGACGGCGTGGGAGGATACCGACATGTGGGGCGGACCTGATGCCTGAGACGCTCACCACGGTGGACCAGGTGGCGGAGGCCTATGTGGCCGCCGCCGCCGCCCTCGACCCCGCGGGTGCCACCCGCCAGGGCATCGCCGGCCACGAGTCGGAGATGACGGACTTCAGTCCCGACGGTGTGGCCGCCAGGGCAGAGTTGGCCCGCCGGTCCCGGCGCCAGGTGCAGGCCGTCCGGCCGGACGACGACCGCGACCAGATCGCGGCCGACGTGATGGTCGAGCGCCTCAGTGCGGATCTCGACGCCTACGACGCAGGCGAGTGGCGCCGCGACCTGAACGTGCTGTTCAGCCCCCTCCAGCAAATCCGCGAATGCTTCGACCTCATGCCCACCGCCACCGTGGAGGATTGGGAGGCCCTGGCCGCCCGCATGGCGGCCGTGCCGGCATCGTTGGCCGGCCTGCAGGCCACGCTGCGCGAAGGCCTGGCGGCGCACACGCCGGTCGCCCGCCGCCAGGCGCTGGCCTGCGCCGGGCAGGCCCGCACGTGGGGTTGCGCGACCAACGGGTCGCTCCCGTACTTCACCCGCCTGATCGAGCCCGACATGGGCGAGGCGGCGGGGCATCCGGCCCTGGCGGCCGAGCTCGGGTCCGCTGCCGGCGCCGCCAATGCAGCGATGGTCGATCTCGGTCGCTGGCTGGCCGAGGAGTACGCCCCGCACGCCACCGAGCGCGACGGGGTGGGCGCCGACCGATACCGCCTGGCGGCCCGTGGCTGGAACGGCACCGACCTCGACCTCGACGAGACGTACAGCTGGGGATGGGAAGAGCTGCGCCGCATCGAGGGCGAGATGGCGCGGGTAGCGCAGCAGATCCTGCCTGGTGCCAGCGTCGCCGAGGTACGGGAACTCCTCGAAACCGACCCTGCACGTGCGGTCGAGGGTGAGGACAACCTGCGCCGCTGGCTCCAGGACCTCATGGACGAGGCCCTCGGCGACCTCGATGGCACCCACTTCGACATCCCGGCGCCGCTGCTGCGCCTGGAGGCCATGATCGCCCCTCCCGGCGGCGCCGCGGCCCAGTACTACACGGGGCCCTCCGAGGACTTCTCCCGCCCCGGCCGGACCTGGTACCCCACACAGGGGCGCACCCGGTTCCCGCTGTGGGGCGAGGTCTCCACCGCCTACCACGAGGGCGTTCCGGGCCATCACCTCCAGGTGGCCATGACCCAGTTCCTCACCGACCGCCTCAACCGGTTCCAGCGCACCATGGCCTTCACCGCCGGCCACGGCGAGGGGTGGGCCCTGTACGCCGAGCGTCTGATGGGCGAGCTCGGCTACCTCGCCAATCCCGACTACGAGCTCGGCATGCTCTCGGCCCAGGCCATGCGGGCGGCACGGGTCGTGATCGACATCGGCCTGCACCTGGAGTTGCGCATCCCCACCACCGAGACGATGGCACCTGGCGAGCGGTGGACGCCCACCCGCGCTGTCGACCTGCTCATGGAGCGGGCCTCCCATCCCCGCTCGTTCGTGACCAGCGAGGTCGACCGCTACCTGGGCATGCCTGGGCAGGCCATCAGCTACAAGGTGGGGGAGCGGGTGTGGTTGGCCGGTCGGGAGGCGGCCCGCAAGCGCCAAGGGGCCGCCTTCGACCTGCGTACCTTCCATGCCCGGGCCCTCGAGCTCGGGCCCATGGGCCTGGCCGACCTGGCCCGCCACCTCGAGCACTGCTGACCGGGTCGTCGGTGCGACCCATGCAGCGGCTCCTTCGTGGGCATTCCGGGCGTCCGACCCGCTAGGTCGTGACGGAGACCCTGCATGGACGTCGACCCGTACCAGGCGCTGGGCGTGCCGGCCAAGGCGTCCAAGGCCGAGCTGACGGCCGCCTACCGCACGATGGCGCAGCTGTTCCATCCGGACCGCTACGTGGAGGCGCCCGAGCACGTGCGCAAGGAGGCGGAGCGGAGGATGAAGGAGTTGAACGACGCCTACGCCTTCGCCCGCAAGGCCACGCCGGTGGAGACCAGGCACTACACGAGGGTCAAGCAGGACGAGAAGCGGGAGCGGGTCCGCAAGAACACGCCGACGCCGGCGCCCAACTTCGGGGTGCCGTGGGATGTGGCCCAGCAGGAACGGGCCAAGCAGTCGGCCGTGGCCCACGCCGCCCGGATGGCCCGGGAGCAGGCGGTGCACAACGGCAAGGCTGTGGCCCGCGCCAAGCCGGCCAAGCAGTTCCCGTCCACGCTCGCCGGCCTGGGTGAGGCGCTGCACACCAACAAGGTGGCCTGCCGCACGTGCCGCAGCCTGGAGTGGCTGCCGGCCGGCTGGGCCGACCAGCTCGACGAGCTGGACTTCTTCTGCTCCGTCTGCGACCGCCTACTGATCTCCCGCCGCTTCAGGTAGGACCTCGTCACGCCGCGGGTTCGGCGGTCGGCCAGGACCGCCGCCGACAGGCGGCCCCGATGGCTGGCGGCCACGCGGGCCGCAGCCGGCAATCCAGCTGTCGGCGCGGAGGTTGCCGGCTCCGCCGGCCACCGGAGCACGATCAACTCGCCGAGGAACCTCCGGTTCCGAGCGCGAAAAGGGGCGGCCCGGAGGCCGCCCCTTTCGTGGAACGCTGGCGGTTCTAGCGCTTGGCCTGGACGGGGGCCTTGCGGTCCCGGCGGCCGGCGAGGACCACGGCGGAGGCGCCGAGGGCGAGCAGAAGGCCGATGCCCACCAGGGCGATGGCCAGAGCGGGCGAGCCGTTGTCGTCGCTCGCCATGCTCACCATGACCGACCGGCGGGCCGGGGACGTGGCCGGAGCCGACTCGGGTGCGGGGGTGGCCACCGGGGCGGGCGCGACGGCCGGCGCAGGAGCCGCCTCGGCGGCGGGAGCGGGGGCAGCCTCGGGTGCCGGAGCCGCCGGAGCGGCGGCGACGGGTGCCGCGGCGGGGGCCGGCCTGCGAACGGCGGTGGTCGACCGGACCGGCGCCGGGCGCACCCGGGGGGCGGCAGCCGGAGCAGGTGCAGGCGTGGCCACAGCGGCGGGCTGTGCTGCCGGAGCAGGTGCGAGGCCGGCGGCGCCGTCGGCGCTCGCCGTGCCGTCAGTCTGCAGATTCGAGGCCGGGACGGGGACGGTACCGCCGGGCGTGGTCACGGTGAACAGGACGTTGGACGGGCTGCCGATGGCGGCGCCGTCCTTGACCTGCTTGGCGGCGACGATGGTGTTGCCGTTCACCGAATCGGCCGGAACCCTGAACGAGACGGGGGCCATGGAGCCACCGACGTTGCCGGTGCTGGTACCCACGAGCCGGCCGCTGACGCCGCCCCAGTAGACCGAGATCGCCGCACCTTCAGTGAAGCTGGTCCCAGTCACGGTGACGGGGGTGCCGACCGGACCGGTCGTCGTGCCCAACTTGATGCTCGCCTGCGGGACGCAGGCGAACGCCACGGCAGCAAAGGCAAGCAGCGCAGCGGTGACAGGCAGGGCGATCATGCCCCCGAGCTTCACTCTCCGCGTAACAGAACCAGACTCCATGTGTCCCTCTCCTCATGCCGACGGCGGCGGCGCACCCGCCCTGTCCATCAAAGGATACCTGCCCGTGGGGGCAACAGCAACGACCATCCCCACGGTGGGCGCCGGTCGGCATGCGTTCTTCGACCCGCCGTGCCTGCTTGTCATCCCCCGTCACGGTCGACCCCGTGGGGGGTCGACGGTGAATGCGAGGTCACCCTCCGTGCCTGCGGCCAACGGGTGCACGTACGGGCCGGGGTCACCTATGGTCTGTCCTCGGTCGTATGGTCCGGCCTTTGGTCGGACCATACGACCGAGCGAACCCAGGGTGTTGAAAGAAGGGGCGGTAGTCGATGAACTCGTACGACAGGGACCAGGGTCACGCTTCGGGGCGGGGCGGACGGCACCGCCTGCGCGTCGCCGCGGCCTTCGCTCTCATCGCCATGTTCTCCGGCCTGCCAGGCACCGGTGACGCCCAGGTCTCGCCTGGAACCCAGCCCATCGCCGGCGTGGGCGAGAGCACCAACTTGAAGGTGGTCGGTCGTTCCGACCTCGGTGGAGCGGGCCTCAACGGCGATATCGCCGTGTCCGGGAACATCGCCGTGGTGGGGGCCGGCTACGTGCCGATGAACACCATGCAGAACGCCAACACCAAGTTCGCGGCCGACAACACCGCCCCCCCGTGTGCCAGCGTCCCGGTGAAGGTGGTCGACCTCTCCGACCCGTCCCGCCCGGTTGTCGCCGCCACCATCCCCGTACCCAAGGGACAGGCGGTGCCGGACGTGGACCTCCTCCGGGTCAGCACGCCCGCCTTCCGGGGCGAGCTGGCGGCGATCGCCTTCGCCTCGTGCGATTACGACCAGGAGACGCTCCGCACCCGCGGCGTCGTGCAAACCGGGAGCTTCGCCCATCGCGGCGTGGCCTACTACGACGTCACCGACCCGACCAGGCCCCGTTTTCTCGGCCGCTACCTCGCCGACTTCGAGAACTTCGACCCCGAGGCGCCCGAGTGCGCCCGGCCTCCGGCCGGCACCGACAACCGCTGTGCCCAGGACATCTTCTCGGTCGAGCTCAAGCGCACCCGGGATGGGCGCGTCCTGTCCCTGGCCAGCAGGCCCGACGGCGCCGACCGCAACACGCCGGCCACCGACGTGCGCATACTCGACGTCACCGATCCCACCCGTCCGGTGCAGATCGGCACCTGGCCGCCCCTGGGCGAGGCCCCGCCCCGCACCTCGAGTCTCGGCTGTTTCCCGCGCAGCGGTAGCCGCCACGCTCGCTTCAGCGACGATGCGACCAAGGTGCTGGTGCCCTACCTCGACGGTGGCCTGTTCACCCTCGACGTGAAGGACCTGGCCAATCCCAAGCAGCTGGGCCAGTGGAAGTACCCGGACGACTGGTCGGTAGAGGGCCAGGCTGCCCACGTCGCCACAGCGCAGGTCGGCGGCCGCCAGCTGGCCCTGGTGGCCGACGAGGACGTCTGGTGGCCGACGTCCAACCTGCGGGTCAACTCGCCGGCCAGCCTGGCTGGTGACAAGGTCGGCTGCACGGACTTGTACACCAGCGCCGACCAGAAGTTCGTCTCCCAGATCTTCCGTGCGCCGGGAGGCTCGATCCCCGCCCAGCTGGCCTACGTCGGCCGAGGGTGCCCCGCTCGCAGGCCGAGCGGCATCTCACTCCCCGAGGACCCGTATCTGGCCGACCCGCGGGGCAAGTTGTTGTTCGCCGACAACGCCCCGAACCCCGCTACGCAGCTGACGCTGGCCAACGGCCCCGGCCAGTCCTGCACCTTCATCTCCCGGACCCGGCGGGCCATGGACGCAGGGGCGCTCGGTGTGGTGCTCATCACCGCGCAGAACCCGCCGACGCTGTCCATCGCCGGGTTCCCGCCCACCGGGTCCCCGCGGGAGCCCACCGACCAGAGCGGCGCCCTCACCGGCGACGTGTCGATCCCGGGCTTCCAGGTCAACGCAGCGGCCGGCGTCGCCATCCGGGCCCAGCTGTGCCCGACGTTCGTGGCCGGCCCCACACCCAACACCGGGACCTGCACCGGGTCTCCCGGCGTCAACGGGTCACTCATCGACCAGCCCGGCGAGTGGGGCGGCCTCCGGGTGCTCGACGTGACCGACCCTGCCGCACCGACGCAGCGCACGGTCTACCGGACGCAGCGGTCGCTGCAGATGCCGCCCCCCGACTTCCGGGGCATTTACTCCATCCACCATGCAGTCACAGAGGGTGACCGGGCCTACGTGGCCTGGAACTCCGACGGGCTGCGGGTGCTCGACCTGGGCAGCGGCCTCCCGTCGGAAATCGCCTCGTTTGTCCCGCCCGACTCGCCGGATCCCACGGGGACGATCCCGGCCAAGGCGCGCGTCGTGGGCGTGGCCTACACGGCGACCCACATCATCATCAGCGACGTGAACTCGGGCCTGTGGGTGCTCGAGAAGCCGACACCGTTCGGCGGACGGGGCTACTGGCTGGCCGGTTCCGACGGCGGGGTGTTCGCCCTCGGTGACGCCCCGTTCCTGGGTTCCGCCACCGGCTTGCAGAGCCCGATCGTGGGCCTCGTCCCCACGTCCACCGGCAAGGGCTACTGGCTCGTGGCCGCCGACGGCGGGGTATTCGCCTACGGCGACGCCCCCTTCAAGGGCAGCACCGGGGGCAAACGGCTCAACTCGCCGATCGTCGCCCTGGCGCCCACCAGGACGAACCAGGGGTACTGGCTCGTCGGGGCCGATGGAGGGGTATTCGCCTTCGGCGACGCCAACTTCTTCGGCTCCACCGGCAACCTGAAGCTCAACAAGCCGATCGTCGGAGCGGTGCCGGCGGCCACCGGCGGCGGGTACCTCCTGGCCGCGTCCGACGGTGGGGTGTTCGCCTTCGGCGACGCCAGGTTCCTCGGTTCGGCCGGCAATCTCAGGCTCAACAAGCCAGTGGTGGGCGTGGCGTCCACCGCCAACGGGCGGGGCTACTGGATGGTCGCATCGGACGGAGGAATCTTCTCCTACGGCGACGCCCAGTTCCGCGGCTCCACCGGTGCGCTCAATCTGGCCCAGCCGATCACCGGCATGGCGCCGGTGGCCAACAGCAGCGGCTACTGGCTCTCGGCGGCCGACGGTGGGATCTTCGCCTTCGGGGCGCCCTTCCTCGGCAGCTTGGCGGGCAACAAGCTCACCGGCCGGATCGTGGGCGTGGCCGCCCTCCCCCGATAGGGCCGGCAGGAAGGAGAACGCCTTGGGAGCAATCCCCACGACGGGCGACGAGGTCCGTGTCGGCATGTTCGCTCCCACCTGACAACCGGGGATGAACCTGCCCCTGTTCGGGGCGCAGGCGAGCGGTCTGTTCGCTGATCACGGATTGGACGTCGAGCTCGTCGGGCCCGCCCGGCGGGCACTGGCGCCCGCCGGGGGCCACTCGTCGGCGGGTGGCAAACCGGCGGCCCCGGACTTCGCCGTCACCGCCGTGCAGTCCGCCGTCGGCGCCCGGGCCCGGCGACCCCACGATCGACACCCCCGGTTCGTGGCCGTCGTGCATCAGCGCAGCCCGCTGGCCGCCTTCGTGGCGGTCGACTCCCCGCTGCGCTGGCCCTCGGACCTTGCCGGCGCGAGGGTGGCTGCCAGTACCGCCCCATGGTTCGACCTGGAGTACCGGGCCGCCCTCGAGGCGCTCGGCCTCGGCCCTCCCGTCGTGGTGCCGGCCCGGGCCGACGGCCGGAAACTGTCGCTCGCCGACGGGGAGGTGGAGGTGATCGGGTCGTGGGACGAGGCCATCGCCGTGCTCCGCCGACGGGCCGGGGTGCCCGTGCGGTCGATCCCGTTCGGGCCGCGGGTCTACACGGCGGGTGTGGTGGCGCAGGACCACGTGTCCGCCGACGTGGTGGCCCGGATGGTGGAAGCGCTCCGCGACGCCTTCGAGCAGCAGCGGTCGAACCCGGAGCTGGGCCTCGACGACCTCTGCGACCGCTATCCCGGAGTCGATCGCGCCGGAGCGCTCGAGGAGTGGGACGTCCTCGACGACTACGTCTTCGGAACCGGCCAGCCACTCACCATGACCGACCACCAGTGGGAAGCCACCGTCGCCCACGCCGCCCGCACCTATGGGTTCACACCGGTGGCTGTCGCCGAGCTGTGCCGCGAAGAACAGCTCGGGGCGACATCGCTCGGCACCGACGATCTGTAGGTCCGGCGCCGGCCTGGCAAAGCGTCACCCGGGTACCTGTTCGCCCCCGGCGGCGACACCCCGTTGCCTGAGCGACCTCCTTGCGAGTGGCGGCCACGACATGGCCCGCTCAGCCGAGGGCGGCGGCCACGGCGGCCTGGCCGATGCTGATGCCGCCGTCGTTGGGCGGGACCCGGCGGTGCACCAGCACCTCCAGGCCGGCCCGTTCGACCTCGCCCGCCACCACGGCGGTGAGGCGGGCGTTCTGGAACACGCCCCCGCTGAGGGCGACAGTGCCGAGCGCCGCCTCGGAGGCCAGCCGGCAGGCCAGGTCGGCGGCAGCCCGGCCCAGCGAATGGTGGAACCCGGCGGCCACCAGCGCGACCGGCGTGCCCCGGTCGCGCTCGGCCAGCACCCGGGCGACCAGCGGCGCCGGATCGAGGACCACCGGCCCCGTTCCCCCGGCGGGCTGGTCCAGCCGGTAGTCGGGAGCGTCGGCGAACGGCACCGAGGCGGCGAGGGCCTCCAGCTCGATGGCGGCCTGGCCCTCGTAGGTGACCCGGTGGCGCACCCCGAGCAGGGAGGCCACGGCGTCGAAGAGGCGGCCGGCGCTGGTGGTTCGGGGTGTGCGGTCGAGGGCGGCGACGGCCAGCACCGCCTCCCAGCGGTCGTCGACCGAGGCACCGAACCGCTCGGCCGCGTCCCGTCCCAGCACCTCGCCGGCCCAGACCATGCCCATGCGCCACGGCTCGCGGATGGCCATGGCACCGCCGGGCAGCGGCACGGCGGCCAGGTGGCCCACCCGCTCGAAGCCCCGGAGGCCGGCCACCAGGAACTCGCCGCCCCACAGCGACTGGTCGCAGCCGTAGCCGGTGCCGTCGAAGGCGACGCCCAGCACCTGCTCGTCGCGACCGTGGTCGACCAGGCAGGAGGCGATGTGGGCGTGGTGGTGCTGCACCCCGATGGCGGGCAGGTCGAGGTCGAGGGCGAACTTGGTGGACAGGTACTCCGGGTGCAGGTCGTGCACCACCACCTCGGGTTCCACGCCCGCCAGGTGGCACAGGTGCTCGACGGCCTGGAGGAACGACTGGTAGGCGGGCAGGTGCTCGAGGTCGCCGATGTGGTGGCTGGCCACCACGCCGGCGCCCTTGGCCACCGCCACCGTGTTCTTCAGCTCGGCGCCCACGGCCAGCAGGTGGCGCCGGGCCGGAACCGGCAGCACCAGGGGCTCGGGCGCATACCCGCGGGACCGGCGCAGCAGTTGCACCGTGCCCTTTCGCCGGCCTCCCGAGCGAGAGCGCTGACCGGGAAGGTCGCGCACCACCGAGTCGTCGCAGCGGATGTGGATGGGGCGGTCGTGGCCGAGGAGGGCGTCGACCAGGGGGCCGAGGCGGGCGACGGCGTCTTCGTCTTCGTGGGCGATGGGCTCGTCGCTGCGGTTGCCGCTGGTCATCACCAGGGGGCGGCCCGTGCGGTCGAGGAGCAGGTCGTGCAACGGCGTGTAGGGGAGCATGAGGCCGAGCTCCGGAAGTCCCGGTGCGACGCCCGGCGCCAAAGGGGCGGTGGGTCGTCGGGGCGCCAGGACGATCGGCCGGCGGGGCGACGACAGCGCCTCGACCGCCGCCGGCGACAGGCGGCACAGGGCGTGGGCGGCGGCCAGGTCGGGCACCATCACGGCGAACGGCTTGTCGTCGCGGCCCTTGCGGCGGCGGAGCTCGGCGACGGCCGCTTCGTTGCCGGCGTCGACCGCCAGGTGCCAGCCACCGAGGCCCTTGACCCCGAGGATCCGGCCTGCCAGCAGGTCGGTGGCGGCCGCCTCGAGGGCGTCGCCCGCCTCGGCCAGCAGCCCGCCGGCGGTGTCGAGATAGCGCAGGCGGGGGCCGCAGACCGGGCAGGCGTTGGGCTCGGCATGGAAGCGCCGGTCGGCCGGATCCTCGTACTCGGCCCGGCAGGCAGCGCACAGCACGAACCCGGCCATGGTGGTGGCGGCCCGGTCGTAGGGGACCGAGCGGATGATCGTGTAGCGGGGCCCGCAGTTGGTGCAGTTCACGAACGGGTACCCGAAGCGTCGGTCGGCCGGGTCGTGCAGCTCAGCCAGGCAGTCTGCGCAGGTGGCAGCGTCGACGCTCACGGCCACGGCCGGGGCAGTGTCGGCCCTGCTGTCGACGATGACGAACGAAGGGCCGGCGCCGGCCAGGGGCGGGAGCGTGCGGTCGACCGAGGTCGTGGCGAACGGTGGCGCCTCCGCAGCTGCCGCCGGCAGGGGCGTGGCCTCCACTGACGTCACCAGCGCCAGGGGCGGGGCCTCCTCGGCGATGCGCCGGGCCAGCTCGTCGAGCACGTCCGCCGGCGCCTCGGCCTCGACCACCACGCCCTCGCTGTCGTTCCACACCGAGCCGCCCACGCCGAGGGCCACCGCCGTGCGGTACACGAAGGGGCGGAAGCCCACGCCCTGCACGGTGCCCCGCACCCGGAGGCGGCGGCGCTCGGTCATCGGTAGGCGCGGGTGATCAGCAGATGCGGGGGAGGGGGTCGCCGACCAGCATGTCGACGATGCGGGTGCCGCCGAACCCGGTGGTGATGATGACGATGCCGGGTGGCTCCTCGCGGATCTCGCCGATGACAGAGGCTCTCTCACCGAGGGGATGGGCCTGCAGGGCGGCCATCGCCGCGTCGCACTCGTCGGCGGGCACGACGGCCACGAACTTGCCCTCGTTGGCCACGTAGAGCGGGTCGATGCCGAGGATCTCGCACGCCCCGTTCACCGCGTTCTGCACGGGGAGGGCGGCCTCGTCGAGGGCCACATGCAGCTCGGTGGCCTTGGCCAGCTCGTTGCACACTGTGGCGACGCCGCCACGGGTGGGATCGCGCAGCCAGCGGGTATTGGGCGCGGCGGCCAGGAGGATCTGCACCAGCTCGCCAAGAGGGGCGGTGTCGGACTCCACGTCGGCCGTGATGCCGAGCTCGCCCCGGGCCAGCATGACGGCGATGCCGTGGTCACCGATGCGACCGGAGACGATCAGCTTGTCGCCGGCCTGGACCTTGTCGGCGCCGAGCTGGACGCCAGCCGGGATCACGCCCAAGCCGGAGGTGGTGATGTAGACCCCGTCGGCTGCTCCCTTGTTCACGACCTTGGTGTCGCCGGTGACGATCTGGACGCCGGCCGCCGCCGCCGCCTC